>NZ_CP108352.1:7217500-7531292 GCF_036237275.1 Streptomyces sp. NBC_01353 | reverse complement strand
GCGGTGCTGGACAAGTCCGCCGAGACGCAGCTTGGCCAGGTGCTGGCTCACCGCGGGCCGGGCCGCGCCGCACGCCTCCGCAAGGGCGCCGACGTCCGACTCCCCGCGTGTCAGGAGCCACACCAGATGCAGTCGGGTCGGATCCGCGAGCAGCGCGAACACACCGGCCGCGGCGGCGAGCTCGGGAGCGCCGGGGGTGCGCTGGTGCACAACACTCGCTGTTGAGGTTCCCTCGCGTTCGGACATGGGGCCATCGTAGGCACGGCAAAGAAAACCGCCCCTGGCGCGAGGCACCGGGGGCGGATTCGGGGAAACGAGCGGTCAGAGCTTGTGCATCCCCTTGTACGGGCTGAGGACGCGGACCTGGGTGGCTCCGAAGTCGACGAGAAGCGCACCCGTCGGCTCCTGGCCAATGATCTTCCCGAGGCCGTGACGATCGTGGGAGACGCGGTCACCGACAGCGAACTCCTTGATCACGGGATCGACGGGAGCCGCGAAGGGGCTGGTGGACAGGTGGCGCCGGGGCGCGGATCGGTTCGTCATCGTGATGCCAGTATGCCCCGAGCGATGGCCTCAGGACAGACTCGAGAGCCCGCCCGGTGTCCGGCCCGCGGGTCCCGGCGACCGTCCGCCGGGAGCCTCCCACCTCAAGTACGCGGATTTCGGGGCCGGTTCGACCGGCGGCCTCCGCTTCGGCGCCGACGGGGGAATGGATTGCCTCGGTCCGCTCTGCCTGGACATCGGTGACGCCGAGATCGGCACGGCGCAGAAACGGGTCAGGTCGTCGTCGCCGGGAGTTCCGCGCGGAACGGCGGGAGGCCGTCCCCCTTGCGGAGGGCGACGGTCGTCGTGAGACCGCCGCCGGGGGTGCCCTCGGCGGTCACGGTGCCACCCATGGCCTCGACGAAGCCTCGGGCGACGGCGCCTCCGAGGCCCACGCCGGCGCCACGCGGCGCGTCGCCGTAGCGCTGGAACGCGCCGAAGATCCGGTCCTTGGCCTCGTCGGGGACGCCCGGGCCGCGGTCCACGACCCGGAGTTCGACCCGGTCGGCGAGCGCGCTCGCGGCCACGAGGACGAGTGCGCCCTCGGGGCTGTACGTGACCGCGTTCTCGACGATGTCGGCGACCGCCCGTTCCAGCAGACCGCGGTCGACGGCGACCATCGGGAGGGTCTCGGGAATGTCCAGCTCCACGCTGTCCTCGGGCACACCCGCGAGCGCCATCGGGACGACCTCGTCGAGGTCGGTCTCGCGGATGACCGCGGTCACGGTACGCAGGTCGTGGCTGACCGCCGCGAGCAGGGACGCACGGATCTTGTTGCCCTCGGCCAGCTTGCGGGCCTCCTCGGCCTCGCCGACGAGCCGCTGCCGGTCCAGTACCACCGCGGCCTGGGCGGCGAACGCACCGAGCACACGCCGGTCCTCGGCGGGCAGCACCCGACCGGTCAGGGCCAGGGGCAGGCCCTCGCCGACGGGCATGTCCACGGCCACGTCCTCGGGACGGCCCGCCGGCCGGGGCCGACCAGGGCGACACAGGCCCAGGGATCGGTCTCCTCATGGCGTTCCAGCAAGGCGACGGACTCCATGGCGAAGGTCTCCCGGACCCGTTCGAGGAGGGGCTCCAGGCTCGTCTCGCCCCGCAGCACGCTTCCGGCGAGGAACGAGAGCGTCTCGGCCTCGGCGCGCAGCCGGGCGGCCTGATGGGTGCGGCGGGCCGCCAGGTCCACCACGGAGGCGACGGAGATCGCCACGCCCACGAGGACGACGAGGGCCACCAGGTTCTTCGGGTCGGCGATCGTTGGCCATCAGCCCTTGGCCACCAGGGCCTTGAGCGCGATGTTCAGCTGGAGGACGTTGACGCGGGGCTCACCGATGAAGCCGAGGATCCTGTCGTCGGTGTGGTCGGCGACGAGCCTCTCGACCGCCTTGACGTCCAGCTTGTTCTGCTCCGCGACCCGGTGGACCTGGAGTTCCGCGTACTCCGGGGAGATGTGCGGGTCCAGGCCGGAGCCGGAGGAGGTGACGGCGTCGGCCGGCACGTCCGAGGGCTTGACCTTGTAGATGGCGGTGGAGTTGTCCTTGACCACGGCGGCCTTCGCGTCCGTGACCCACTTGATCAGGTCGTCGTTGTCGCCGGACCGGTTGGTCGCGCCCGACAGGATGATCGAGTACTGGGTGTTGACGCTGTTGCTGCCCAGGCCGTTGGAGGGACGCGGCTGGAACCACTTCAGGTCCGGGACCACCGCCTCCTCCGCGTCGCCCGGGTTCTTCATCGGCAGGTTGTACGTCTGGCCGATGAGCTCGGAGCCGACGACCTTGCCCTCGCTGGTGACCTCGGAGCCGTTGGCCTTGTCGTTGAACGCGACCTGGGCGATGCCCGTGACGGCCAGCGGGTAGAGCACACCCGTCACCACGGTCAGGACGAGGAGGGCGCGTAGACCCGCCCAGAGCAGGCGCACTGCGTTTCCTACGGAGTTGTTCATGATCAGCACGCTTTCGGATTAACGCAGCCCGGGGATGAGGGAGATGACGACGTCGATGATCTTGATGCCGATGAACGGGGCGATCAGGCCGCCGAGACCGTAGATCCCGAGGTTCCGGCGGAGCATCTTGTCCGCGCTCGTCGGCCGGTACTGCACGCCCTTCAGGGCGAGCGGGACCAGCGCGATGATGATCAGCGCGTTGAAGATGACGGCGGAAAGGATCGCGGACTCCGGCGATGACAGGCCCATGATGTTGAGCTTGTCCAGCGACGGGTAGGCCACCGCGAACATCGCGGGGATGATCGCGAAGTACTTGGCCACGTCGTTGGCGATCGAGAAGGTGGTGAGCGCGCCCCGGGTGATGAGGAGCTGCTTGCCGATCTCGACGATCTCGATGAGCTTGGTCGGGTTGGAGTCCAGATCCACCATGTTCCCGGCCTCCTTGGCGGCCGAGGTACCGGTGTTCATGGCCACGCCGACGTCCGCCTGGGCGAGGGCCGGAGCGTCGTTCGTACCGTCGCCGGTCATCGCGACGAGCTTGCCACCGGCCTGCTCGCGCTTGATGAGGGCCATCTTGTCCTCGGGGGTGGCCTCGGCGAGGAAGTCGTCGACACCCGCCTCCTCGGCGATGGACTTCGCGGTCAGCGGGTTGTCACCCGTGATCATGACCGTCTTGATGCCCATGCGGCGCAGCTCGTCGAACCGCTCCCGCATGCCCTCCTTGACGACGTCCTTGAGGTGGATGACACCGAGGACGCGGGCGCTCTTGTCGTCGTCGACCGCCACCAGGAGCGGCGTGCCGCCGGCCTGGGAGATCTTGTCGTTGAGCGCCTGGGCGTCGTCGGAGACGGTGCCGCCGCGCTCCTGCACCCAGGCGACGACCGAGCCGGTGGCGCCCTTGCGGACCTTGCGGCCGTCGACGTCCACACCCGACATACGGGTCTGGGCGGTGAAGGCGATCCACTCGGCATGGGACAGCTCGCCCTGGTGGCGCTCGCGCAGGCCGTACTTCTCCTTGGCGAGGACGACGATCGAACGGCCTTCGGGCGTCTCGTCGGCCAGCGACGACAGCTGGGCGGCGTCGGCCAGTTCGGCCTCCGTCGTGCCCTTGACCGGGACGAACTCCGACGCCTGACGGTTGCCGAGCGTGATGGTGCCGGTCTTGTCCAGGAGCAGCGTCGAGACGTCGCCCGCGGCCTCGACCGCACGGCCGGACATGGCGAGCACGTTGCGCTGCACGAGCCGGTCCATGCCGGCGATGCCGATCGCGGAGAGCAGGGCGCCGATCGTCGTCGGGATGAGGCAGACGAGAAGCGCGGTCAGGACGATCATCGAGGTCTGCTCGTCGGCGCCGGCGTAGATCGCGAACGGCTTCAGCGAGACGACGGCGAGCAGGAAGACGATGGTGAGGGACGCCAGCAGGATGTTGAGGGCGATCTCGTTCGGCGTCTTCTGCCGGGCGGCGCCCTCGACCAGGTTGATCATCCGGTCGATGAACGTCTCGCCGGGCTTGGTCGTGATCTTGATGACGATCCGGTCCGAGAGCACCTTCGTGCCACCGGTCACGGCCGAGCGGTCGCCGCCGGACTCGCGGATGACCGGAGCCGACTCGCCGGTGATGGCGGACTCGTCGACGCTCGCGACACCTTCGACGACGTCACCGTCGCCGGGGATGATGTCGCCGGCCTCGCAGACCACCAGGTCCCCGATGCGCAGCTCCGTGCCCGGAACGCGCTCCTCGTCCTTGCCGATCATGCGGCGCGCGACCGTGTCGGTCTTGGCCTTGCGGAGCGTGTCGGCCTGCGCCTTGCCGCGGCCCTCGGCCACGGCCTCGGCCAGGTTGGCGAAGATCGTGGTCAGCCAGAGCCAGGCGGTGATCGCCCAGCCGAACCAGTCGCCCGGGTCCTTGATGGCCAGGACGGTGGTGACCACCGAGCCGACCAGCACCACGAACATCACGGGCGACTTGATCATCACGCGCGGGTCGAGCTTCTTGATCGCGTCCGGGAAGGACTTGATCAACTGCTTGGGGTCGAACAGACCCCCGCCGACACGTCCGGCCGGCTGGTGTCCGCCGGACAGGTCACCGTGCGGCGCCTTCGTCGGAGTCGTGGTGGACACACTGTCCTCTTGCTTCTTTACGTCGATGGTCATGACGCCAGCCCTTCGGCGAGCGGTCCCAGCGCGAGGGCCGGAAAGTAGGTCAGCCCGGTAATGATCATGATCGTGCCGACCAGCAGGCCGGTGAAGAGCGGCTTCTCGGTCCGCAGCGTGCCCGCGCTCTCGGGGACGGGCCTCTGCTCGGCGAGCGAGCCGGCCAGCGCGAGGACGAACACCATGGGCAGGAACCGGCCGAGCAGCATCGCGATGCCGATCGTCGAGTTGAACCACTGCGTGTCGGCGTTCAGACCCGCGAAGGCGGAACCGTTGTTGTTGGCGCCGGAGGTGTACGCGTAGAGGATCTCGGCGAATCCGTGCGCGCCGCTGTTCGTCATCGAGTTGGCCGGGGTGTCCAGGGCGAACGAGGCCGCCGTGAAGCCCAGTACCAGCGCGGGCGTGACGAGGATGTAGCAGGCCGCGAACTTGATCTCGCGGGTGCCGATCTTCTTGCCCAGGTACTCGGGCGTGCGGCCGACCATCAGACCTGCGATGAACACCGCGATGATCGCCATGATCAGCATGCCGTAGAGGCCGGATCCCACACCGCCGGGGGCGATCTCGCCGAGCTGCATGCCCAGCATCGTGATCCCGCCACCGAACCCGGTGAAGGAGGAGTGGAAGGAGTTGACGGCGCCCGTGGAGGTCAGCGTGGTGGCCACGGCGAAGATCGACGAGCCGCCGATGCCGAACCGGGTCTCCTTGCCCTCCATCGCGCCACCGGCGATGTCGAACGCGGGACCGTGATGGGCGAACTCCGTCCACATCATCAGGGCGGTGAAGCCGAGCCAGATGGTGGCCATCGTCGCGAGGATCGCGTAACCCTGCTTGAGCGAGCCGACCATGCGGCCGAACGTGCGGGTCAGCGCGAAGGGGATGACGAGGATCAGGAAGATCTCGAAGAGGTTCGAGAGCGGGTTCGGGTTCTCGAAGGGGTGGGCCGAGTTGGCGTTGAAGTAACCGCCACCGTTGGTGCCCAGCACCTTGATGACCTCCTGGGAGGCGACCGCACCGCCGTTCCACTGCTGCGAGCCGCCCATGAACTGACCGACCTCGTGGATACCGGAGAAGTTCTGGATGGCGCCGCAGGCGACCAGGACGAGCGCGCCGATCACGGAGATCGGCAGCAGGATGCGCACGACACCACGGACCAGGTCGGCCCAGAAGTTGCCCAGCTCACCGGTACGGGACCTGGCGAAGCCGCGCACGAGCGCCACCGCGACCGCGATGCCCACCGCGGCCGAGACGAAGTTCTGCACCGCCAGGCCGCCGGTCTGTACGACGTGGCCCATGGCCTGCTCGCCGTAGTACGACTGCCAGTTGGTGTTGGCCACGAAGGAGGCGGCCGTGTTGAACGCCTGGTCCGGGTCGATCGAGGAGAAACCGAGGGAGCCGGGCAGCGACCCCTGCACCCGCTGGAGCAGGTGGAGGAAGAGGACGCTCACCGCCGAGAAGGCGAGGACGCCGCGCAGATAGGCGGGCCAGCGCATCTCGACGCTCGGATTCGCACCGATCGCCTTGTAGATCCACTTCTCGACCCGCAGATGCTTGTCGGAGGAGTAGACACGGGCCATGTGGTCACCGAGCGGCCGGTAGGCGAGGCCGAGCGCGGCCATCAGGGCGAGGAGCTGGAGGACTCCAGCAAGAACGGGGCTCATATCCGTACTCAGAACCTCTCCGGCTTGACGAGGGCGAGGACGAGATAGCCCAGCAGGGCGACGGCCACGAGGAGACCGACGATGTTCTCGGCAGTCACAGCTTGGCCACCCCCTTGCCGATGAAGGCCACCAGCGCGAAGACCGCGATCGTGGTGACGACGAAGGCCACGTCGGCCATCGTGAGCTCCTGAGTGAAGAACGGATTCTCGGACCAGATGAGCAAAGCGCCTTTCGGCCAGGTCACGGCTTCCGTTAACGCGTCCCTGACGAGTGGCGGCGCGCTCTTTACGCGTCCTCTACGCGATTCGGTCGTTCGCACCGACGCCGCTTCGTCGAGGCGGCCCGCGGCCAGCTCGCGCCTGCCCCGTGCGGCCACTTCCTCGAACTGGTGGACGTCCACGTCCTCGTCGCGCACCGACAGGCTGTACCCCCGGCCACGGACTCCCGGGTCGCGGCACCCTGCAGGGTTGTCACTCCGTCCGCAGCGCCCGCGCGGTCGGTGTCCGCGCCGCCCAGACTGCCGGAGCCAGCGCGCCCGTGATCGCGATCGCCACGCCGGCCAGGGCGAGCGCGGCGAGCAACCCCGCGCCGTAGACGTCGATGTGGGCGCCCGGGATCGTGGTGCCGACCGCGCGACCCATCGCCGGCATCACCGTGCGGTGCAGCGTCACGCCGAGCGGGACCCCGATCGCCCCCGCCACCACGCCGATCGCGCCCACCGAGGTGAGGACCTGGACGACCGTCTGACGGGGGGTCATTCCCAGGGCCTTGAGCACGCCCAGGTCCCGGACCCGGTCCCGGGTGTCGAGCACCACCGTGTTGAGCACGCCCAGGCAGGCCACCGCGACGAGCATCAGCGTGAGCATCGCGATCAGCGCCTGCATCGCCAGGATCACACTGGACTTGCCCGCCTCCGTGGCCGCCGCCCACGCGCCGAGCGGCGTCAGAGCGGCGTTCAGCTCCTCGACGTAACGGGCCGGGTCCGTACCGGCCGTGAGCTCGACACTGAAGTCGGCCGGCAGGAAGCGGGTCTCCAGCGCGGCGACCGACGAGGCGTCGGTGCGCAGGGTCATCCCCTTGTCGCCGAGGTCGAAGACCTCGCCGACGATCCGCAGCCGGACCGTGCGCCCCCGGTCCGACACGGCGACCGTCTCCCCCACCCGCACCCCCGCGGCCTGCAGGAAGCGCGCGGCCGCGACCGCCTCGCCGGGGCCGCTGAACCAGCGCCCCGACACCATCGTGACGCCCGCGCCGGCGCCGGCGGTGTCGCCCTCGTACGCGACGAGCGGTATGCCACCCTTGAGACCGGCCACCCCCACCTGTGACTTGGCGGTCCGGTGGAAGGACGCGGTGTCCGAGCGGGCCTGGATCGCCGCGGCGACCTTCGCCGGGTCGGCCGGCTCCGGAGGGCGTGTGACATCGGGCCCCGGAGGGGACACCGTGTGGACCGTGACCGTGCCGCCGCGGTCCGGGTCCCCACCCGTCTTGACCGCGACCAGCGTGCTGCCGAGGCCCACCGCGAACGTCACCGCCAGGGCCCCGAACGCGACCGCGGCGGCCATCGTCGCCGACCGCGCCGGCCGGGCGAACGGACTCCCGAGCCCCATGACGACCGGCCGGGGCAGCGGCAGACGGCCCAGCAGGTGGCGTGCGCGGCCCCCACGCCGACCGCCCCCGGTCCGTCCGGCGCCGAGCACCAGCACGGTGCGCAACCGCGCCGCCCGCAGCGCCGGGCCGAACGCGGTGGCGGCGACCACCACCAGGGCGCCCGCCGGCACCACGAGATCCACCCACAGGGGAATGAGCACCGCCGCCGTCCCGTACGCCTCCGCCACTTCCGCCATCAGCGGCACGGCGATCACGTTGCCCAGGGCCGCGCCCAGCACGGCGCCCACCGAGGCCGGGATCAGCGCCTGGCCGACGTATGCCCGCCCCACCTGGAGCGGTGTGAAGCCGAGGGACTTCAGGATCCCGATGCGCCGGGTCGCGGCGCCCACGGCGCCGCTGACGACGATGCCGATCACCAGGACGGACATGGCGAGGCCGAGCAGGGCGAAGGCGGTGATGAAGGGCACGAAGGCGGCGGTGTTCTCCTGGGCGGTCTGCCGGACGTCGAGGTACGACTGCGTGCCCGCGATCGCCCGCGGCGGCACGGCGGCGGCGATCGCCGCCCGGCCGGCCTCGATGTCGGCGCGGGTCGCGGAGTCGGTGAGCCGGTAGAGCATCTGCAGTCCGGGCGGTGAACCCGGGCGCGAGCCGGTCGGTGTGCCGGCCAGCCCGGGCAGCTGCGCGGGTACGACCCAGGCGTCGGCGCTCTCCCCCGCCGACTCGGCGATCCCGACCACGGTCAGCTCGGTGTCGCCCGCCCGGAAGCGGGTCCCGAGCCCGGTGCCGCCCTGCGCCGCGCCCCGCTCCATCACGATCTCCCCGGAGGCACCCGCCCAGCGCCCCTCGACCAGCTCCAGGCGGTCCACAGGGGCCTCGGGCGAGCCGCGCCCCACCACCGTCAGAGCCGGCGGTTCGAACCCCGGCGGCGCACCCTGGGTGTCGTACAGCCGGACGGAGGCGACGGCGAACGGGCCCGCGGTCGCGTCCACCCCGGTGGCGTCCGCGGTCGCCGCGATCCCTTGGCCGGTGATCGCGGAGCCGTCGAACTGCACTGTCAGATGGGCCCCTCGCTGCTGGGCGAAGGCCCGGTCGAACGGCCCTTGGGAGGCCACGAGCAGCCCGACCGCGAGGACCGCGGCCGCCACCGACAGCAGCGTCGTGAGCGCTATGACCGCGGTCTGCACGCGGCGCCGCCCGACCCCGCCCCTGACCACCCGGCCCAGGGCGCTTCGCCGTGCCACGGGGCGGCTCATCGGGCCACCGCCCGGACGTCGCGGGCGATCCGGCCGTCGACGAGCTCGATCGTCCGTGTCGCACAGGACTCGGCGAGCGCGAGGTCGTGGGTGACGAGGACGATGGTCTGCCCGGCGGTGTTGAGCTCGCGCAACAGGTTGCGTACGTCCGTGCCGGAGGCGGTGTCCAGCGCGCCCGTGGGTTCGTCGGCGAGCAGCAGCGGCGGGCGGTTCATCAGGGCCCGGGCGACCGCGACGCGCTGGCGCTCGCCGCCGGACAGTCGGCCGGGATAGGCGTGGGCGTGCCGGTCGATGCCGAGCTGTGCGAGGAGTTCGGCGGCGCGGGCCGCCGCCTTGGCGGGCGCCGTGCCGGACAGCTGGGCGGGCAGCAGCACGTTGTCGGTCACGGTGAGGTCGTCGAGGAGGTTGAAGAACTGGAAGACCATGCCGATGCGCGAGCGCCGGTACTTCGCGGAGGCCGTCTCGTTCAGGGCGTCGACGCGCAGCCCGTCGACGCTGACGCTGCCCGTGGTGGGACGGTCGAGGCCGGCGATCATGTTGAGCAGCGTCGACTTGCCGCTGCCGGACGGGCCGAGCACGGCGAGCGCCTCCCCGGGACGCACCTGGAGCGTCAGCCCGTCCAAGGCGGGTGGGCCCTCGTCGTACGCCTTGCGCACCTCGCGTACGTCGATGAGAGGGTCGGTCATGGGTCCTCCACAGCTGGGTCGGTCGGGCGGCATCGACGCTAGGAGGGAGCGGGATGCGCGCACGTCGGCCGCGGTGCGGAAGATCCGTACCGTGCTCGGTGGAGGCCGGGGCCGCGTCATCCTCGCGATGTACGCCCGTGGAGTACGGGGCTGCGTCCCACGGTTGATTCGGCCCCACCCGCCGCTTGGCACACTGACCCGGTGAACAGGGAAGAGGAGTCGGTCGTCCGCCGGTTGCGCGCGCTGTGGTCCGTCGGCGCGCCGCCGCCGTTGTCGCTCCGGTCCTGGGTGGCCGATGCGGTGCTCGCACTGGCCGTTGCGGTGTGGACCGTGGTGGGCGATCTGGACCGTTCGTATGTGGAGCTGGTCCGTTGGGAGCCCGACCGGCCCGACGCCCCGTTCCCCGGCGGGCCCTCGGCTCCGCCGGTTCCGCCGGTGCCGCCGCCCGGGGCCGAACAGGTCGTGCCGGTGCCGCCGGTGCCGCCGGTCCCGCAGCCCGGGGCCGAACAGGTCGTGCCCATCGTGGAGCACACCCTGCCGCCGGTGGAACTCTGGGAGCTGGCGGCGGCGGTGCTGACCGCGCTGCCGCTGGTGCTGCGCCGCCGCTTCCCGCTGACCGCGTACTGGATGGTGGTGGGGGCGACGGCGCTGCTGTACCAGGGCGATGTCACCCAGGACGCGATCACGGTCACCTTCGCGTCCGGTCTGATAGCGGCGTACAGCGCGGCGATGTACAGCCCGCACCGGATGGCCACGGCCGCCTCGCTGCTCGCGGGTGTGGTGCTCTACGCGGCGACACCCCTGGTCCCCGAGGTGGACGGGGGTCTGGTCCCCGTCCTCGTCCTGCTCCCGGTCGCTGTTGCCGCGCACGGCATCCACACCTGGCGGCAGCGGGCGCAGGCGCTGCGGGAGGAGCAACAGGCCGCGCTGCGGCGGGCCGTGGAGCAGGAGCGGGCGCGGATCGCCCGCGAGTTGCACGATGTGGTCACGCACAACGTGAGCATGATGACGATTCAGGCGGGCGCCGCGCGCAAGGTGCTGGACAAGTCGCCCGAGCAGGCCAGGGAGGCGATGCTGGCGGTGGAGGCGGCGGGCCGCACCGCGATGTCGGAGCTGCGCCATGTGATGGGGCTGCTCACGATGGCCGCCGACGGCCCCGATCCTGCCGCGACCGTGGACCTGGCCCCGCAGCCGGGTCTCGACCGGCTGGAGGAGCTGGCCGGGCGGGTGCGGGACACCGGCGTACCGGTGGAGTTGACGGTGCGCGGCGCCCCGACGGGCGAGCTGACGGCCGGCGTCGAACTGGCCGCGTACCGGGTGGTGCAGGAGGCGCTGACGAACGCGGTGAAACACGCCGCGGGGGCGAGCGTGTCGGTCACCGTGGAGTACGCGCCGGGCGAGGTGCGCGTGGAGGTGGCCGACACCGGCGGTACGGCGCGCCCTCCGGCCGGACCCGGCGGCGGCCGTGGGCTCCTGGGCCTGCGCGAACGCCTGGCGGTCTACGGCGGTACGCTGCACGCGGGCACGAGACCACGCGGGGGCTACGGGGTCCGAGCCGTGATTCCGGTGGAGGAGCGGTGATGCCGGTGGAGAGCCGTGATTCCGGTGGAGGCGCCGTGACCGAGGCACCCCGGGTGGTGCTCGTCGACGACCAGGCCCTGGTGCGGACCGGCTTCCGGATGATCCTGGCCGCCGACGGCATCGAGGTGGTCGGGGAGGCCGCCGACGGGGACGAGGCGGTCGCCGCGGTCCGCCGTACGCGGCCCGACGTGGTCCTGATGGACATTCGGATGCCGGGCACCGACGGCCTGGAGGCCACGCGCCGCATCCTCCAGGACGAGGGGACGTCGCCGCCCCGCGTCGTCATCCTGACCACGTACGACCTCGACCAGTACGTCTACGCCGCCCTGAGCGCGGGCGCGAGCGGCTTCCTGCTGAAGGACGTCACCCCCGAACACCTGGCGGCCGCGGTCCGGCTGGTCCGCTCCGGGGACGCCCTGCTGGCCCCGGCCATCACGCGCCGCCTGGTCGAGCGCTTCGCCATGTCGCGGGAGCGCACGACCTCCCTGCACCGCGATCTGTCCGCGCTCACACCGCGGGAGCTGGAGGTGTTCGAGGCGTTGGCGAGGGGCGACAGCAACGCCGAACTGGCGGCCCGCTTCCGGCTGAGCGAAGCCACGGTCAAGACGCATGTCGCCCGTATCCTCTCCAAGCTCCGGCTCCGCGACCGGGCGCAGGCGGTGATCGCCGCCTACGAGACGGGCCTGGTCACACCGGGCTCCGGCGGCGAACCGCGCCGGGGGTTCTGACCTCGCTCGTCCTCGGACGAGACGTCAGCGGCGGGGAGGCGAGCGTGCCCAGGACGCGCAGGTGGGCTTCGCACCGGATTCCCTGACTCGCGTACGTCACGCACGTGAGTTCGACCGGCTGTCGCAAGCCACCAGAACGCCGACGGGGCGGTGGTGGGAGGGTGCGCGATCCCTTCCGGGATCTGCCGCACCGCTCCACCGCCGCCCCGTTCACCGGGACCCGGACGTGCCGGACCGCCGAGGTCAGACCACGGGCACCGGGTACGTCGGGTACTCGACGCCGGACACGTGCTGGACGACGCGGATGACCTGGCACGAGTAGCCGAACTCGTTGTCGTACCAGAGGTAGAGGATCGCGTTGTCGCCGTCGACCTTGGTGGCACCGGCGTCGACGATCGAGGCGTGACGCGAGCCGACGAAGTCCATGGAGACGGCGTCGGGCGCGGTGGTGAAGTCGATCTGGCGCTTCAGCGGCGAGTGCAGCGAGACGTCGCGGAGGTAGTCGAGGACCTCCTCGCGGGTGGTCTCGCGGCCCAGGCGCAGGCTCAGGATCGCGATCGAGACGTCCGGGACGGGGACGCGGATCGAGCTGCCGGTGATCGGCGCCTTGAGGTCCGGCAGCGCCTTGGCGACGGCGGAGGCGGCACCGGTCTCGGTGATGACCATGTTCAGCGGCGCGGAGCGGCCACGACGGTCGGCCTTGTGGTAGTTGTCCAGCAGGTTCTGGTCGTTGGTGAACGAGTGGACGGTCTCCACGTGACCGCGCAGCACGCCGTACTCGTCGTCCATCGCCTTCAGCGGCGGGACGATCGCGTTGGTGGTGCAGGAGGCGCAGGAGAGGATGCGCTCGTCCGGCTTCACCGTGTCGTGGTTGACGCCGTGCACGATGTTCGGGACGTCGCCCTTGCCCGGGGCGGTCAGGACGACCTTGTCGATGCCGGGACGCAGGTGCTTCGAGAGCCCCTCGCGGTCGCGCCACTTGCCCGTGTTGTCGATGAGGATGGCGTCCTTGATGCCGTACGCCGTGTAGTCGACCTCGGAGGGGTCGTTGGCGTAGATCACCTTGATCGCGTTGCCGTTGGCGACGATCGTGCTGTTCGCCTCGTCCACGGTGATGGTGCCCTGGAACTGGCCGTGGATCGAGTCGCGGCGCAGCAGCGAGGCGCGCTTGACCAGGTCCTGGTCGCCGCCCCCGCGGACGACGATCGCACGCAGGCGCAGACCGTTGCCGGAGCCGGCCTTCTCGATGAGCAGGCGGGCGACGAGGCGGCCGATGCGGCCGAAGCCGTAGAGGACGACGTCGCGCCCCTCGCGGCACTCGATCTTGTTGGCACCCGTGGCACCGGCGACGGCCTCGGCGGTGAACTGCTCGACCGAGAGACCGCGGTCGTCCGTCTTGTACTCCGCGGCGAGCATGCCGATGTCGATCTGGGAAGGACCGAGATCCAGCGCGGTGAGCGCCTGCAGGAACGGCAGCGTCTCGGTGACCGACAGCTCCTCACCGTCGATCTGCCGGGCGAACCGGTGGGTCTTCAGGATGCTGACCACCGACTTGTTCACCAGGGAGCGGCTGTGGAGGAGGACGGTGACATCCCGCTCCCGGTGCAGCTTCCCGATGATCGGGATCATCGACTCCGCGATCTCCTCGCGGATCTTCCAGTTGGTGAACGAGTCGTCATTGACAGTCACAGGTTTATCTTTCGAGCTAGGCGGCGCTCATATGCTAACCCGCCCCTCCTTTGATCGTTCAGGGGGGACCCGAGGAGGAGCCCGGGACGCCTCAAGGAGAGCCCGGTGCGGGCAATGACATTCTCTTTCGTACGAGTATGGGTTGATATGCACTCACCGGGTCGCGGCGGTGACGAACATCGGCACGGCGACGAAGGACCGGTCCTCAGCCGCGCGGCGGTGCTGGTCGACGGTCCACGACTCCGCCTCGGCGGGCGAGACCGCCCCCGCCGCGCGGGCGGCAGCGGCGATCCCGGAGAGCACGGGCAGCATCGACCCGTCGGCGAACACACCGGTGCGGATCTCCGTCTCCACCTCCCGGAACCCCGCGTCCAGCAGCAGCCCCCGGTAGCGTCGCGCCACCCGCGGGCCGGTCACCTGATCGGCGCGGGCGTGCACGATCCTGCGCGTGAGCGCGGCGTCGTCGGCGTCGACGACGAAGGTGTCCCAGTCCTGGCCGATGAGCACGATCCGCCCGCGCGGAGCGAGGACACGGCGGGCCTCGGCCACTGCGGCCGACGGGTCCACGAGCTCGTGGAACACCTTGTCGGCCCGGTAGGCGTCCACCGAGCCGTCGGGGTACGGCAGCGCGCAGGCATCGGCCACCACGAACGCACCTGCCCGCCATCGGGCGCGGGCCGCCGCGATCATCCGCTCATCGGGATCGACGCCGGTCGCCACGGCCCCGAGCCGGGCCGCCTCCCCGACCGCACGGCCACCGCCGCAGCCCACGTCGAGCAGTCGCGTACCAGGGGCGATGTGGAGCAACTCATAGGAGCGTGAACGGAGTTCGACGGCACTCGGAGCTTCGTCGAGGACGTCGAGCAGCGCGAGGAGGGGACCGGGCACGGCGCGCGATGTGGTGGACATGCCTGCCAGGTTCCGACTTAATGCCGACATGAAGTCAAGCAGCGAGCCCACCGACGAGCCCGCGCCGATGACGATCGGCGAAATCGCCGGGCGCTTCGGACTGGCCACGCATGTGCTCCGGCACTGGGAGAGCATGGGCTTGCTCGACCCGTCCCGGGACCCGGCAGGCCGGCGTCGGTACGGTCACGCGCACCTGGTCCGCGTCGCCGCGATCCTGCGCGCGAAGGAGGCAGGTCTGTCGCTGGAGGACATCCGCGCGATGCTGGGAACCGACGACCCCGCCGCACGCCGCGCCCACCTCGAGCGCCACCGCGCCGCCCTGCGACTCCGCCTCGACCGGACCCGGGCCTGCCTCGACCTCGTCGAATGCGCGCTGGACTGCGACCACGAGGACCTCACTTCCTGTCCCCGATTCCGGACGGTGATCGCCGAACGCATCACGGCGGGACCTTCGAACCAGTGGACGCCCCCCACAACCCCCGCCTGGCCCGACCAGGCGAACCGGTCACGGCTCCAGCGATGAGTTCGCACGGCCCGGGCAGTCTCATCGTTGTCGACGACACAGGAGGAAACGCATGGAACAGCTGTTGAGGGTCCAGAACTTCATGGTCTCGCGTGACGGCTTCGGAGCGGGTGAGGGCCAGAGCCTCGAGAGACCGTTCGGCCATGCCGATCCGGGGACCATGTTCGCCTGGGCCGGTGCCACCGCGAGCTGGCCGAACCGTACCGATCCCGGGGGGACCCGCGGCCTGGACGACTACTTCACCCGGGACTTCGCGCACAACATCGGCGCCGAGATCATGGGCCGCAACAAGTTCGGACCCCAGCGCGGGCCCTGGAAGGACCACGAGTGGCGTGGCTGGTGGGGCGACGAGCCCCCGTTCCACACACCGGTCTTCGTCATGACCCACCACGAGCGCCCGTCGTTCACACTCTCCGACACCACGTTCCACTTCGTCGACGGCTCCCCCGCCACGGTCCTCGCACAGGCGAAGGAAGCGGCGCAGGGCAAGGACGTCCGCCTCGGCGGCGGGGCGACCACCATCCGGGAGTTCCTGGACGCCGACCTCGTCGACACCCTGCACGTGGCGGTCTCGCAGGTGGAGCTGGGCTCCGGCGTACGGCTCTGGAAGTCCCCCGACGAGCTGCTCGACCGGTTCCACCTCGAGGTCGTGCCCAGCCCGAGCGGAGTGACGCACCACCTGTTCTGGCGGAAGTGACACGAAGACGCACTCGGGGCGCCGGAGACGGCGCCCCGCGGTGTTCTCGGCGCGCCCCCGCGCCACCGATGAGTTCCGGGATCCCGTGGCGTCTACCGTCGGTAGGCAGCCATCGTCGGACACCTCCATGGAGCGTCACATGAGGAAGATCGTCTCCCAGCTGTTCATCTCGCTCGACGGAGTCGTCGAGGATCCCCACATCTGGCACTTCCCCTACTTCAACGACGAGATGGGCGTCGCTGTCGACGCCGTCATCGGTCGTGCGGACACGCTCCTCCTGGGGCGCCGGACGTACGACAGCTTCGCCGGGGCGTGGCCCGAGCGTGAGGCGGCGGGCGGTGAGGACGCTCCCTTCGCCAAGGTCATCGGCGACGCCCGGAAGATCGTCGTCTCGCGCCGGCCGCTCACCTTCACCTGGCGGAACTCCGAGCAGCAGCAGGGCGACCTCCTCGACGCGGTCAGGGCGCTGAAGAACGAGCCCGACGGCAGTCGTATCGCGATCAGCGGCTCGGTGTCCCTGGTGCGGCAACTCCTCGCCGCCGGACTGCTGGACGAGCTGAACCTGCTGGTGCACCCGATCGCCGTACGCAAGGGGATGCGGCTGTTCGACGACGCCGAGTCGCCGACGCCGCTGAAGCTGCTCTCCTCCGAGACCTTCGCCACGGGCGTCCTGAACCTGATGTACGCCCCCGCCGGCGAGGTCGGCGAGGCGGGCTACGACGAGGCCAAGGGGCACCTGCCCCGCACCGACACCTAGGCGGCGGGGCGGGGCGGTCCACCGGTCGTGTCCACCTGGTGAACAGGTGGGTGGCGGATCTTGTCGCTCCATCCAGAAAACCGCAGGTCACAGCGGTGCCTTCGGAGCGTCAGGTGGCGCAATACTGCGGCAACACCATCCGGGCCACCGCGCCGGTACGTTCCCAGACATGTCAGCCGAACCCACCCCCGCCTCCCTCCCGGTCGCCGCCGCGCGTCGTCGGCGGCTGCGCGCGGACCGGGCCCGGCAGCTCGCCGACCTGCTGCGGCACCAGATCCTGACGGGCGGCTTCCCCGGCGGCGTCCTCCCCCTGGAGGACGCCATCGCCGCCGACTACCGGGCGAGTCGCAACACCGTCCGGCAGGCCCTGGACCTGCTGCGCGGCGAGCAGCTCGTCGACCGGCAGCCGGGGGTCGGCACCGTCGTGGTGTGCGAGAAGTACCCCCACGGACTGGACCGGCTCCAGGGCCTGGCGGAGACCCTGCACGAGCACGGCCGGGTCACCAACGAGGTACGTACGGTCGGGCCGGTCGCCGCCTCCGGACCCGTGGCCCATCGACTGGGCCTGCCCGAGCACACCGACGTGCTCTGCATCGAGCGGCTGCGCCGCCTGAACGGGCTGCCGCTCTCCCTCGACCTGTCCTATCTGCCCATGGACATCGGCGGTGAACTCCTCGGCTGCGACCTGGAGAACACGGACGTGTTCCGGCTCCTCGAAACGCTGACCGGCGGCCCGCTGGGGCACGCCGAGATCACCCTCGAAGCGGTCAACGCGGACGCGCACTCCGCCGCCGTCCTCCAGGCCCCGCGCGGGACCGCCGTACTGATGCTGGAACGGCTGACCTGTCTACCCGACGGACGACCGGTGGACCTGGAGTTCATCCGGTTCCGCGGCGACCGCATCACCATGAGCGGCGTACTGCGCCGCTCCCTCTGAGTCCCGCCCCACCTCCTCCTCCCCTTTCCGCCCCTTCCCGGAGACAGCCATGCCTCTTGTGCCGCAGCGCGCCGACGTGCCCGTGACCATCGACGAGTCCAAGTGCATCGACGGCTGCACCCTCTGCGTCGACATGTGTCCGCTCGACTCGCTCGCGATCCGCGAGGACAACGGCAAGGCGTACATGCACGTGGACGAGTGCTGGTACTGCGGCCCGTGCGCGGCCCGCTGCCCCACCGACGCGGTCACCGTCAACATGCCCTATCTGCTCCGGTGAAAGGCCCGACTCCCATGCCCGGCAAGAAGATCCCCCCGCGTCGCCCCCTCGCCCCACTCCTCTCCCTCGCCCTGCTGCTGCCGCTGGCCACCGCGTGTGGCGGTGCCGCGGGCACCGACGACGCGGCCGACGCACGGACGGTCACGGTGACCGTCGGCTACCAGTCGAAGACCATCAACACCGTCACGGCCGGCACCCTGCTGCGCTCCCTCGGCTACTTCGAGGAGGAGCTCGCCGCCCGCGGGAAGAAGGACGGCATCACGTACAAGGTCGCGTGGCAGGACTACGCGACCGGTGCACCGATCACCGCCCAGATGACCGCAGGGAAGATCGACATCGGCTCCATGGGCGACTTCCCCCTGCTCATCAACGCGGCGCGCGGCAAGCAGCTCAAGCAGCCCACCCGGCTGGTCGCGGTCACCGGCTACAACCTGCGCGGCGGCCTCAACACCGTGGTCACCGCCCCTGGTTCGAGTGTGCGGTCGCTGGCCGACCTGCGCGGCAAGAAGGTCTCCACCAGCGTCGGCTCGGCCGCCGACGGCACCCTCGTCCGGGCGCTCCAGCGCGCCGGCCTCGACCCGGACAAGGACATCCGGAAGCTCAACCAGCAGCCCAGCGTCGGCGCGTCCGCGCTGTCCGCCGGCAGCGCCGACGCACTGTCCCAGTTCGTCGCCTGGCCCGGGCTGCTGGCCTTCGACGGCCGTGCCACGGCGCTGTACGACGGTGCCGAGCTGAACCTGCCGACCTTCCACGGGGTCACCGTCCGGGAGAAGTTCGCCAAGGAACGGGCCGGGATCCTCGACGACTTCCTCACCGCGCAGCGGCGGGCCACCGATCACCTCCGCTCCCAGCCGGTCGCCGCCGCCGAGTCGGTCGCCAAGGAGACCGGCCTGCCGGCCGAGGTGGTCTACCTCTACAACGGCGCCAACGGCATCGCCACCTTCGACCCGGAGCTCCGCCCGGAGCTGATCGCCGCCCTGAAGGAGGACGTACCGCTGCTGAAGGCGGCCAAGCTGGTGGGCGACGTCGATGTGGACGCCTTCGTCGACCCGGCGCCGCTCAAGCGGGCCGCGCAGGCCCCTGAGTACCCGAAGGCGACCGCCGCGAAGCCCGAGCTGTGGCTGAAGGGCCAGAGCACCACCCGCACGTTCACCAGCCCGAAGGAGCTGTTGAAGGCCGCCAAGGGCGCCGATGTGCGCGCCGCGTACGTCCCGGACGCGGTGACGGGCACGCTGTGGTTCGCCGACAAGGCGGTGTGGGTCGTCGACGGCGCCGAGCTGCGTGCCTTCGTCACCCCGTCCGGCGCGAAGGCGTACGTCGCCGCGCACGCCGGATCCCGGATCGTCGACCACGCGGCCGCCGTCGGCCTGGCGTCATGAGCGCGGGCCGCTGGGTGCTCCGAGTGGTCTCGCTCGGAGCGGCCCTCGGGCTGTGGCAGCTGCTGACCTCCCTGGACGTCAACCTGTGGCTACGGTTCGAGCAGTTCCCCACGGTCGGCGAGGTGGCCTCCGCCTTCGCCGACCGGGTCGGCACCGGCCCGTACTGGCAGGACCTGGGGCACAGCGTGCGCCGGATCGTGGTCGGCTTCCTGCTGGCCGCGATGCTCGGGGTGGCGGTCGGCACCGCCGTCGCCCGCTCCCGGTGGGCAGCCGACCTGCTGGGCCCGCTCCTCGAGGTCGTACGGCCGGTGCCGGCCATCGCCCTCGTCCCGGTCGCGATCCTGCTGCTCCCCACCAACGAGCAGGGCATCGTCTTCATCACCTTCACCGCCGCCTTCTTCCCCGTCCTCGTGTCGACCCGGCACGCGGTGCGCGCCCTCGCCCCGGTGTGGGAGGAGGCCGTGCTCACCATGGGCGGCGGCCGGCTGCGCGTGCTGTTCTCGGTGGTGCTGCCAGGGGCCCTGCCGGGCATCTTCGGCGGCCTGTCCGTGGGCATCGGCGTCTCGTGGATCTGTGTGATCTCCGCGGAGATGATCTCGGGTGAGTACGGGGTGGGTTACCGCACCTGGCAGGAGTACACGGTCGTCGACTACCCGGGCGTCTTCGTCGGCATGGCCACCATCGGCGCCCTGGGCTGGCTCACCTCCACCGCGGTGGAGCTCCTGGGCCGCCGCGTCACCTCGTGGCTGCCCAGGCCCGCCGCGCGACCGGCTGTCCGCGTCCCCCTTACGGTGCTCCGCCGCCGGACAGCGCCCCGTACCCCCCTCGTACCCGCCCCCGCCTCTGCCCCTGCCTCCGCCCTGGAGAAGGAGTCGGTCTCATGAGCAGCGCGCTCACGCGCCTCGCACCCGCGCCGACCGGCGCGGAGCTGGCCCTGGAGGACGTACGGCTCGGTCACGCGGACGGTACGACGGTGCTCACCGCCGCCGAGCTGCGCATCGCGCCGGGAGAACTGCTGGCCGTGGTCGGCCCGTCCGGCTGCGGGAAGTCCACGCTGCTGCGCACCCTCGCCGGACTGCTTCCCGCGCTCGGCGGACGGGTGACCCAGGACGGGGAGCCGATCGGCGGGCCCGCCGCCGACCGGGCGCTGGTCTTCCAGCACGACGCCCTGCTGCCCTGGCGGACCGTCCGCGCCAATGTGGAACTGCCGTTGGCGATCCGCCGGGTCCCTCGCGCCGAACGGCGGCGGTCCGCCGCCGAGTGGCTGGACCGGGTCGGCCTCGCCGAGCACGCCCGCAAGCTGCCGCACCAGTTGTCCGGCGGCCAGCGTCAGCGCGTCCAGCTGGCCCGCGCCCTGGCCGGCCGGCCCCGCGCGGTGCTGATGGACGAACCCTTCGGCGCGCTCGACGCACACACCCGCGCCGAGATGCAGGACCTCCTCGTGGACATCCTGCGCGGCACCGGCGCGACCGTCGTCTTCGTCACCCACGACGTGGACGAGGCCCTCCATCTCGGGGACCGCGTCGCGCTCCTTCCCTCCGGCCGGGTGCTCGACGTCCCGCACCCGCGGCAGCGGGACGCGCGCCGGGAGCCCGCCACCGCCGAACTGCGCCGGCGCATCCTCGCATCCCTCTGAAAGGCATCCCGTGGACACCCCACCGGCCCCGGCCGCCCCCTCGGCCGCCCCTTTGGCCATCCCCGCCCTCGCCGACGCGACCGAACTGTCCTGCGACGTCCTCGTCATCGGCGGCGGCACCGCCGGCACCATGGCCGCGCTGACGGCCGCCGGTCGCGGCGCGAACGTGCTGCTCCTGGAGAAGGCACACGTCCGCCACTCCGGCGCTCTCGCCATGGGCATGGACGGGGTCAACAACGCCGTCGTACCGGGCCGGGCCGAACCGGACGACTACGTCGCCGAGATCACCCGCGCCAACGACGGCATCGTCGACCAGTCGACCGTCCGGCAGACCGCGACCCGCGGCTTCGCGATGGTCCAGCGACTGGAGTCGTACGGGGTGAAGTTCGAGAAGGACGAGCACGGCGAGTACGCCGTCCGCCAGGTGCACCGGTCCGGCTCGTACGTGCTGCCGATGCCGGAGGGCAAGGACGTCAAGAAGGTCCTCTACCGGCAGTTGCGGCGCCGGGAGATGCGGGAGCGGATCCGTATCGAGAACCGGGTCATGCCGGTGCGTGTGCTCACGCACCCCGACGACGGGCGGGCCGTCGGCGCGGCCGGATTCAACACCCGGACCGGCGAGTTCGTCATCGTCCGGGCCGGCGCGGTGATCCTCGCCACGGGCGCGTGCGGCCGGCTCGGCCTGCCCGCATCCGGCTATCTGTACGGGACGTACGAGAACCCGACCAACGCCGGTGACGGCTACGCCATGGCGTACCACGCGGGCGCGGCCCTGACCGGGATCGAGTGCTTCCAGGTCAATCCGCTGATCAAGGACTACAACGGACCGGCCTGCGCGTACGTGGCGAACCCGTTCGGGGGGTACCAGGTGAACCGGCACGGCGAACGGTTCGTGGAGTCGGACTACTGGTCGGGGCAGATGATGGCCGAGTTCGCGGCCGAACTCGCCTCGGACCGGGGCCCGGTGTACCTCAAGCTCAGCCATCTGCCCGAGGAGACCATCGGCGCCGTCGAGTCGATCCTGCACACGACGGAGCGCCCCACCCGCGGCACCTTCCACGAGGGCCGGGGACACGACTACCGCACCCACGACATCGAGATGCACATCTCGGAGATCGGTCTGTGCGGCGGGCACTCCGCCTCGGGGGTACGGGTGGACGCTCACGCCCGCACCACGGTGCCCCGGCTGTACGCGGCCGGAGACCTGGCCTGCGTACCGCACAACTACATGATCGGGGCCTTCGTCTACGGAGACCTGGCGGGTGAGGACGCGGCCCAGTACCGGGCGTACGAGGGTGAGTTGCCGCAGGAGCAGCTGGCCGCCGCCCACGAACTCGCCTACCGGCCGCTGCTCAACCCCGAGGGGCCGCCGCAGCCGCAGGTGGAGTACAAGCTCCGGCGGTTCGTGAACGACTACGTGGCGCCGCCGAAGACCGGGGCGAAACTGTCCCTGGCGGTGGAGGCGTTCGACCGGATGTCGACGGAGATCACGGGCATGGGGGCGCGCACCGCGCACGAGTTGATGCGGTGCGCAGAGGTGTCGTTCATCCGTGACTGCGCGGAGATGGCGGCACGGGCCTCGCTGGCCCGCACCGAGTCACGCTGGGGCCTCTACCACGAGCGCCTCGACCACCCGGAGCGGGACGACACGGGCTGGCTGCACCACCTCGACCTGCGCAAGTCGGCGTCCGGGGCGATGGAGTTCACGGCCCGTCCGGTCGAGCCCTATGTCGTCCCGGTCCCGGAGTTCACGCCGGAGCAGGGGCCGGAGCGGTGGCTGGGCGAGGTGCGGCTGGTGCCCACGGCCACGGCGGGCCGCCGTGACGCGGCTCCGGCGGCGCGGCGGGATGTCGCCGGGACCGCGACCGGAGTCGGGACTGTGCATCCGGCTCGGGCGGAGGGCCCGACTGCCGCCGCCGACCGGGCGCCCGTCGCAGACACGGCCGCCGGGCCGAGCCCCGCCCTTCTCCGGCTGCTCACCCTCGCCGAGGAGTCGCCCGATCTGGGCGCGCTCCGCCCCTACCTCACCGACGCCGATCCGGCCGTCCGCTCGGCCGCCGTCGCGGCGCTGGCGGAGACCGTTCCGGTCGGGGCCGGCCCCGCGCTCGCCGAACGGCTGCGGGACACCGCGCCCCAGGTCCGGCACGCCGCCGCGGCCGCCCTGCGCGAGCTGGTCGAAGTGCTGCCCGCCGAAACCGAGTTGGGGGCCGGGCTGCGCGCGGCGCTCCGCGGCACCGACCCGGCCGTTCGCTCCGCCGCGCTGGAGGTGCTGCGCGCCCTGCGCCTCGCCGACGCCGCGGTGTACGCCGACGCGCTCGGCGACACCGACATCGACGTCCGTATCCACGCGGTACGGGCTCTGGTCTCGGTGGACGCCGTGCCCGAGCTGGCGGTGGCCGCCGCCGATCCGGCCCGCGAGGTCCGGGTCGCCGTGGCGCGCGGTCTGGCGGCCGTACGCGCCCCGGCGCCCGCGCAGCTGCTGCCCCTGCTCGACGACCCCGACCCCCTGGTCAAGGGCGCCGCCCTCGCCTCGCTGGCGACGACCGGCTGCCCGTCCGAGTACGCGGAGGCGGCCACGTCGGCGCTCGCCGAACCCGCCTGGCAGGTCCGGGCCGGTGCCGCGACGGCACTCCGAGCGGCGCCGCCCGCTCAGGCCGTCCCCGCGCTGGCCAAGGCACTTGCCGACCCGAACGCGGACGTCCGCAAGGCCGCCGTCCTCTCCCTCCATCCCCACCGGGAGGACCTCGAGGCCCGTGCCGCGCTCGCCTCCGTCACCACCGACCCCGACGCCGACGTCCGCGCCCATGCCGCCCGCGCGCTCTCCTGAACCGGGCGGGCAGGCGCCGGTAACCGGCGCGCCGGCCTGAGAGGTTCGGGCTTTCGGGCTTCGGGCTTTGTCAGCGACGGGCCGTGGCGATGCTGAGGACGTTCGCGGCGACGACAGCTCCGATCGCGGCCCCGTCGAGCCCGCCCAGGCTCTGCCCGAGTCCGATCCAGCCGACCAGAGCCGCCAGGACGGGGTTGACGCTCATGAACAGTCCGAAGGCCGGGGCCGGTACATGGCGCAGGGTGAAAAGGTCCGCGAGGTACGGGACGGCCGAGGCGAGGACGCCGGCGACGACGGCGTACGCGAGGGACATGGCCGTCGGGGGATGGCGGAGGACGACGACGATCCCGACGGGCAGGAACATCAGGGCGGAGAGCAGCGCGGCGGCCGCGCTGCCCTGCGCGCCGGGGACACGCCGGCCGACAGTGCGGTTGAGCAGGATGTACGACGCCCAGCAGACGGCGGCCAGCAGGCCGAGGCCCATACCGATGTAGTCGGTGGAGGGCTGCGGGCGCATGAGGGTGACGACACCGGCCGTCGCAAGGACCGCGCAACAGGCGTCCACCCGGCGGCGGGTGGCGGCCAGGGCGATGGCGAGCGGGCCGAGGAACTCCAGGGTCACGGCCAGCCCCAGGCCGACGCGGTCGATGGCGCTGTAGAGGGACAGGTTCATCGTGCCGAAGACGACCGCCAGCAGGATCACCGGCTGCCACTGACGCCGGGTGAAGCTCCGCAGCTGTGGCCGTCCGACGGTCAGCAGGACGAGGGCTGCGACGTACTGACGGACGGCGACGACGCCGACGGGGCCGAGGACGGGAAAGGCGAGGGAGCCGGTCGCGGCGCCTATCTGGTTGGACAGGCCGCTGCCCAGCATGGCGGCCACGCCGACGGGGGACGTTCGGCGGGGAGGGTGGGCGGGCGTCACCGGGGCGGTCCGGTCCGGTGACGTCTCCGCGGATCTGTGGGCTGCGTGCATGACGTGATCGTGCTCGGCGGACGTCCTTGCGCAAAATGCATGACCCATCAGATCTATACGCTTGAGTCATGGATATGGAGCTGCGGCAACTGCGCTGTCTCGTCGCGATCGTCGACGAGGGGACCTTCACCGATGCCGCTCTCGCGCTCGGGGTCTCCCAGGCCGCCGCCTCCAGGACGCTGGCCTCCCTCGAACGGGCCCTGGGAGTACGGCTGTTGCGGCGGACGTCCCGTTCGGTGACCCCGACGGCCACCGGACTGCGGGTGGTGGCGCACGCCCGGCGGGTGCTCGCCGAGGCGGACGCCCTGATCCGGGAGGCCACCTCCGGTCACCACATCCTTCGGATCGGCTACGCCTGGTCGGCGCTCGGTCGCCACACCCCGACGTTCCAGCGTCGTTGGGCCGCCGCGCACCCCGCGACGGAACTCCGCCTGGTCCGCGTCAACTCCTCCACCGCCGGACTCGCCGAAGGCTCCTGCGACCTGGCGGTGGTGCGCAGGCCGTTGGAGGACCGCCGTTTCGACTCGGCCATCGTGGGTCTGGAACGGCGCCTGTGCGCGATGGCAGCCGACGACCCCCTGGCCAGACGCCGCTCGGTCCGGCTCGCCGACCTCAGCGGCCACACCCTGCTGATCGAGCGCCGGACCGGCACCACGACACCGGAGCTGTGGCCGCCGGACTCCCGTCCGGCGACCGAGGAGACGCACGACGTCGACGACTGGCTCACCGCGATCTCGACCGGTCGCCGCATCGGCATGACCGCGGAGTCCACCGCCAGTCAGTACGCCCGCCCGGGCGTCGTGTACCGCCCGGTGCGTGACGCCGAGCCGATCGCCGTCCGGCTCGCCTGGTGGCGGGACGATCCGCACCCCGCGACTCAGGGCGTGATCGAACTGCTCACCGCCCTGTACCGCAAGGCGTAGAACGCGCTGGGCAGGCCTGTACCGCAGAGCGTGGAACGCGCCGGACGGGCCTTGTATACCGCAGGGCGTGGAACGCGTCAGGCGGGCCGGGTCGCCGACAGGACGCCTATCTTGTCGATGCGGTGCTCCGGGTTGCCCTGGGCGTCACGCCAGAAGTTGCCCGCCGCGTTGTCCTCCGGCGTCGCGCAGGTGGAGAGGGTGATCATGGCGCGGGTGGGCTTCTCGCCCGGCTCACCGGGGACCGCGGCCCGCTGCTCGGCGAGGGAGGCGGCGGAGCGGAAGGACGTCGTCCGCGTCTCGGTGATCGTGTACTCGTAGACGGTGTCCCCGAAGGTGACGAGGACCTTGTCGCCCACGTCGACCGCGGGCAGGTCGTGCATGGGTCCGCCGGCGGAGAGCCGGTGCGCGGTCACGAGATAGTTCCCGATCTCGCCCGGGCCGACGCCACCCCGCTTCCCGTACGGGCTGGCGGCCACGCCACGATCCTGTATCCGGGTCCCGGCCGGGTCGTCGGTGGTCCCCTCGTACGGCACGACGGTCAGGTCGTGGACCCCGATCGACGGTATGGCCATCTCGGCGTTCTGGGACCGCTTGCTGGGGTCCGGCTCGGGTGCCTGCGACGAGGGAGTCACGGTCACCGTCGGCGAGGTGGGCACGGAGACCACGGGTGTCGTGCCAGGGGCAGGTCCGGACGTGACGGACGTACTGGTCGCATCCCCGCCGCCCCCGGCTGCCGAACAGCCGACGAGCGCGGCAAGCACGGCGACGACGGTCGCGGCTATGGCGCGGCGGGTGCTTCGGGCTCTGTCCATGGCCTTCCGAAGGGTCGCTCGACCCGCTCGGCCATCGGCGTCGCGGCATCGACAAAGGTCGTGTCAGCTGCCAAAACGACAGGAATCGAGCATGTATTCCCGTGGCGGATCACGGTCACGGTCAGCAGCTGCCCGAGGGCGCAGGGGCGCCGAGGCCGATCTGGACGGTTTCAGGGGCGGCGCAGCAGCCGCTCGCGGACGCCGACTGCTCGACCTCGGGCCGGTCGAACAGGCCCGCGCCGCCGCATACGCCGGTCTCGGGGAGGGTGAGTTCGACGCGCTCGGCGGCCTCGCGGTCGCCGGCAAGAGCGGCGACGACCGAGCGGACCTGTTCGTAGCCGGTCATCGCAAGGAGGGTCGGGGCCCGGCCCTAGGACTTCATGCCGACCAGGTAGACGTCCTTCTCCGGGTGGGACAGCTCGTTCACGCCGTGCGGGTACACGGTGCCGCACGAGTGCTGGTTGGCGCGTACGGCCGGGTCCTTCATCTCGGGAACACGGTGGACGATGCCGTCGACAGCCGCCCTCTCACCGAGGGCGGGCGCGCCGTCGGCGCCGACCGGCCCGGGGGTGGACCAGGTGCCGGAGGCGTCGATCACCGCGCGGGCGAAGACACGCCGCCGTCAGCCGTGGCGAAGTGGACGACGAAGGGGTCCGGTCGGCGTCGACGATGCGGTCGCGACCGGCGCGCGAGACCCCCGTGACGCGAGCGCCGTAGCGGACTCGGTCATTCGAGGGCGTCCGCGAGGGGCTGAAGGTAGGACTCGGCCCAGTGCCCGCCCGTCGGGTACGCGCCGGCGTCGGGCTTGACCCAGCCGGTGGGGGCGAGGAGCTTCTCGGCGGCCGGATCGGTGAGCTCGCCCCAGGTGGAGAACAGACGCACGTGCGCCCACTCCCGTACGGCCGATCCGGCGGCCGGGCCGGCTTCCGGGACCAGCGGTTCCAGGCCGCGGGCGGCGAGGTGGGCCGTGGCCGCGAGTCCGACGGACCGGCGAGGACGGCGGTCCACACGCAGTCGGCCTAAGCGAGCCGCGCGGCACCGAACGAGACGTCGAAGCGGTCGCACCAGATGGTGACGCTGCCGAAGCCGGACGGATCGACCCCCGCCGGGACGGCGTAGTTCTGGTCGCCCTTGTTGCCTTTCAGTTTGCCGAGGCTGACGTACTTCCCGTCGTCGAAGACGCGCCAGCCGGCCACACCCTCCTTGACGGGCGCGTCGGTCAGCCAGACACGCAGATCCGGACCGTTACTGGTCTCCAGACCCTCAAGACGCACGGTGTGGGTGCCGTCGGGCAGACGGATGAGCTTCACCGTGCCCGTGGTCGCGTGCTCATGACTGATCAGGTTCCCCTGCGCGACCGTCCGCGGCCCTTCCGGCGCGGAGGATGACGGAGCCTGCGCCCCCGCATCGGGGGCCGTCGTCGGGAGGGCTTCGCGCACGGTCTCGTCCTGCCACAGCTTCCAGGGCTGGAACCAGTAGAGCCCGACGGCCGCCATCGCGATCGCCACGATCACCGCACCTGCCACCAGAGGTCCCCGTCGTCGACCTTCTCGACCCATGGCCGTCCCTCCCCCATCGTTCGTCTTCCGCCGCTCATTCAACGACGTCAGGAGACCGGTGGGCCACACCTGAGCAGATGACCGAAGTCTTACGTCTCGTAGACCGCCGAAGGAGCCGTCCGCCGCCGTCAGCCGATCGACGTGTCCCCGAGAGAGAGCAGCAGGCGCCTCAGCTTCCCCGCCAGCTCGTCGCACTCCTCCCGGTCGAAGATCTCCAACATGCGCGCCTCGTTGAGGAGGTGGTCCTTCATATAGGCGCGGGTGATCTCGTGGCCGCGGTCGGTGAGACGGATCTTCACCGAGCGGCGGTCCTCGGTGTCCCGGATCCGCTCGACAAGACCCTTGGCCTCCATGCGGTCGATGCGGTTGGTGATCGCTCCGGAGGTGACCATGGACGCCTTACGGAAGGCTCCGGCGGTCAGTTCGTACGGAGGCCCCGACCGCTGCAGCGTGCTGAGGACGTCGAACTCGCCCAGTTCCAGGTTGCGTTCGGCGGCGAAGGCGCGGAACTCCTTCTCCAGCACCACGCCGAGACGCTGGAGCCGACCGAGCACCTCCACGGGCCAGAGCGCCTCGGTCAGGTCGGGACGCTCCTCGACCCACTGCCCGATGATGCCGTCCACGGCGTCGACGTCTGCTCCGCCGCGCTCCACGTCGCCCATGAAGTGCCCTCTCAGTGGTTCCTGCCTCGCACCAAGAATATCTCAACGTTGACTCACTTGACGTTGACCGAGCATCGGTGTTTTTATCTCAACGTTGAAATTATCGACGCTGAACAGATGAAGCGCTGATCCGTAAGGGGCCACACCTGGTACGGGTGCGGTTCGGCACGGCACCACCCGGAACGGAACGCCACCCGTACCGCCGAAATCCGTACCGGCCGGCACCCGCCGGCCCACGAGCGCCCAGGGGGCACGCACCATGTCCGCCGCCGTATCCGCACCGCGTCCCGCCACCGGGACACCTCCCGGCCAGGTCCCGGCCCTCTGGCTGGCGCTCCTCGCCGCACCCATCGCCACGGGAGCCAACGCCCCGGTCCTCATCCTTCCCGACATCGCCCACTCACTGGCGGTCTCCACCACGCAGGCGACGTGGATGGTCACCGCCTTCGCCTGGGCCATGACGGTCGGAACACCCCTGGCCGCGGCCCTCGTCCGGCACCGGGGCCTGCGGGCGGCCCTCGTCACCGGCGCGATCACCGCCCTCGCCGGCACCGTCGTCGTCGCGGCCGCGCCCTGGTTCCCGCTGGCACTGCTCGGCAGGGCCGCGCAGGCCGCGGGCGGCGCGGGGCTGGTGGCCGTGGCGATGAACCTCGCCGGTTCCACCCGGCGCATGGGGGCGATCACCGCCGGATTCGGGGTCCTGGGCGCCGTAGGGCCGCTCCTCGGCTCCGTTCTCGCCGACGCGGCCGGCTGGCGGACCTCGCTCGCCCTCTCCGCCCTCGCCCTCCTCGCGGCGCCCGCGATCCGGCGTCACACCGGGAGCTCCGCACCCGAACGTTCTCCGCACACCGCGCCGTTCGACGCCGTCGGGGCCGGGCTGGTCGTGGCGGTCGTGTCCGGGCTCGTCCTGATCCCCACCGCTCCCCTCGCGGGCGGTCTCACCGCCGCGGCCGCGCTCGTCCCGCTCGGGCTCCACATACGGCGCCGTCCGGGCGGGTTCGTGCCCGCCGCCGTACTGCGCTCGCGTACCTTCCTCGGCTCCGCCCTGCTCGCCTTCGCGTTCTCCACCTCCTACTTCATCCTTCTGTTCGCCCTCCCCCGGCTCACGCAGCGGCGAACGGGCTGGAGCGTCGAGGCCATCGGCACGGGCCAGCTGGTCGCACTCTTCACCGGATCCGCCCTCTCCTGGCTGCTCGCCTCCGCGGCGGTGCGCCTCGGCCACCGCAAAGTGCTCACCCTCCTCGTCGCGGTCGGCACGGCCGCACCCCTCATCGCCGCCTTCGCCACCTGGGGGCCGGCGCTCCTCCTTGCCGCCGCGGGCGCCGTGTTCGTCGCCACCGGCAGCAACGCCGTCCTGTCCGTACGCGCCTCCCAGCCCGCCCCGGCAGCACAACGACCGGCAGCGATCGGCCTGTTCGTCCTCTTCTACCAACTCGGCGGAGCCATCGGCCCGGCACTCGCCGCACTCCTCGTCCTGGCCTGACCGCCGCGTCGCGCGGACTCGTGTACGGAAAGGCCCCGGCTCGGCGAGCCGGGGCTTCCTCATGACCTCAGGGACCGACGACCTGGAGGGAGGCCCACAGTGCGGCCGTGGCGGCGACCAGGGCGGCCGGTGTGCTCAGAAGGCCGAGGCGGGTGAACTCGCCCAAGGACACCCGGTCGTCGTGCTCCTGGAGGATGCGCCGCCACAGCAGGGTGGCAAGCGAGCCGACGTAGGTGAGGTTGGGGCCGATGTTCACACCGATCAGCACCGCCAGGACCGGGCCCGGCCCTGCGGGCGCGGCGAGCGGGAGCAGGGCGAGTGTCGCGGGCAGGTTGTTGATCAGATTCGCGAGGAGTGCGGCGACCGCCGCGATCGCGAGCAGCGGCAGAAGTCCGTCGCCGTCCGGCAGGGCGTGGGCGAGCGCGTCGCCGAGGCCGTGGTCCACGACCGCCCGGACCACGATGCCCAGGGCCAGCACGAAGGCGCAGAACCCAGTCGCCGCCGACGCGCCGAGCCTGCGCAGGGTGATCGTGCGCCGGCGCAGGGCCCGTACGCCGAGGACCAGCGTTCCGGCGAGCGCTGCCCAGGCCGGGCTCGCGCCGGTGAAGGAGGTGGCGGCGAACCCGGCGAGGGTCAGACCGAGGACCCACAGTGTGAACCGGGGTACCGGCGCCGGTCGCTCGGCTTCGACCGGCGGGTCCAGGGTCTTGGCCAGTTCGGTGCGGAAGAAGCGGCGGAAGGCGGCGTACTCGACTGCGATCGCGGCCAGCCACGGCAGCACCATCAGTGCGGCGAACCGGGTGAAGGACAGGCCGCTCGCGGTGAACGCCAGCAGATTGGTGAGGTTGGAGACCGGCAGGAGCAGGGAGGCCGAGTTCGCCAGGTGGGCGGTCGCGTGGACATGGGGCCCCGCTCCGGTGCCCAGGCGGGCGGCGGTGGCGAAGACCACCGGGGTCAGCAGCACCACCGTCGCGTCCAGGCTCAGGCCGGCCGTGATCACGGCGGCCACCACGAACACCCCGCCCAGCAGGGACTTCGGGCTGCGCCCGCATCTTCGGGCCACCGCGTCACCGGCGGCCCGAAACAGCCCGTCGTCGGCACAGAGCTGCGCGAGCACCAGGACGACGGCGAGGAACCCCACCACGGGAAGCAGGTCCCGCACCTGGTCCCACGCGACCTGGGGCGACACCAGGCCGCACCCCACGAGCAGGGCGGCCGCAGGCATCGCGGCCACGGCCTCCGGCAGCCCCCGGGGCCGTACGACAGCGAAGGCAAGCACTCCGAGCAGCAGGGCAAGGGACAGCGACTCGGCCACGACGGTACTCAGCGCGCACTCCCGGCAACGGAAACCAACCCGGCCGGACAGCGGCCACGAACGCGCACCAGGATCTCAGACGGTTACGCCCACTCCGCCCGGCGGCTTCTGTGCGGCGGCTCCGGCCCAGGGGTAGACCGGAGCCGCCACAGATGCACCCGCGCTGTGCGCGGCGCGCTGCCGTCGAAACACCAGGTCGTCTGAGGAGGAGGGGGCGACGCCGAGGTGTTCTGTTCGGGCCCGTGGGGGCACCCGTAGTAAACATATATACCGTCGAGTAAGCAAGGGAATGAAAAAATTCATACGACCTGATGGCAGAAAGTCGCCCATTCACCCTGGGCCGAGCTCAGTCGTCCAGGAAGAAATGATGCTGGTCAGCCGCCTGCTCGTACTTCTCGAGACGGGTCTGCGTGCGCTCCGGGTCCGCGTCCGCCATGGCTTGAAGGAGTGCCGCGGACAGCACTCCGGGCGCCGCGTACGAGTCGAAGACGAGCCGTGACCCGGTGCCGGCGGCGAACACAACGTCGGCCTCGTCGACGAGCGGCCCGAGCGCGAGGTCGGTGATCAGCGCGACGCGCAGACCGACGCCGCGAGCGGCCCGGACGACGGCGAGGGTCTCGTTGGCGTGCCGGGGCATCGCGAAGGCCAGCACCCATGTCCCGCCCGCCTCGCGGGCCTGGAGCAGTCCGTCGTAGGCGACCGTGCCGCCCCGCGTCACCACCCGTACGTCGGGGTGGATGCGCCGCGCCGCGTAGGCGAAATACTCGGCGAGGGAGACCGAGATCCGCAGGCCGAGGACCGTGAGAGGGACGGATCGGGCCAGCTCACGGCCGATCTCGAGGATCTGGTCGGGGTCGGCGAGCACCCGCCGCAGGGCCGTCAGGTTCTCGATCTCGGCGTCGACGGCCGACTGGAGTTCGTTACGGAGCTTCTCCTCCCCCTCGCCCGGGGCGCCGGCGGCGGCACTGAGCGCGATGGGCTGAAGGGCCTCCCGGAGCGCGGGGTATCCGCTGAACCCCAGCGACGAGGCGAAGCGGGTCACGGACGGCTGGCTGACCCCCACACGCTCCGCGAGCTCGGTGATCGACAGGAACGCGGCCTCGGTGAGGTGGTCGATCAGGAACTGGGCGATGCGGCGCTGCGCGGGAGAGAGCCGGTGGCTGCCGAACAGCGACCGCACCCGCTCGGCGGGCGAGGCCGCCTCGGCCGCCGCCTCCGACGAGCGCCTGCCCGGTGTGATCGCGGCTGCCTGTGCGCGCGCCTGCTGCCCAGATGGCACGGGGTGCCTCCTTCTCGTCTCTCTGCAGCCCAAGATAGTTCACACGGGCTGACGTTCATCGGGCCGCGACACCAGCCGCGGGCGCCCCGCCCGCCGCGGGGGCCCTCGGTGCGACCGGTTCCGTACGTATGATCACGACGGCGAACGGACGACGACGGAGGCTCGAAGACATGGCGGACCAGCGCGTGTACCTCGTGACCGGTGGCGGGACGGGCATCGGGGCCGCGACCGCCCGGCTGCTGCGCGCGGCGGGTCACCATGTGGTGATCTCCGGGCGCCGGCCCGAACCCCTGCACCTTGTCGCGGAGGAGACCGGAGCCCTTGCCGTCCCGTCCGACGTCGCCGACCCCGACGCGGTACGGGCACTCGTCGACACGGCCTTCGCCGCGCACGGCCGCCTCGACGGACTCGTCCTCAACGCCGGTATCGGGCGCGGCGGAGCCGTGGGAGAGGTGACGCTGGAGGACTGGGACGCGGTCATGCGGACCAACCTCACCGGCCCGTTCCATCTGCTGCGCGCCGCGCTCCCGCATCTGCTCGACGCCCGGGGCGCCGTGGTCGCGGTGGCCTCGGTGTCCGCGCTGCGCAACGGCGTGGGCAATGCCGCCTACGCCACGTCCAAGGCCGCGCTGCTCCAGCTCTGCCGCTCGCTCGCGGTCGACTACGGGGCCGCGGGGCTGCGCGCCAACACCGTGTGCCCGAGCTGGGTGCGCACCGACATGGCGGACCGCCGGATGAACCGGTTCGCCGAGGAGGCGGGGCTGGAGGAGGGCGGGACCGAGGCGGCGTACGAGGAGGTCACCCGCGTCCTCCCCGTCGGGCGTCCGGGCGAGCCGCGCGAGGTCGCCGAGGCCGTCGCCTGGTTGCTCTCGCCCGCTTCCTCGTTCGTCAACGGAGCGGTGCTCACCGTCGACGGCGGTGTGACCGCCCTCGACCCCGGCACGCTCGCCTTCGACTTCCACATCGAGCCCCGGACGCCGAGCGCCTGACACCTCGCCAGGGAAGCAGACCGACCCCGGCTCTGGCTGACGCTGCGTCATGGAGCGTGCGAGGAACGGTCGATCCGTTCCAGGTCCTGGAGCAGCGCCTCCAGCCAGGCCTCCACCGCGTAGAAGCGGCCCGGCGCCTCGGCAGGTGCGGTTTCCGACGCGTCCCCTGCCGTGGACGGCGCGCCGGGCGCCGGGGTCGGTGGGGCGTCCCCCATCGGGTCCAGGACTGCGGAGAGCAGCAGCATCCGCCCCGCCACCCGGTCCCCGAGCCGGGTCAGCGCGGCGGCCACCGCGGGCTCCAGCGGCGCTACGACGACGGGCCCCGCCGATCCCTCCGCCGGTACGGTCGGCGGCGCCGACAGCAGCCGCTCCGCGCCCCACAGCGTGTGGTGCCCGGTCAGCAGTGCCGCCTGCCAGTCGACCGGCCGCCGCCCGTCACCGGGCGGCTGTGCGGATCCGGACTCCCCCGCCACCGGGCCCCGCGGTTCGCTCTGGAACTGCGCGAAGGCCGTCTCGGCCAGGACGAGCGCGTGCCGGAGCGAGCTGCTCACGGGTGGCTTGCCCGGATCCCGTACCCCTCCGGCCGCTATCGTCGAGGCCGTGGCGACCACGGCCTCGGCGGCGGTGCGCAGCAGCACCGTGCTCGAGCGCCGTACCTCGGTCTGCGCGCCCCGCGGCCAGGCCAGCAGGCCGAAGACGGCGCCGATCGCACTCCCGATCAGCACGTCGAGGAGCCGGACCTCGGCCAGCCGCCAGGTGGTCGGCGCCAGCTGGGCGAACACCAGGGAGACCACCAGTGCGAAGAACGCCTGGGCCCAGCCGACGCCTTTCACCGGCCCCACCGTGAAGGTGATCAGCAGCAGCGGAAGCAGCATGGCCGCGTACACCGTGGTGTCCGTCCCGATGAGGGCGAGCAGCCCCGCCGTGCACAGGGCTCCGATCAGGGTCCCGGTGATCGCCTGGCGGACGCTGCCCCAGGTCGCGCCCAGGGTCGTGCGGGTCAGCGTCAGCGTGGCCAGGAGGGCCCAGAAGCCGTGCGGCAGCGTGTCCAGCCCGGCGATGGCACGGGCGGCAGCCAGCGCCAGACTGATCCGCACCGCGTTCTGGAAGAACACCGATCGGCTCCCGGCGTTTCCCACGAGCCGCCGCCACCACAGCTGCGGCGCCCGCATTCGCGCGTACCAGAACCGGCCGGCGGGCAGTTCGGCCCCGTCGACGAGCCGCCCCCGTACCGCCAGTCCGGCGGCCGTGGAGAGCGCCAGCGCGGCGTCCGCGACTTCCAGCAGGTCCGCACGGCGGCGCAGCGTCGCGGGGTCCGCCGACCGGCTCGGTACGGCGGCAAGCAGCGCCCGCGCCCGGGCCGGTCCGGGGTCCGACGCCCCCGCTCCGGGGGCGCCGCGCAGCAGCGCGGCGCTTTCCGCCGCGGACCGCCCGACGGCGCGCAGCAGGTCCAGGCCCGCGTCCTCCGGAGCCCGGCCTGCCGGTACGGCGGGGAGCCGTGCCAGTCGGTTGAGGAGCGTCCGTGCCGAGAGGCCGGTGTGGGTCAGGCCCCGGGAGCGGACCCCGGCTCCGGCCGGCCGCTCCGCCTCCGGAACCTGCGTGGGCCGCAGCGCCTCGGCCGCCGCTCCGGCCGCCTCCGCGGTCGTCGGCGACAGTGCGAACGGCGCGCGGGCCAGCTCCCCGGCGCAGCGTTCTGCGGTGACCGCCGCGCGGGCGGCGAGTTCCCGGTACGGCACGGTCGGCGGCTCGGGAAGGACGAAGGTCTCGGCGAGGATCAGCAGGAGGATCCCGACGGTGGTCCCGGCCAACCGCTCGTCGATGGTTTCGGGGGCGTACGGCGGGAACGACGGCAGGATGTACAACAGCTGGAGCCCCGGCGCCGCGCCCGCCGGGCGTGGCCCGCCCACGGCGACGAAGGCCAGCGCGAAGCCGATGACCAGCATGCCGGCCACCGCACTCCAGTTCCGTACGGCCAGGAAGGTGCCCACCGCGACCAGCACCCAGGCGACCGGAAGCAGCTTCACCAGGACGACGGCCCGCTGCCGCCCGGTCCCCGGGATGTGCGAGAGACCGGCCAGAGACACGGCGGAGAAGAGCGCGTACGTGGCCGCGACGGGTTGCTCGAACCCGTACAGGAACAGGTAGAACCCGGCCCCCGCGGCCAGCGTGACGCGCAGCGAGCGGCGGGCCGCGCCCACATAGGCGTCGGGCAGCCGGAGCAGACCGCTCGACCGGCTCGACCCTTTGGCGCCCGGGCCGCCGTCGGCACCGTTGGCACCCATGCCACCAGGATCGGCCACCCGCCACGCTCCGGCACCCCGCAGCTCGGTGCGGGCCGCCCCGCTCGATCAGCAGACCGCGTCCCCCGGCGACACCCGGTGGACCTCGAGGCCGGGCGTGGCGAGCAGTTCGGCGATCAGTTCCTCCGAGCCGCAGACGTACGTGCTCACCAGGTCGACGTCACCGCCCACGCACCAGGCGCGGTCCTGCGGCCACCACAGGTCGGGGAGTTCGGCGAACTCGTCGGGGAGCTCCGGGGAGACCACATCGGCCAGCGGTCCGGACAGCAGGATCTCGTCCCGCTCCGGAGTGGGGAAGGTGGGAACCCCGTCCCACTCCCGGCGGCCGTACCCGTCCCACAGCCCGTACCAGCACCGCTCGGGGGTGCCCGTGTGCCGCGCCAGCACGGGGATCACGGCCCGCGCGACATCGTCGGGCGTGGGGCCTTCGGCGGGGTGCTCGTCCCACACGCCGGGCAGACCGTACTCGTGCAGGTTCTGGTAGAACCGCTCCGCCCCGATGACCTCGTGCCAGTCCGTCAGCGCGTCGACCTTCCGCCTGTGGGCGGCGGCGACGGTGTCCCAGCGGACCGGGCGCTCGTCGAGACTCGCGGGGTGCAGCACGCGCGCGTACGCCGGGAATCCCGGCGCGGCGACTCCGGCCACGGTGCCGAAGTCACCATGGCCGGGGCGGCGTTCGGTCAGCCAGCGCGCCGGCGCGAGGTCCTCGACCTCGACGCGCAGGCGTCCGTACGGGGCGGGGGCGGGCTCCCGGCCCGGCCTGGGGCTCCATGTGTCCATGCGCCCAGTCTCCCCGCCCTGGACGACGGCCTTGGGTTCGGGCCCGAAAAGCAACCGCCCCCCGTCGACGCCGCCCTGTGCGGGAGGTGACGGGGGGCGGTGACGAACTCGCCCTACCGGCGGCTGCGTATGAGCAGATGGAGGAAGTACGGCGTGCCGATCACGGCCGTCATGAGTCCGGCGCCGAGCTGGGTCGGTGCGATCACGGTTCGGCCCACCAGGTCCGCGGTGCAGACGAGGATCGCGCCGAGGAGGACCGCGACCGGAACCACGCGCGCGTGCTGCCGGCCCACGAGGGCACGGGCCGCGTGCGGCGCCACGAGACCCACGAAGCCGATGGTGCCTGCGGCGGCCACGGCGGTGGCGCTGAGCAGGACGCTGAGAACGAGGAAGCCGAGGCGTCCCCTTCCCAGGCTCAGCCCGAGCAGCCTCGGGGTGTCCTCGTCGAGCGACACGAGGTCGAGTTCGGTGAGCCGCATGGCCGCGACGGCCACGCCCACGACGAGGACGGCCACGAGGGGCAGCACGTCGGTCAGGGACCGCCCGTAGGTGGAGCCCGAGAGCCAGGTGAGCGCCTTCGTCGCGTTGAACGGGTCGGTGAGGATGATGAGAAGGCTGATCAGGGCCGATGCCCCGATGGCGACGCCGAAGCCGACGAGGACGAGCCGGTTCTGCTGGAATCCGCCCCGGGCGGCCAGTCCGAAGACGATGACGGAGCTGATCGCGGCGCCCGCGAAGGCCGCCGCGGACAGGCCCCACCCTCCGGCCAGGGGCACGGTCGTCACGAGGAGGACGGCGCCGAGCGCGGCACCGCCGGAGATGCCCAGGACGGCCGGTTCGGCGAGGGGGTTACGGGTCACGGCCTGGACGAGCGTGCCGGCCAGGGCGAGCGCGGCGCCCGCGAAGAGAGCGGCGAGGACGCGTGGAACGCGGGTGTCGAGGACGAAGGTGATGGTCCGTCCGGCCCGCCCCTGTGCCCAGTTCAGCACGTCACCCAGGAGCAGCTTGCTGTCCCCGAGGAGCACGGAGGCGATGGTCACGCCGACCAGGACGAGCACAAGGACGGAGGTGGTGGTCAGGAAGACGGTCCTGCTCCTGATGCGCAGCCGCTCGGACGCGGCGGCTTCGGCCGTGTCCCGGGCCCGCGTGGCCATGACGATCAGGAAGACGGCGCCGACGAGGCTGGTGACGACACCGGTCGGCACGCCGACCGCCACGTCCGCCGCGACGACGGCGCGGAGCAGCACGTCGGAGCCGAGCACCAGGGCCGCACCGGTGAGCCCGGCGGCCGGCAGGCTCACCCGCGTACGGGTGAACCCGCGGAACCTGCGGACGAGGGGACGGACGATGGCGGGGGCGCACAGGCCGACGAAGCCGACGGGTCCGGCGAGGGTGACGGCGGCCGCGGAGAGCAGGGCGGCGAGCACGACGGCGGTGACGCGTGTGGCGCGGACCGGGACGCCGAGGCCGCGCGCGGCGTCGTCACCGAGCGCCAGGGCGTCGATCCGGCGGGCGAGGAGCAGCAGCCCGACGACGCCGACGAGGGCGATCGGTGCCATCTGCAGGACGCCGTCGAAGCCGTTCTGGGCGATGCTGCCCTGGTTCCACTGGTAGAGCCCCTCCGTCTGACGGGGGAACAGCAGGAGCAGGCCCTCGGTGACCGCGGTGAGGCCCAGGGTGAGGGCGCTGCCCGCGAGGACCAGCCGGACGGTGCCGGTGCCCAGGCCGGAGAGTCCGAGGACCACGGCCGCCGCGGCGAGGCCGCCGACGAACGCGATGCCGGAGGAGGCGAAGAGCGGGAGCGAGAGGCCGGTGACGGCGGTGAGGCCGAGGGCGAAGTAGGAGCCCGCGTTGACGGCGAGGGTGTCGGGCGAGGCAAGGACGTTGCGGCTGACCGCCTGGAGGGCGGCGCCCGCGATGCCGAGTGCGGCGCCGACGAGCAGGCCCGCGGTCATCCTCGGCAGTCGGGAGGCGATGACGACGGAGGCGTCGGCCGGTTCGGCCCGGCCCGTGAGGGCCTTCCACACTTCGGGGGCGCCCACGGCGGCCGTGCCCTGGGTGATGTCCACGACCGCGAGGGCCGCGACGAGGAGGATCAGGGCGGCCGTCACCGCGGCCGCGCCCGTCCGGGACGTGGCCGCCGACGGACGGGTGGCGGGGGTTGTTGCGGTGACGGCCATGGTGTTACTTCGTCAGCGCGGCGACGACGGCGTCGATGTACTTGTTCATCGACTCGGGGCCGCCGAACATCCAGATCCCGTCGGGCAGGCGGTGCACGTTGCCGTTCTTGACGAACGGCAGCGACGTCCAGACCTTGTCCTTGGCGAGGACACCGGTGAACGGGGTGCTGGACTTGTCGCCCTCGCTGCCGATGTACGCGAACTGCACGTCACCCAGCTTGGTGAGGCCCTCGACGTCGGTGGCGGCGAGGCCGTAGCTCTCGTCGCCCTTGACCGTCCAGGCGTTCTTCAGACCGAGCTTCTCGTTGACGCCGCCGATGAGCGAGCCGCTCGTGTAGGGCCGGATCGAGACCTGGTTGGAGACGACGTACCCGTCGGCGAAGGCGTACTTCGTGCCGGCGAGACCGGCGTCGGCGAGGGCCTTGGCACCCTCGGCGAGCTTCGCCTCGAACTGCTTCTTGAGCTTGTCGGCCTGCTGCGTGGTGCCGGTGGCCTGCGCGATGAGGTCGAGGTTCTTGGTCATCTGGCCGATCGGGTCGGCGGCGTCCGCGGGGCGGAGCGTGAGGACCGGCGCGACCTTGCGAAGCTGCTTGACGGCCGCCTCGGGCAGGTCGGTGGTGGCCACGATGAGGTCGGGCTTCAGCGACGCGACGGTGTCCATGCTCGGCTCGCCGCGCGTGCCGATGTCCTTGGGCTCGTTCTTCAGCGGGACGGCGGTGTCCCAGGTCTTGTAGCCCTTGACGTCGGAGACGCCGATGGGGTCGACGCCCAGCGAGACGAGGTTCTCGACGGCGTTCCACTCGGTCCCGACGACCTTGGCGGCGGGGCCGTCGAGCTCGACCTTCGCGCCCGTGGCGTCGGTGAGGGTGATGGGCTCGGCGGTCTTCTTCGCGTCGTCGGCGGCGGGCTCGGTGGTCCCGCAGGCGGACAGGGTGACGGCCGCGACGGTGGCGGCCGCGGTGAGGAGGAGGCGTCTCATGAGGTGGTGCTGAGCCTTTCGCTTCGCGAGTGGTGTCGGCCGATCGCACGGGTGCGCAGCCGACCGGTGAGGGGGTCGGTGTCGACTTCGATGCGGATGCCGTACGTGTCGGTCAACCGCTCCGGTGTCAGTACGTCCGCGGGGTCGCCGTCGGCGACGACCCGCCCCTTGTCGAGCAGAACGATTCGGTCGGCCACGGCCGAGGCCTGGTCGAGGTCGTGCAGGACGGCGCCGACGGCGATGCCGTTGTCGTCCGCCAGATCGCGCATGAGGTCGAGGAGTTCGACCTGGTAGCGCAGGTCGAGGTAGGTCGTGGGCTCGTCGAGCAGGAGCACGCCCGTCTGTTGGGCGAGGCAGCCGGCCAGCCAGACGCGCTGGAGCTGTCCGCCGGAGAGGTGCTCGGCACCGCGTTCGGCGAGTTCCTCGACGCCGGTCATGGCGAGCGCGCGGTCCACCGCGGCCCGGCCGCCCGGGTCGGCCTTGCCCCAGCGCCCCCGGTACGGGTAGCGCCCGAACTCGACGACGTCGCGCACGGTCAGCCCGCTGGGCGTGGGGCGCCCCTGCGTGAGGAGCGCGACGCGGCGCGAGAACTCACGGGGGCTCAGCGCGAGGCCGTCGGTGTCGCCGTCGATGACGAGGGTGGCGGTCCTGGGCCGCTGCAGCCGCGCGATCGTACGCAACAGCGTCGACTTGCCACTGCCGTTCGGCCCGACGAGGACCGTGACTTCGCCCGGCCGCAGCGTCATGGAGGCGTCGTGTACGACATCGACGCCTTCGTAGGCCACGGTGACTCCCGTGGCCGAAAGTTCATGGCCGTGGGGACGTGGGGTCGCGACGGTCTCTTCACCTGCTTGCACGGAGGGTAGGTTAGCCTATCCTTACTCGCGACAGACAGGCCCCCCAGAGATCCGCGACAAGGGGGAAACCGGCCAAGGTAGAAATCGGCCCGGCAGGGCCGACCGCGACCACGCGGACGACCCTCCCGGACCCGTGAACTCCCTAGTGGTGGCGGCCGGCCCGGCGGGCCAGGGCGCGGAGCAGGCGCACGTACGGAGTGCGGCGGGGCGCCGTTCCGCTGCCGGGCGGTTGGGGCCGGGCGGGACGTCGGCCGGAGGCGGGACCCGTCTTCGGCCCGACCCCCGATCCCCCGGCGGTGCCGCTCGACCTCACCGGACGAGCCCGATCGCCTCGATCTCGATCATCCACTCGGGGTCGGCGAGCGAGGAGACCTCCACGAACGACTCCGCGAGGTGGGGCTTGTTCGGGAAGTGCCCGACGGGTGAGATCCGGGTTCCGTCCCAGCTCCTGGCGGGCCGTGGCCAGGATGCGTGCCCGGTTGGACCGCGCATTGCTTCTCTGGGGAACCCGGCCCACGGGCTTGGTCGCGGCAACCTCGGTGCGTCAGTGCGTCAGTGCGTCAGTGCGTCAGTGCGTCAGTGCGTCAGTGCGGCGAACGAACGGATAAACGACGACGAAGCCGACGAACGGCGCACCCATACACGCAGGTGATCCACCGATCCGAGCCCTGAGACCGAGTCCCGGGGCCGAGCGCTACACCGAGTCCCACACGGGGAATCCGGCGGACTCGGACAGCTCGGCCCACACCGTCTTGCCCTGACGGGCGTGACGTGTTCCCCACCGCTCGGCGAGCTGGGCGACCAGGAACAGGCCGCGGCCACCCTCGTCGGAGACGGCGGCGCGGCGCAGGTGCGGGGTGGTGCTGCTGGTGTCGGAGACCTCGCACATGAGGGCGCGGTCGTGGATGAGGCGCAGCCGGATGGGGGGTCGGCCGTAGCGGATGGCGTTGGTGACTAGTTCGCTGACCACCAGTTCGGCGGTGAAGGCGAGCTCTTCCAGCCCCCAACTGCTCAGTTGCCGGGTGACGTTCGACCGGGCCTTGGAGACGGCGGCGGGTTCGGCCTCCACGTCCCAGTCGGCGAACTGGCGGTCACCGAGGGTGCGGGTGCGGGCGATGAGCAGTGCGACGTCGTCGTCCGGACGTGGCGGCAGCAGTGCTTCGAGCACGCTGTCGCAGGTGTGCTCCAGGGAGGGAGCGGGCTGGGCGAGCGTTCGACGGAGGAGGGCGAGGCCCGTCTCGATGTCACGGTCGCGGGCTTCGATCAGGCCGTCGGTGTAGAGGGCGAGGAGGCTGCCCTCGGGCAGGTCGAACTCGGCGGCCTCGAAGGGCAGGCCGCCCAGGCCCAGCGGAGGGCCTGGCGGCAGGTCGAGGATTTCCACGGTGCCGTCCGGGGCAACCAGGGCGGGTGGCGGGTGCCCCGCGCGGGCGAGGGTGCACTGGCGGGTGACGGGGTCGTAGACGGCGTAGAGACAGGTGGCTCCGATGTCCCCTGCGGATTCGCTGTCGCCGGCTTGGTCGGCGCCTTCGTCCGAGTCGGCGTCCAGGTCGGCGTCCGCGTCGGCGTCCAGGTCGGCGTCGGGGTCGGCTTCCCCGTCCGGCGCGGCGTCGGGCACGGCTTCGGCCGACAGGCGCAGGACGACGTCGTCGAGGTGCGTGAGGAGTTCGTCGGGCGGCAGGTCGACGTCGGCGAGGGTGCGTACGGCGGTCCGCAGCCGCCCCATGGTGGCGGCGGCGTGGATGCCGTGGCCGACGACGTCGCCCACCACGAGCGCGACGCGGGCTCCGGACAGTGGGATGACGTCGTACCAGTCGCCGCCCACACCCGCCTGGGCGCCGGCGGGCAGGTAACGGAAGGCCACCTCCACGGCCGACTGCTCCGCGGTGTCATGCGGGAGCAGGCTGCGCTGCAGGGTGAGGGCGGCGGCTCGCGCGTGCGTGTACCGGCGGGCGTTGTCGACGGCCACCGCCGCCCTGGCGGCGATCTCCTGGGCGAGGAGCAGGTCTTCGTCGTCGTAGAAGCCGCGATCGCGGTGGCGGACGAACTGCGCGACGCCCAGCGTGGAGTCCCTGGCCCGCAGCGGCACCACGAGCGTCGAGTGGCTTGCGTCGCCGTCGACACCGGTGCCCGGCTCAGAGGTTGCCGACCCACCGGTGTCGAGGTGGTGACGCGAGGGTCGACCCGTGATCAGGGCGCGGGCCGACGGCGTACCGTCCGCGCAGATGAAGAGCTGCTGCGGTCGGATCGTCGTCTCCGGGGCGCCGTCGACCACCGAGCGCTGAGCGGCCCGTCGGAGCGCGAGAGGGGGCTCCATCGGGGTGTCGTGTCCGCGGAGCACCGAGTCGAGCAGGTCGACGGTGACGAGGTCGGCGAAATGCGCGATGGCGAAGTCCGCCAGTTCCTGGGTGGTGCGGGCGATGTCCAGTGTGGTGCCGATGCGCATACTCGCCTCGTTCACCATCGACAACCGCCCTTGCAGACGTCGGTCCCGCTCTTCCTGGTAGGCCGCGACGCCGTACTCGGACGCGAGGTCGACGTACCCGGTCATCGTCGCGATCAGCTTGCGCGCGGCCGCGCTGACCAGCGCGGCGTCGCCGGTCAGCCGGGGCAGCTCCACCAGCATCCCGTCGAGAACGACGCCCTGCCCGATGCGGAAGGCGCGCAGCATCACGCTGACGGGCGTCCCGTGCCGGGCCAGCCGGCGGGCGCGCTCCTGGTTGGCGGACGGAGATTCGATGCGATTCGGCTCGATGCCGCGCTCGAGGCCGTCCAAGGCGGCCAGCACATGCTCGGCGACGTTCTGCGCCGCGTCGACGTCCGCGTGCGCCCACACCTCTGGAACGTCACGTCGCAGGGCCCGCTCCACGTCTTGGATCAGCTGATCTGCTCGCAGGCTGAGCTCACGCGCGGCGCGGGACACGAGACTGTCCGCAGTGAAGTCCACAAGGACGACGTTACGCCGCACACGCTTGCGGGCGCCGCCGAAAGGCTGTCGGCGCACTCCACCGACGGTCGCGGCGCTCTCCACGGACGGTGACGCCGCGCCGCCCTCCGACGGCTGCGCGCCGCCTCGCTCTCGGCGGACCATGAGCGCGACCAGTCAGTCGGCTTCCGTCAAGGCCGCGCGGGCGGCGGTGAGGATCTCCTCGGAGAGGGGGGAGCCCTTGGTGGCGCGGGACAGGACGAGTGCGCCGACCATCGTGCACAGGCGGGTGATGCCGTCCTCGTGCTCGGTGGTGAGCGACTCCGCGAAGTCGCTCACCCCCTCGCTGTACACCCGGCCCGCCTCCTGAGCGCTCAGGCCGCGCGCCATGTCGGTGGCGAGCGCGGCGGCGGGGCAGCCGTCCGCCAGGTCGTCGCGGTGCTCGACGGAGAGGTACGCCTCGATCAACGCCCGCTGGGCGGCCTCACGCTGCCCGGCGTACCGCTCCGATCCCGCCGTACGGCGCTGGGCGAGTTCGGCGAACGCGTGGGCCGTGGCCTCGTCGATCAGCGCCTCCTTGGAGGCGAACTGCTTGTAGAAGCCGCCGTGGGTGAGACCGGCCTCCTTCATGAGGTCGGCGACGCTGACGTGCGTCCCCTGCTCCCGGAAGAGGCGGGAGGCGGTTTCGACGACCCGCCGGCGGTTCTCCTGTGCTTGCGCCTGCGATACGCGGCCCATCGGGCACCTCCACATTTGGATGTCGCTTGGCATCTATTCTAGTGTACGGTTTAGATTGCTTACGTAATCTAATTGGCGGACCTCACCAGGGCCGCCCCGCAACGCTGGGAGCAGACATGGAACTGACGAACGCGGTCGCACTGGTCACCGGGGCGAACCGGGGGCTGGGGCGTCATCTGGCAGAGCAGCTGGTGCGGCGCGGGGCGAAGGTGTACGCGGCGGCGCGGCGGCCCGAGACCGTGGATCTGGCGGGCGTCGTCCCGCTGCGCCTGGACGTGACCGACGAGGAGTCGGTCCGCGCGGCGGCCCGCATCGCATCCGACGCCACGCTGCTGGTCAACAACGCCGGGATCTCCACCGGCAACCCGCTGCTCTCGGGCGACCTGGACGCGGTGCGGCTGGAGATGGAGACGAACTTCTTCGGGCCGCTGGTCGTGACGCGGGCCTTCGCTCCGGTCATCGAGAACAACGGCGGCGGCGCCGTGCTGAACGTCCTGTCCGTCCTGTCCTGGTTCCACCCGGCGGGCCTCGGCTCGTACGCGGCGGCCAAGGCGGCCGCATGGGCGCAGACCGACGCGGCCCGCGAGGAGCTGGCACCCCGGGGCATCACCGTGTCGGCGCTGCACGTCGCGTACATGGACACCGACATGGCGGCCCGCGTCCCCGCCGAGCAGAAGGTCGACCCCGCCGAGGTCGCCGCCCAGGCCTTGGACGGCATCGAGAAGGGCCTGCCGGAGATCCTCGCCGACGACGTCACCCGTCAGGTCAAGCAGGGCCTTTCCGGGGCGCCGACCCCGGCGTGAGGGACTCGGTCGCCCCGATCCGGCTCGATCGGTCAGTCCACCGCCCGCGACCGAGCCTGGAGCCGTAACCCCGGGACGCTGTCGGCGACCGGCAGCGAGACCACCATCGTCAGGCCGCCACCTGGCATGTCCTCGGGGACGAGCGTGCCGCCCATCGCCTCGGTCAGGAGGCGCCCGACGGCTTCCTGTCGACGCTCGGCGCCGCCTTCGACCGGCTCGTCCCGTGGGAGCGCATGCTCTACATCCACCGAGCCGAGCCCACCACGCCCCGGCTCCCGCGCGGGGTCACCGTCCGGCGACTGCGCGCCGAGGACGCCCCGGCGCTCGCCGCGCTCGACCCCGGCATGGCCTGGATCCACGGGAGTTGGGGCGTTCCCGCGCCCCTCGCCGCCTCCGGACTCGGCTGGGCAGCGTTCCGCAAGGGGCGGATCCTGGCAGTCGCGTGGACACGGTTCCTCGGCAGCCGTTACGAGGACATCCCCTGCGCCACCGCCCCCGACCAGCGTCGGCAGCACCTGGCCCTGGCCTGTGTCACCGGGCTGACCACGGACACCGCGCGGCGCGGGCATCGGGCCGGCTGGACCTGCTCCCGCGACAACCGGCCCAGCCGGCTCCTCGCCTGGACCGCCGGCTTCCGGCTGAGCCGCGAGTACGTCCCCTACGTGACCGGGCCCGCAGCAGTACGTCAAGGCTCCCCGCCGCCGCACAGAGGGTCCGTAAAGACACTGGGCCGGACCACCCGCTCCGCCCTACCGTCCCCTTCATGGAACTCCCCTTCGTACCGCCGGAGTACCACTCGGCCGGCTCCGTCCACGACACGGGCTGGCCCTCGGAAGCACGTGCCGCCGCCGGTTTCGCCGTGGTGCTGCTCGCCGTGTCCCTCACCGTCGAGGCCGGGAACGGCACGCTGAGCCTGCTGCGGGCCCTGCCGTGGGCCGGGCTGGCCGCCCTGGTGTTCGCGATACTCCTCCCGCCTCGGGTCGAGGCGTCGCCGGGGCGGCTGACCATCCGCGGTCTGACGGCCCGGAGAACCGTCCACACCGACCGACTGGCCTCCGTGCGCTGGTCCGACGGTGTCGCGCAGAGACTGATCCTTTACGACACCACGGGCGCACGGGCCGAGATCGACCCGCGGATCTTCATCGCCAACCCACCCCTGTGGCACCTGTTGAAGGCGGACGCCCGGGTCTCGCTGGCCCGAGGCACCCTGCACCACGGCAGCGCCGAACTGGAGCGGCTGGCCCGCTGCGTAGACCGGGAGACGGCCCTTACCGTCTTCCGGATCTCAGGAATGCACTAGAACCGCGTCGGGCAGCGTTCACCGTGGCTCAGTCCCGATCCCCGTCGAGAGGCGACTTCAACAGCCGGGCCAGCGCGGCTTCGTTGCCCGCGTCGGCCAGCTCGCGCAGGATCTCGTCATCGACGCTCGGATTCACGTTCGAGTGCGAGTTCGGGATCGGGTTCGTGATCGTGTTCGCCATGACGCCGTGCTGCAACCTGCTACGGGCCCGAGGAACTGCCCGAGCTGGATGCGGCCGCCGAGATCCCCCGCCCTCGTCCAGGGCATGGTCAATGCATCGTCCCCGGCTTGGCAGCGACTCGACGGACTCATTCGCGCCCGGCTGACGCCTGACGCGACACCAGGTCCTGTGAGCCCCGCCCGCCTCAGGCGCGTTGCGGCGCGGATTGGTCCAGGGCCGCCGCGGCCTGGGCCGCCATGTCGACGGTGACCAGCCGTGCCTCCAGCGGCGGTGGCGTGGCGTCCGGCGCCGGCGTCATCATGAACCGTCCTTGAACGGCCGTGGACGGTGGCCCGCGGTTCGATCTCGCCGTCCGGCCACTGGCCGGGACGGCGTCGGCAGGTGGAGAACTTGACGGCTTTCTGACGCGGCGCGGGCCGGAGTGGCTCGGCGCAAGGCGGGGCGAGGCGGCGCGGGCCGGGGCCGGCTACCGCACCTCCAGCGGCAGACGCCACACATTGGGCCTGTGCAGGGCCTCCTCGCTCTCCTGACACCGAAGTCACCATCCCTGGCGGCTCTCTGACACCGTGCCCGTCGACCGTCAGTGGCGTGTACGGACTCGATCGATTGCCGTCAAGGTGCCGTCAACGCCCTGCCCTGGAGGCAGGGCGGAGGGGATAGCTTCGATGACGCGCCCCGGCCTGCCCCTCGGCAGGCTGGGACCTCGCCAACCGTTCGCGGCTCCTCAGGGAGGGCCCCATGTGTCTGTTCCAGTACGCCGACGATCCCGAGCCTGAAGAACAGGTCCCGGCCGGACCGCTGTACGTGCCCGTCCGGCCGGGAAGCGGCGCGGAAACCGTGATCCGGCTGTTCCGCACGCCGCTCGGCGCGCGTACCGCCGTCGGCTTCACCCGTACGGACCGGCTGACCGAGGTGCTGGGCGAGGCCCAGCCGTACATCCGGCTGTCGGAATCCGTCCTGCGGGCGCTCTGCGGACCGCTCGGCGCGGACCTGGTCACCGTCGACCCGGCACTGTCCGCTCCCGCGGTCCCCGCGCACACGCCGGACCGACGGCCGGACCGGGCCGCCAAGGCCGTCCGGGCCGTCCGGGCCGTCTGAGAAGGGGACGAGTTCCATGACCATTGCTCTGGTCTCCGAGATCGCCGCGGAAGAGGACGACCTGTCGGTGTGGCCGGCGTCCACGACCCGTCTGCCGCACGGTGGCCTCGCCGTCGGCGGGGTGTCGTTGGCCGACATCGCCGACCGCTTCGACACGCCCGCGTACGTGCTGGACGAGGGTGAGGTACGGGCCCGCTGCCGTGCCTACCGCGGTACGTTCCCCGACGCCGATGTGCTGTACGCCGCCAAGGCGTTCCTGTCCCGGACCATGGTCCGCTGGGTCGCTGAGGAAGGCCTCGGACTGGACGTCTGCTCGGCCGGCGAGCTCGAACTCGCGGTCACCGCGGGGTTCCCGCCGGACCGTATCGTCCTGCACGGCAACGCGAAGTCGCCGCACGACATCGAGTGCGCTCTCCGCCTCGGGGTGGGCCGGATCGTCATCGACAGCCCGTCCGAGATCGCGCGGCTGGCCGCGCTCGTGGGCCCCCACGGCCGGCAGAAGGTGATGATCCGCGTGATCCCCGGTGTATCGGCCGGCGGTCACGAGAAGATCCGCACCGGCACGGACGGCCAGAAGTTCGGTCTGTCGCTCACCGACGGATCCGCGCAGCACGCCATCGCCCGTCTGCTGACCCAGCCTCAGCTCCACCTGGTCGGCCTGCGCTGCCACATCGGCTCCCAGATCACGGACGTCAAGCCGTACGTCGCCGCCCTGCGCCGCATGGTGGGGCTGATGGCCCGCGTCCGCGACACCCACGGCCTCATCCTGCCCGAACTCGACATGGGCGGCGGCCACGGCATCGCGTACCGACCCGGGGAACCCACCCTCGACCTGACGGCCCTGGCCCGCGGACTGCGGATCGAACTCGCCGCGAGCTGTACGGCGGCCGGGCTCGAGGTGCCCCGGCTCACCATCGAACCCGGCCGTGCCGTCGCGGGCCCGGCGGGAGTGGCGCTCTATCGCGTGCTGGCCGTGAAGAACACCGGTGACCAGGTGTTCGTTGCCGTGGACGGAGGCATGAGCGACAACCCCCGCCCGGCGCTGTACGGGGTGCGGTACGCCCCTCGTCTCGTCGGCCGCCACTCCACCGTCGACACCCGCACGGCCACGGTGGTGGGCCGGCACTGCGAGGCGGGCGACATCCTGGCCACCGACGTCGAGCTGCCCGGTGACATCCGCCCCGGCGATCTGCTCGCGGTGCCCGTGGCGGGGGCGTACCAGCTGTCGATGGCCTCCGGGTACAACATGGTCGGCCGTCCCCCGGTCGTCGCGGTCGACGGCGGCACGGCCCGTCTCCTCGTACGACGCGAGACGCTGGACGACCTCCGCAGCCGGGACATCGGCGAATAGGGCCCCGGGCCCGAACACGATCCCGCCGGATCGGTGCCCAGGCACCGACCCGGCGGGATCGCCGCGCTTCCGCTCGACGCTCTCCCCTTTGTATGGCCATGGTGCTGATTCCTCCGAGTGAGCAGGTCGAGGAACGGGTTGAACGCCGCGCGGTACGGATCCCAGACTCCTTGTCGCCGTCCATACGCCCACCGGCCCCCTCTTCACGCACCGATTACGGCCGGAAGGTTGCTCGGCCGGCTCGCGGTTGACGCTGGAGAGGCCAGGGCTCCGTCCCTTGCGGCGGCCGGTGGGGATGAGCAGGTCGGGCGGATGGCAACCGTAGTGGGTGAGGGCTGTTCAGGTGGTCACGCACCGCAGCGGCCCCGCCATGACCTGTGGTGACGTGGCGGGACAGGCCCCGGGGTGGTGGTTGGTGACCGGGCGAGGGGGCGTGGTGTGTGGCTGGCTGGGGGAGGCACGATTCCCACCACCCGGAAGGGACCTCACGGCGATGAGCCTCGCCGCCGAATCCGGGATCAGATCGGTCTCCAACAGCCGTTCGCGTGCCGGCCGAACAGTGCAGCTGCCAGCCCTTGCCGCGCCCACAGCCGGCCTGTGCGCCCCAGCGGCCATCGCGCCTCTCACACTGATCACACAGGGACCGAATGATGCGCGAGGGAAGCCCGAACGTGCCTCCTGAGAGTGCAATCATCCAGTTCCAGAAGGAGCAATTCATGAGTCCTGAGCACAGGCCCCCCACCGCCATGGGCCCCCTCCCCGTGAAGGGCAGGCGGATCGCCGAGGGAGCGATGGCAGCGCTGGCCCTCATAACGCTGGGCCTCTCCAGCCCCGCAGCGTCCGCAGACACGGCAGACCACCCGGCCTCGCACTCGTCAACGCCGTACGGCGATCACGACAAGTGCAAGGACAAGGACGACGACAAGCGTGCGGGCGCCTCAGGGACGCTCGGCAACGACAAGGACAAGGACAAGGACAAGTGCAAGGGGGCGACGGGCGCGACCGGCCCGACCGGTCCGTCCGGCCCCGCGGGCGCCACCGGAGCCACCGGAGCGACCGGCCCGACCGGCGCGACCGGCCCCGCGGGCGCCACCGGAGCCACCGGAGCCACGGGCCCGACCGAGTGCGGCGCGGACGTCGACTCGCTGCTCGTCAACGGCACCGAAGAGTTCAGCATCATCCTCCGCGACGGTGCCGCATTCGGGGCCCACCGGCCGACCCGCACGGGGCCGGTGTACTTCGAGCAGGACCTCACCACCTACCCCAACTACCCCGACGAGAGCACTGTCTGCGGCGCGACCGTGTCGTCACAGGCCAACGACCTGAACTACAAGGTGACCACCACGACTGGAGCCGTATGGGAGCTCCAGTGCCCCGTGAACAACATGAATCGCATCGACTGCACTGGCGCGGCTTGGGCACAGATCACGTTCACGAACGTGCCCGTGGGGCCGTTCAGGAACGGCGAACCCGCGACCGCGGGCCAGCGGTCCAGCGTCGACAAGGGCTTCTCGAAGAGCCTGCAGCGATCGTAGACACGGTCGAGGGGCGGGCCTGCCAGTCACCCATGCTGCGCCGACGCCCGGGGTGTGGGGCTACGACGGCGAGTACTGACGCACCTATGGAAGTGGCCCCGCACCGTGCGAAGGGAACGCGGAGCCACCGGCAACCACACCACCATCGGAAGGTGGTGTCACTGTGACCGTACGAGCCGCGCGCCCCGGCGGCCCCCCAGGCGCCCGCAGACGGGTGACTGGCCATCCAGGGCGTGTGTCGGAAGTGCTCTAGGTTGGCTCACGTGAGTGCGCGGGGGCGGAGTTACCGATATGTCGGACCGGTTGAACTGAAGGCTGCGGTCCGGCCTGGCAGCGGTGGACGCCGAATCAGCTCGGCGGCTGACTTCGGCCGCTGGGTCGCTGAGCGATCGGCAGCGGAACTGGCCGAACCGTTCACCTTCGTGGTCGGCACGGACGGTGTGCTTCGGCTTGCGCCACGGCGAAGCGAGCACGTGGCTTGTGCCGGCGGAGACATGGTTCTGAGCGCCGGCGAGATCAGCTTCATGCACGAGGCAGGCCGGTGGGCCGCGGGCGAGATCAGCAACCACTCCACCGGGTACTGCCCAGACGTCAGTTCCTGGTCGACGGTCGCTCGTGCTCTGGACGATCTAGAGCTCGGGCGGCCGTTCGGCTTCACTCACGAGGTGGTCTTCCGGCGGTGCCCTGGCTGCCAGGAGCACAACATCGTGCGCGAGGACGACTTCGTCTGCGTCTTCTGCGGCGGCGACCTGCCTGAGTCGTGGAACGTGGATCCCGCCGCGTGACGGCTGTGGGTCGGAGCCACTCGTCGGTGGCTGCGACGAGGACAGTTGCCTCGCGGCGGACCGCCAGCTTGTCGTATCGCGTGGCGACGGCTCGGTGCCTCTTGAGGCGGTTGATCCCGCACTCGACCGCGTGGCGCTCGCGGTGGTCGGCCGGGTCGAAGCGGGGTGGTCGGCCGCCCCGACAGGCCCTCGGCACGGAAGAGATCTTTCCCATGCTCGCCTCGTCCGGTACGGTCGCGGGGTTGTTTTCGCTGTTGGGAGCCCATGAACTGCGCGCGTGGCCCCGACGGCCCGCCGATTGAGAGCAGGTTCCTTATGGCATGTCGTATCGGTGAGCTTGTGCTCGGTTGCCGCGACCCCGAACTGTTGGCGCAGTTCTGGTGCGAGGTCCTGGGCTACGTCGTGGTCGGCCGCGAGGAAGGCTGCGTGGAGATCGGGACGCCGGAAGGGTTCGGCGGTCCGCAGCCCACGATCTTCTTCAGCGTCCGGGACCAGCCGGAGCCGGGGAAGTCCCGGCTGCACATCGACGTCAACCCCACCGACCGCGACCAGGAGGCCGAGCTTGAACGCCTCCTGAAGCTCGGTGCCCGCCGGGCCGACATCGGCCAGACCGGGGACGAGCAGTGGCATGTCCTGGCGGACCCCGAGGGCAATGAGTTCTGCCTGCTCAAGTCCCGCATCAAGCCGCTCTGACGCTCGTCCGAGGCTCATCGGTCACGCCGCGGCTGCGGTGCCCCCACGGCCGCGGCATGATCCGCCGGACAGGCCCTGAGGCGGCCGACAACGCGTTGGCCTACAGGCCGATGCCGTCGGCCTTGCGCCTGTAGTCCTTGTCTTCCAGTCCGCGGCGTAGGAACGCGTGGTGTTGTCCGGGCGTCGGTCGGAGGCGTGGGCGTCCGAAGCGGCGTCGAGGGTAGCGAGCCGTGCCCGGAGTTCGGCGTCGAACTCGGCCGGCAGCAGGGGGCCTTGGGCGGCGGCGGGGAGGCGGTCGCTCATCGCCCGGTCACCACCGCAATCCAGCGTTCGAGTGACGCTACTTCGTCGTCGGAGGCGTGCTCCTGGGCGTACTTCAGGACGACGGTGTAGAGAGCGCCTTCGAGGTGCTGGTGTTCCTCGAACTGGCGCAGGACTGCACGGGAGAAGTCGCCGACCCGTGGGTCGCCTCGTTCGTCGGCAGATGCGGCTGCGTTGTGGAAGGCGGCCGCGACGAGAAGGTGCGCGGTGGCCTCATCCTCCGGTGTGCTCACGCCCCTCCCCTACCCGATCTTGACCAGCGATATGTGACCTTGCGAGATGTGCGAGCCGATCTCACCCGCGCCGCTGCGCCCCGCGGGCTCGTCGGCGAGCGCCACAACGACCCGAGCATCTGTCCGAAAGCACATGCCTGATAATCGATCGCGTGGCGGCGGGGGTGGAGCACGGGCCGTGCGACAACCGGTAGGGGGCCAGATCGCTGCCATGTAGAAGCGTGGGGGATCGCGTGGGATTGCTGGTTGCGTCGGACGCTGTCGGGGCGCGTGAGGACAGGTTCGACTGGTTCTGCGAGACGGTGTCCACCGATGTCATGCCCGTCATGCTCAGCACCCGGCATGCGGCCGGCTTCCGGGCGAGCATCACGGACCTGGATCTCGGCGTGGTGCGGCTGTCCGCCCTCGCTTGCTCACCGGTGCTCTCGCGCCGCACCTTGGCCCATGTCCGGCGCGGCGATCCCGAGCACGTGCAGCTGGCGCTCATCACACAAGGTGCTGTCAGAATCTCCCAGCGGCGCAACGATTCGGTGGTCGCGGGGGGACTCGTGCTGACGGACACCTCGCGACCGAGTGACGGGGCATGCATAGGCGGGCAGGTCGAGACGGTGGTCCTGCAGATTCCCCGTCAGGCCCTGGCGCTGAGCTCAGACCGCGTCGACCGCCTCCTCGCACGGGGCTTGGCCGCAGAGGTGGGGTCTGGGGCGATCTTCGCCGACTTCCTGAAGTCGCTGCTCACGCACGGCCCGCGCTGTCGCCCGGAGGAGCTGCGAGGGGCGGGGTCAGTTGCCCTCGACCTGGCCATCGCGTTCCTCGCCCAGCAGCTCGGTGACCCCGGTGAGGCGCCCGCGGAGGCCCGTGCGCAGGAGACAGTGCAGCGGATCCACCGCTTCATCGAGAACAATCTTGGCGACCCGGACCTGACTCCTCAGGTCATCGCCGACCGGCACCACATGTCCCTACGGCGGCTCTACACGCTCTTCGGCGACCAGCCCCTGACCATCTCGGCACGTATCCGCCGGAGCCGGCTGGAGCGCGCCCACGCCGACCTCGCATGCGGGGAGCTGAGCGGTCAGCCCGTTCAAGCGATCGCGGCTCGCTGGGGCTTCTCCAGCGCCACCGGGTTCAGCCGGGCATTTCGCGAAGCCTACGGGATCACCCCGACCGAACATCGTGCGTTCTCCCTGGTTGCCGCAGCACGCAGAGCACAGAAGCCCGGCACGTCACGCACACCATCGCGCGCTGCTCGGGCCTAAGTTCACCGCTGGAGATACCGCCCCAGCATGAACGGAGTCACGGGGACATGAACGTGCGCAAGAAGGTCGCCGCCGCCGCCGGGGCCGCCGCCCTGGCCTTCGCCGGAGTGTTGGGCTCCGCGGGCCAGTCGTTGGCTGCGTCGAACGGACAGCAGATCCACTTCCACGACAGCAGCAGCAGCGTCTACTCCATCCGCATCGAGGGCTACAACCAGAACGGCGACGTGGCATCGGGATGCTTCGCCACCCCGGGCAAGGACACCTGGGTCGGCGGCTGGTGGTGGAAGGGGGAGGTCACCGTCACCTTCTACAAGAACAGCTCCTGCTCCTTCGCCACGTACTACGGAGAGACGAACGCGTGGGTGCCCACCTCGCAGAGCGGCGACTGGACGACCGTCTACTCCTGACCCCAGGAGGTCTTCAGACCTTGGCACTTCTGGCGACCGCCACTCCTTTGCGCTGACGCCCTCCGCGACGGCGAGTACGGCATCTGCCCCGGCGACCCCACCCCCGCCCCCGCACGGCGCCCGCGCTACGCGGACACGAACTGCGCCCGGGAACGGGCTCGGCAGGACCGCCGGTGCCCTCGTCCCACGAGCCCCCGATCCCCGGGCATTTACACATGACGGACCCTGCACGGTGCGTTCCTGAGACGGAAAGACAGACATGCCCATAGGCCCGAACACGGCTCTGATACTTTCCGCTTCGGGGTGCATCTTCCTGGGCGCGCTGCTCCTCGGCGTGTGGAAGTGGCGTGCGATGGTCACCTCGACGAACGGACTGGCCCACCCGTATGTCGACGTCGCACACCGGGCCGCGCTGATGTACGCGTTCGCGACGGGGCTGATCGCGGCATTCGTCGAGCTGTCCGCATGGCCGTCCGTGGTGGATCTCGGCGCGGCTGCGGTGATCGTCACCATGTTCGTGGTGACGATCACGAACTACATCCGGCTCGCGCTGCAACGCGAAACCGACAATCAGATGCGCAACGCACCACGAAGTATGAACTTCGTCCTCGCCGCTCTGATCACCGGCGAGATCGGCGGATTCGGCGTTCTGCTCGCCGGACTCGTGGCCGCGCAGGTCTAGTCACGCGGTTCCACACCCTTCCGCCGGTGCGAGGATCAACCAGGGGCGCACCAAGAGTGATGTAAATGCGGTGCATGAGTGGCGCGTTTGTGGTGCAATTCCTAGGCATATTGGTCGTCAGGAAGGCTTTGCCATGGATCAGCTCCCCGCCCACCCCGACAGCGAGCGGTACTCGGTGACGTTGTGCCCTCCGGCTGTCACCGCGATCGCGGAGCTCACCGCCGCGACCGGCGTCAGCAAGGCCGACGTGATCAACCGGGCGGTCCTGCTGCTCGGATTCGTCGAAGGCGAACGCGCCAAGGGCAGCGACCTGATGCTTCGCGACAGCGCGGGATCCCTGGAGCGCATCCACATTCTCTGAACCCTGGGCAACCGCGCTCGGAGGCCCCCCGGATCAGCTTCCGGCCTCCCTCTTCCGCATGGTCTTGAGGCGGCACTGGGGGTGGTTGCACGGATTCGGGGTGTGGTGGAGCAATGATTCCCGGGCCGCCGGACGGCGGTGTCACGAGATCAGGAGAACGCCATGCCCCGGATCACCCCCAACCTCTGGTTCGACACACAGGGCAAGGAGGCCGCGGAGTTCTACTGCTCGGTCTTCCCCAACTCGGAGATCAAGAATGTGTCCTACTACGGGGAGGCGGGCCCCCGCCCGGCCGGGACCGTGCTGACCGTCGATTTCGTCCTGGACGGCACGCACTTCACCGCCATCAACGGCGGTCCCGAGTTCACCTTCGACGAGGCCGTGTCCTTCCTCATCGACTGCGCGGACCAGGAGGAGGTCGACTACTACTGGAGCAAGCTGTCCGAGGGCGGACATGAGGGCCCGTGCGGCTGGGTCAAGGACAAGTTCGGCCTGAGCTGGCAAGTCGTGCCCTCCGTCCTGGAAGAACTCCTCACCGATCCGGACGAGGCACGCGCCCAGCGGGCGATGAAGGCGATGCTCACCATGGGAAAGCTGGACGTCGCCGCGCTGCTCGCCGCCGCGGACGGCTCCTGACCCCACGGACCCCGAGGACGCGCTGACGAGTCGGCGGGTGGGCCACAGGGAGGTGGACCGCACACCTTCGGGCCTGTGGCCCTCCGACCACGCCGGTGTCAGGAGCGTGCTCAGGCTGCGTTGTCCTACGGCCGTGCGGGCGGCCCGCCCCGGCGCCCCTCCGGCGGAATCACGTCGGACCGGCGGAAACGCACGTCGGACCGAGCCCCCCGGCAGCCGTTACGATCTTCCGGGGGAGGAACCATGATCCGGATTCTGCTGGCCGAGGACATGCACTTGATCCGCGGGGCGCTGGTCGCCCTGCTGGGTCTCGAGGACGACATGGAGGTCGTCGCCGAAGTGGCCCGCGGGGACGCCGTCGTCCCCGCCGCGCTCGCCCACCGGCCCACCGTCGCCGTCCTCGACCTGGAGATGCCCGGCGCGGACGGGCTCTCCGCCGCCCGCGAGCTCTCCGTCGCGCTTCCCGAGTGCCGGATCATGATCCTCACCGCGCTGGGCCGTCCGGAGGCGCTGCGGTCCGCACTCGCCGCACGGGTCGGCGGGTTCATGCTCAAGGACGCCCCGCCGGACCAGCTCGCCGCCGCGATCCGCCGCGTGGCCGCCGGGGAACACGTCATCGACCCGAAGCTCGCCGCCGCGGCGCTCACCGCCAAGGAGAGCCCGCTCACGCCCCGCGAGACCGACGTGCTGCGGCTGGCCGCCACCGGCTCCGAGCTCGACCGCATCGCCCGTGAACTGCACCTCACCCAGGGCACCGTACGGAACTACCTCGGCGCGGCGGTCACCAAGCTCGGAGCCCGCAACCGGCTGGACGCGGTGCGGATCGCCCGGGAGGAGGGCTGGCTGGGATGACGCGGAGTCATCCTCCGACTTACGAGGGCACGGAGACGGGCTCGGTTTCCAGCCGGACGGTCAGGACGTAGCCGCGGGCGTCCGGGGTCGACCCGGCCTCCAGCCGCCCGCCGAGCGCCGCCACGCGCTCGCGCAGATTCCTCAGCCCGTTGCCGCCGACGCCGGCCACCGCGGTGCTTCCCGCCACCAGCGGCCCGCGGCCGTCGTCCGCCACCCGCAACAGCCTCTGGCCGACCTCCACTTCGCACCGCCGTGCTCCCGGGGCGTGCCGCAGCACGTTCGTCACCGCCTCCCGCAGCACCGTGGCGAAGAGCGTCTGCGACACCTCGTCGACGTTCTCCACCGCGCCCCGCACCCGCACGGCGACGCCCGCGGCGGCGAGCACCTTCCGGGCTGAGTCCACCTCCTCGGCAAGCGTGAGCCCCGTGCCGTCCCCCGGGATCGCCCGAAGGTCCGCAAGCGCTCGGCCCGCCAGCGCCGCCGCATCGGCGAGATGGTCGCCGGCTCGCACCGCGTCCGGGTCGCGGGCCGCCAACTCGCCCTTCAGCGCGATCGCCGACAGGCCGTAGCCCAGCAGATCGTGGACGTCCCGGGCGATGCGCCGACGCTCTCGGGCCACCGCCAGCGAGGCGAGTGCTCCGCGGGCCTCCCGCACCTGGTGGACGAGGCCGGTGAGCAGAGCCAGGCCGTGGAAGACCAGAGCGATCACCACGACGTCCAGGACCAGGACCGCGGCGCCCCGGGCTCCGGGGCCGTCCGTCCGTACGAGCGCCACGACCGCCACCAGGGCCGTCAGTACCGCGGCCGCCGGCCAGGCGATGCGCCCTGGGAGGACGATCAGCACCGAGGCCGCCGCGAACGCCACCAGTTGGGGGTACGGCCCGTCCGGAGCCGCCAGTACGCCCAGGGCGAGGGCGAGTTGCGCGCCCAGCGTCCAGGGCACGCACCGGGGACGTACGCCCGGCGGACGCGGCAGGGAGTGGTACGCCTGCAGACCGACGACCCCCGCCAACGCGGCCGTGTACGCGGCGAATCGCCCACCCGTCACCCCGTCGTCGAGCAGGAAGGCCACGCCCACGATCAGGTACTCGAGGTGGGTGGCGACGACGATGGGCCACGCCAGCCGGGGTGTCAGGGCGCCCGGGGGGATGTCCGCGCCGTCGGCGGACTGCGCGGACGGAGCGGCTCGCACCCGATCCGTCGCCGCCCGCGCCACCGTCACCAGCTGCCGGGCTCCCCGGGTTCCCTGTCCGGCCAGCCGGACGATCTCCGCCAGGGCCGTTCCCAGCACTGCGTCGAGGTCCCGCCCGGCGCGCTCCCGCTCGGCCGTGACCCGGGCCTGTGCCAATGCGCCACGGGTGGCGCGGAGTTCGGTGTAGAGGTCGGTGAGCCGGGTGAGTGCGTAGATGATGAGGCCGTGGGCGAGAGCGTTGCCGATGCCGTTGAGTACCGAGTGCACACCGCCGTCGCCTGGGGCGAGCAGCCCGCCGGCGAGGACGACGATCGTGAACAGGGCCCAGCGGACGGGCCGTTCGACGACCAGCAGCACGGAGGCGCCGAGGAAGCCGGGCAGGCCGGACCAGGGCGCGAGCAGGATCTGCGCGGCGAGGGTCCACGCCCCGCGCAGCCGCCGCGTCAAGGGCAGGCAGGTGACGATCTGGAGCAGCAGCATCGGCACGGCGGCCGGGCGCGGCAGGAGGACACCGGGTTCGAAGGAGAATCCGAGAATCACGACGACGAGGACCACGGAGACGACCGCGGGCGTCGGACCGGACTCGGAGCCGTCGGCGGTGCGGTCGGCCTGGCGGGCGTTCATGAGGTCACGGTAGACGCACGCCTGGGCACCACGCCCGGCCCACCCATGCGAAATACACAGAGGCCGATGCGGCTCGCACTGGAGCGTGCCCACCTCCGAACGAGATCGTCGACGTATGCGTACGACGCCGATACGGGCCCTGGCCACGATGGCCGCCACGATCATGATGACGATCACCTCCGCCGCGCTGGTTTCCGTCCCCACACCCGCTCGCACGGCTGTTCCGAACAGCCCCGATGCCCTCCCTGACGCCCGCGATTCCCGCACCGGCGCTCTCGACTCCCTCGTCGACACCGCCGTCGCCGGCTACCTCGCGAACGACCGCATCCCCGGCGCGGCCGTCACCGTCGTCTCCGGCGGCCGGACCGTCCTGACCAAGGGCTACGGCCTCGCCGACATCGACACCAGGACGCCGGTCGACCCCCACCGCACGACCTTCTTCCTCGGCTCGCTCGCCAAGCTGTTCACGGCGCAGGCCGCCTCCCAGCTCGTGTCCGAGGGCAAGATCGACCCGAACGCCGACGTCAACGACCGCCTCCGCGCGGTCACCGTCCCCGACACATATCCCGGACGCTCCGTCACCCTGGACCACCTCCTCACCCACACCGCAGGCTTCGACAGCGACCTCGTCGGCCGCAGCAGGGCCCGTGCGCAGGACATCGAACCGCTCGCCGAAAGCCTCGTGACGCGCCGCCCGCCCCGGATCCGCGCCCCAGGCACGATCGCCTCGTACGACAACTACGGCTACGCGCTAGCGGGCCAGCTCGTCGCCGAGGCCTCGGGCCGGCCCTTCCCCTCCTACGTCGACGAGCACATCCTCAGGCCGCTGGGCATGACGCGTTCGACATTCGCCCAGCCGCAGCCGGGCCCGATCGCAGCGGAACTCGCCCACGGCTACCGGCCCAGCGGTACGTCCGGCTGGACCGAGGACAAGGGCCAGTACGGCGCGTGGAGCCCGTCCGGGCCGGGGGCCGTCAGCACCGCCGCCGACATGGGCCGCTGGATGACCGACCAGCTCGCCGACGAAGCTCCGGCGAACCGCCTGATGCAGCAGGTGCACCACCGGCAGGATCCCCGGCTGCCCGGCCTCGGCTACGGCTTCGAGGAGTGGCGGCTCGACGGGCGGACCGGCTGGTTCAAGGACGGCGACATCCCCGGTTTCCACTCGAACCTGCTCCTTGTCCCCGGCCATGATGTGGGTGTGTTCGTCGTCTTCAACGGCGACGGCAAGGACGGCCGGGCCGCCTGGGACGGCAAGGACCTGATCCATCGCCTCGTGGACGCCCTGGTCCCCGACCGCCCGGCGACCGCGGCCCCGAGCGCCGCCGGCCATGCCGCCACCGATCCCGCCCTCGACTCGTACACCGGCACGTACCGCCCCGCCCGCGTCAGCCGCACCAGCCTCATGGCGGTCGAAGGCCTGGTCTCGTCGGTCACCGTCGAGAAGGACGGCGCGAACGCGCTGCGCACCACCGGACTCTCCCTCGACCCCGACCAGCCCGAACAGAGCTGGTTCGCCCTCGGTGACGGCCTCTTCCGCGAGCGCGGCGGCCATGGCGCGACGCTCGCCTTCACCAAGAACGGGGTACTGGTCTCGTCGGCGACGCCGTCGACGGCGTACGAGGAACTGACCTGGCGTCAATCTCCGGCCCTGCACAGGGGATTGCTCGCCTTCGGCGTGGGCGGGCTGGTCATCGGTGCGATCGCGTTCCCGGCAACCGCCCTGCTACGGCGCACTCGTGGCCGGACCCCGCATCCGCCCGCCGCCCGGGCCGCCCGGGCAGCGGCCGCGGTGACCGGTCTGATCGCGGCGGCCTTCACGGCCGCCCTCGCGGCGGTCGTCGCGGACGGCAACGCGATGATGGAGATGGTCCCCCTGGGGTCGCCGCTCCTGTCCGCCGTCACGATGCTGGGTACGGCACTGGTGGCCTTGACCCTGGGCGTGGTGGCGGGGGCGGTCGCGGCCTGGCTCCGCGGGTGGTGGACCATCGCGGGTCGTCTGCTGTTCACCGTCACGGCGCTGGCCGCGATCGCGACGACGAGCATGTTGCTCCACTACCACCTGGCGGGTTTCCCGTTCGCCTGACCGGTCCGGGTGACCGCGTGCGGCAACCGGGCGTCGTACGTCCGTTGCGCGTGCGGCGCGCAGATCGGCCGCGCATCCTCGAAGTATGTCCCTGGTGACCACGACCGAGCTGTACGAGGTCACGATGGCGCTCTCGTACCTTCGGGAGGACATGCGGGCACCGGCCACCTTCAGCCTCTTCGTGCGCGACCTGCCGCCGGGGCACGGATTCCTCGTGGCCGCCGGGCTCGAACCCGCGCTCGACCACCTCTCGCGGTTCCGGGTGGGCGGGTCCGATGTGCGTGCGTTCGCGGAGGCCCTGGGGCGGCCGGTCGAGGAGCTCGAACCCCTGCAGGGGCTGTCCTTCGACGGCCAGGTCCGCGCGGTCCCGGAAGGGCGGCTCGTCCTCCCCGGTGAACCCCTCCTGGAGGTCACCGCGCCCCTGCCCCAGGCCAGGCTCGTGGAGACGTATCTGGTGGCGCTCGTCTGTCATCAGACGGCGGTCGCCGCCAAGGCGGCACGGTGTGTGCTCGCCGCCGCCGGGCGGTCTCTCGTGGACTCCTCCTCGCGCCGGACCCACGAACCGGCGGCCGGCCTGCAGGCGGCGCGGCTCTGCGCGCTGGCCGGTTTCGCCGGTACGAGCAATGTCGCCGCCGCTGCCCAGTACGGCATTCCCTCGTCCGGCACCATGGCCCACTCGTACATCGAGTCCTTCGCCTCCGAGGAGGACGCCTTCCGGGCGTTCGCGCGCGCCCACCCGGGCCCGGTGACCCTCCTGGTCGACACCTACGACACGGACCGTGGGGTGGCGACGGCCGCCCGCGTCCTGACGGACCTGGGGCGCGGTCCGGGGTGCGCGATCCGCATCGACAGCGGCGACCTCGGAGCGCGCGCTCACCGGGCCCGGGCCACTCTCGACGCGGCGGGGCTGCGGGACGTGCGGATCGTCGCGGGCGGTGGACTCGACGAGTACGGCGTGGCCGCTCTCGTACGGGACGGGGCACCGATCGACGTCTTCGCCGTGGGCGCGAAGATCGGCGTCGCCGCCGACGCCCCGTATCTCGATGCCTCCTACAAGCTTGTCGAGTACGACGGGCGTCCGGTCATGAGGCTCGCGTCCGCGCAGGTGACGGCGCCCGCCCCGAAGCAGGTCTTCCGTGGCCCGGGGCTTCGCGACACCGTGGGCCTGGCCAATGAGGAGGGGCCGGACGGTACGGAGCCGTTGCTGCGGACCGTGATGCGCGGCGGGCTCCGCACGGAGCCGCCCGACACCCTGGACGCCGCGCGTGCCCGCTTCGAGGCCGATCTGGCGCAGCTCCCGGAGGCGGCCCGGCGCATCGAGAACCCCGTCGCCCCGGTCCCCGGGACGTCGACACGGCTCGCGGTCCTGACGACGGTCGTCCGCCACCGGATCGAGGCGCGACCGGAGGGCGGGCAGGAGGCAGGGCCGTGAGGACGACTCCGGCGCGCTCGCGCTCCGGTGGGCCTGAGGGCGGAACAGGGTGATCCTGAAGGTGGGGGCACAGACCGGCTCCCTCACGAATCCACCGGTCCGGCGAGGAAGTGACGATCATGGACACCTCCCGTTCCTCCTACCCTCCGGTCACGGTGACGGCCCGGCTCGACACCCCGCTGTCCCGCTGGTTGTGGCTGGTCAAGTGGCTGCTGGTGATCCCCCACTGGATCGTGCTGATCTTCCTCTGGATCGCGTTTCTGATCGTGAGCGTGATCGCGTTCTTCGCCATCCTGTTCACCGAGCGCTATCCGCGACCGCTGTTCGACTTCAACCTCGGGGTGCTGCGCTGGGCCTGGCGCGTCTCCTACTACGCGTACAGCGCCCTCGGCACCGACCGCTACCCACCCTTCAGCCTGGGTCCGGAGCCCGACTACCCGGCGCGGCTGGACATCGCCTACCCGGAGCGGCTCTCGCGCGGCCTTGTCCTCGTCAAGTGGTGGCTGCTCGCCATCCCGCACTACCTCGTGATCGCCATCTTCGCCGGTGGCATGAGGGCGAGCTGGTGGAGCGGTGGCCTGATCACCTTGCTGACCCTCTTCGCTGCCATCGCCCTCGCGTTCACCGGCCGGTATCCGCGCGATCTGTTCGTCCTGGTGGTCGGCCTGAACCGTTGGGTCTTCCGGGTCGCGGCCTACGCGGGTCTCATGACGGACGCATACCCGCCGTTCCGCCTCGACCAAGGGGGCGAGGAGACCGCCGAGAAGCCCTGGACCGCCGACGGGTGGTGATCCCGCGCCTGCCGGATGACGGGCAGGCGCGGGTGCCGTGACGTGAGCTAGGGGCAGCTCTCCTCGAACTTCACGGCGGTGAAGCTGATGGGCCGGCCGTCCAGCTCGGCGCCCGCCACGGGGTTCTGCGTGCACACCTTCCAGTTGGACTCCATGAGCACCATGCGGTCCTCGGCGGCGTCGGTCACCGTGATGCTCGCGTTGGAGGGCAGTGCGCCACGAGCGACCTTGACCGACTTGCCGACGAAGTCGGGCATGGTCCCGCCCGCTTCCGCGTCGGGCTGTGCTCCCATGTCGCCCTTCGGGCAGCTCTCCTCGAGCTTCACGGCGCCGAAGTCGATGGTGACGTCGGTCTGGTGCGTTCCGGGAGCGGGCGTCTGGGAGCAGATCTTCCAGTTCCTGTCGAAGGCCTGGTTGCGGCCTCGGCCGAGGGCATCGTGGGAGCGGAGGCCGTAGAAGCCGAGGGACTGGGCCTCGTCCTGGGCGTACTGGAGCCCCTTCCCCACGAAGTCGGGAAGCTTCCCCGTCTCCGCCTTCTTGCTGGGCTTGGCGGCAGGGACAACGGCCTTGGCACTCGGCGTGCTCGCGGAGGTGGCGGGCACGGTGGGCGTCGGCTTCTTGGCCGAGGCCTTGTCGTCCGTGGTCGCCTCGCCCCCGGCCACGGCGCCGAGAATCACGAGGAAGGCGAATACGCCACCGAGGCTGATGCCGACGATGGCCCCGGTGGACAGCTTCTTCCTCCGGGGCGGCGGCCCGTAGGGACCCGGTTGCTGAGGCTGTCCCCACGCCGGCGGTTGGTCGGGCTGGTGCGGCGGGCCGGGGTGTTGCTGACTCAAGGTGTCCCCTCGTGCGCTCTGTGTTCATTCTGTGTACGTGACGTGAAGATACCGTCACGCCCAGGGGAAGTGGAGGCCTGTCCACCAAATACGCGGCTGCGCAATGTGGGCCCCGTCGCGCCCGGCAGCGACGGGGTCGGATCCGTGATCTGATGCAGCCAGTCCGAGCCGCAGTCGAAACCCGCACTTTCCGGATGGCCCGATGAGCACGCCGCACACCACGGCTCCGTCGCCCGCGCCCTCGCCCGCGCCCCGGCACGCCGGATGGCTCGAGCTCTTCTTCGACCTGGTGTTCGTCGCGGCGCACGCCCTGATCGCGTTGCGGTTCGGCCGGCCCCTTCGTCAGGTGGCCGTCTGGGCGGTACCGGGGATCGGGATCCCGCTCCTCGTCGTCCTCGGCGCGGACACGCTCGCGCCCTGGCTCGTGGTCCTGCTGCTCGGGGCCGAGGCCATCGGCCACCTGCTGTACGCCAAGGCTCTGGCGCGCCGCCGCTCGGCCCTCCCCGGCTAGGTCGGGGCAACCCGTCCGTCTGCCCGGCGGAGCGGTGCTTGGCGACCGCTCGACCGGGTAGCCGCGCCGCAGGCGCCCCCGGCAGACGCGCCCAGCCACTCGATCGGGGGAAGTACGAACGGAGGAGGCGGGGACGATGGCGGCGAAGCGCATTGTCACCGTGTTCGGCGCGACCGGGCGCCAAGGCGGATCTCTCGCACGGGCGATCCTCGGGAAGGGCGAGGGTGACTTCACGGTGCGTGCCGTGACCCGCCACCCGGAATCGGAGCCCGCGGTCGAGCTCGAGCGGCTCGGAGCCGACGTGGTCCGGGCGGACATGGACGACGAGGAGAGTCTGGGTCCGGTGTTCGAGGGTGCGTACGGAGCGTTTCTGGTGACCAACTTCTGGGAGGGCATGAACGCCGAGCATGAAAAGGCGCAGGCCGAGGCGCTCGCCAGGGCGGCCGGTCACGCCGGGGTCCAGCACGCCGTCTGGTCGACGCTGGAGGACACCCGGGACTGCATCCCGCGCGACGACACCCGCATGCCCACGCTCCAGGATTCCTACAAGGTCCCGCATTTCGACGCCAAGGCGGAGGCCGACCGGTACTTCACCGAGGCAGGCGTGCCGACGACGTATCTGCGGACCACGTTCTACTGGGAGAACCTGCTCGACACGTTCCCCCCGCAGCCGGCCGACGACGGCGTCCTGGTCCTCAACTTCCCGATGGCGGACAGTCGGCTGTCCGGCATCAGCTTCGTGGACATCGGCAGGACGGCACTGGCCGTCCTGGAGCGCGGTACCGATCTCATCGGCGCGACGGTGAGCATCGCGGGCGAACACCTGAGAGTCGCCGACATGGCCGCCGCGCTGACGGAGCAGGTCGGCGTGCCGTTCGCGTATCGCCCGCTGACCCCTGACGCCTACCGCGCTCAGGGCTACCCGGGAGCGGACGAAACGGGCAACATGTTCCAGTTCTACCGTGACTGCGAGGAGCACTTCACCGCAGCCCGCGACCTGGCTGCCGTACGTGCGCTCAACCCCGAACTCCAGGACTTCAGGACCTGGCTCTCGGCCCATCGCACGAAGTTCCCCCGCTCCTGAGCGCGACAGGCCGCCGGCACGGAGTGACGAGCCTGCGCTGTCCTCAGGCCGCTCTCAGCGCGTCGATCAGTTCGTCCCGGGTCATGGTGGAGCGTCCGTTGACACCGGCTGCCGAGGCCTTCTCGTAGAGCTCGGTCTTCGTCAGCTCCTGGAGCCCCTCGGCCTTCCCCGGTCGTCCCTTCCGGGAGCGTTTCCTGCCGGCGGCTCCGGTGCGGTCGATGCTCGCGCGCAGGGCGTCCATGAGGTCGACGACATTGGTGGGCTCGCCGGGCAGCTCGGCCTTTTCGACGGTCTCGCCGGCCTGCTTGGCCTCGATGAGAGCGGCGACCTTGTCCCGGTAGGTGTCCTGGTAGTCGCCGGGGTCCCAGTCGACGGCCAGCGCGTCGATGACCTGCTCGGCCAGCCGGAGTTCCTTCGCCGTCGCCTTCGTTCTCCCGGGCAGGCTGTCGATCTCGGCGCGCGGGTCGCGGATCTCGTCGGCCCAGTGCAGCGTGTGGCAGGTGAGGAGATCGTCCTCGGCCTGCACCGTGACGAGGTACTCGCGCTGGCGCATGACGAAGGTGGCGATCCCCGCGCGATTCGCCTTGGCGAGCGCTTGGGTGAGCACGCTGTAGACCTTGCCGTACTCCTTGCCCTTCGGACCCAGGTAGTAGGTGCGGTCGAAGAAGATCGGCTCCACCTCGTCCAGATCGACGAAGCCGGTGATCTCCAGCGTCTTCGAACGGCCCGGTGCGATCTCCTCCAGCTCCTCGGGCTCGACGATCACGTACTCGTCGCCCGTGTCGAAGCCCTTGACGATGTCCTTCAGGTCCACTTCCTCACCCGTGCGCTGGTTGACCCTCCGGTTACGGATCCGGTCGGCGGTACCGCGCTCCAGCTGATGGAAGTGGAGCGTGTGACTGTCGGTGGCCGTGTACAACCCGACCGGGATGCTGACCAGGCCGAAAGACAGCACTCCCGACCACACCGGACGCGCCATGCTCGTCGCCTCCGAGATCGTTCGGCTCGCTGCTGTGGATCCAGGATTTCGCAGCACGGTCGCAGTTGCAACGGCAAGAGGGCCGTGCGCGAGGAGCCGGCCGAGGTCGCGCCGAGGTCGTCCGTCATCCGCCCGTCAGTTCCGTGCCCCGTCGAGGAAGTGGAAGCCGGGACGAGGGTGCATGAGGAAGTCGTGGTGCGAGATGTTCCATGCGTACGCCCCCGCGAGGCCGAAGGCCACGCGGTCGCCCGCTCTCAGCCCCGGCGCAGGCACGTCCCGGGCCAGGAGGTCCTTGGGCGTGCACAGTTGGCCGGTGAGGGTGATCTCGTTCTGCCGGGCGGTCGGTCGCGGCCAGGGATGAGGCCAGGAGTCCACCGGAAGAACGGTGCAGGGCTGGTCGTGTCCCTTGGTCGCCGGCGTGCGCAGGTGGTGTGTGCCGCCTCGGACCACGGCGAACTCCCGACCGTGGCTGTGCTTCACGTCCAGCACGTCGGTGACGTACCAGCCGCAGTAGGCGGTGAGCGCACGCCCCGGCTCGATACGCAGGGTCAGCCCCGGGTGCGCGGCGGCGAGACGGGCGAGGCCGGCGCCGTAAGCGGCCCAGTCGAACCGGCGCTCGGCCGAGGCGTAGTCGACGTTCATGCCGCCGCCGACATTCACCTCGGCGAGGGGGGTCCGGTGCCGTGCCGCCAGGGCATCGGACCAGGTCACCACGGACTCGGCGACGGCCACCTGTTCCGCGGCCTCCAGGCCGCTTGCCAAGTGGGCGTGCACGCCCCGCAGTTCCAGCTGCGGGTACGCGCCGCCGCCGAGGAGACCCACGACCTCGTCGGCCTCGGAGGGGTCGACGCCGAACGGGCTGGGAAGCCCTCCCATCGCCAGGGAGCTGCCTGCGAGCGAGCCGTCGGAGAGCGGGAGGTTGAAGCGGAGCAGGACTCCGATCGGGGAGTGCGATGCTCTCCGGGCGGAGAGCTCGGCGAGCACACGGAGTTCGTATGCGCTCTCGACGTGGAAACGCGCCACGCCCTGTTCCAGAGCGGCCGTGATCTCGGCCAGGGTCTTGCCCGGACCGCCGAAGGCCAGGGGACGGCCCGGCACGGCCTTGCCGACGTGTGCGAGCTCCCCGCCCGAGGAGACCTCGTAGCCGTCGACGTACGGGGCGAGAGCGGCGAGGATCTCCGGCTCCGGGTTTGCCTTGGCGGCGTAGTACAGCTCGACGTTCTCGGGCAGGGCGTGACGAACGGATGCGGCGTGCTCGCGCAGCGCCGCCAGGTCGTAGACATACGCAGGCAGCTCTGTGGCGGGAAGCGCCAGGGCGTGGGAACGTACTGCGGCGGTGGGGACGGTCATCGGATCCTCGGGCGGTTCGGGCTGTCGACGCTGTCGGGCAGCATGTCGTCGGCGAGCGGGGAGGGGAGTCGGACGTAGTCGGCTTCGCGGTCGGACTTCCGCTCCCAGCGGGTGAGCAGATTGGCCTTGGCCGGCAGTGGGACCCCGGCCAGGAGGGCGGCGAGCCGCGGCGGGCAGCCGTGCCGGTCCGCGTAGGACCGGAGGGTCGCGCGCACCTGGTTCCAGAGGTCGGGTTCGATCCGTGGGTGCAGATCGGCGAGGGCCGCGAGCAGCTCGGCGATGTGGTTGACCAGCAGGCAGTACAGCACCCGGTCCCACCCTCGCCGGGCGTCGTAGGTCATCGGCCCGGCGACCTCGAAGGGCAGTGCGGCGAGGGCGTCGGCGTGGTGCTCGGGGAGGAGCTTGGTGCCCTCGAGGTCGCGGAAGAGGACCTGGGCGGGCATTCCGTCGTCGTCGACGCAGACGAGGACGTTCTGGAGATGCGGTTCCATGACGACGCCGTGGTCGAAGTAGGCGGCGAGGACGGGCGGGACGAGCAGATCGAGGTAGGCGGCCCACCAGCGGAGGGCGGTCTGCGGGTCGGCCCCGACCAGAAGCCGGGAGATGTGGCCGGGTCCGGTCGGGTACTCGTCGGCGACCGCGGCCGCGAGCAGCGGGGTGGTGCCGGGCATGAGGCGCCTGGAGATTCCCTCGCGGACGATCACTCCGAACCCTTCGAGCAGGGCGCGGTTCGGGGTGCCGTCCGGGCCGGGAAGGGAGAGGCTGCGGAAGGCCGGTTCGCGGAGCATCTCGCTGCCGGGAAATCGCGAGGCGAGGTCGGCCAGTACCGGCTCCAGGACACGGGTCAGGGCGACCGCGCCGGAGAGCTCGTAACTGGCGTTCTTGCGCAGGCAGTTGGTGATGCGGATGTTCAGGCTGAACTTCAAAAACGACTCGCCGTCGTACACGGTGCGGAGCGAGGACGTGGCCGCGAACCGCCCGCCGCCCGTGCCCAGGTCGTGGAGATCCTCACGGTCGAACGCCGCGCGCAGCTCGGGGAGTTCGCGCAGCATGTCGTACTGCCAGGGGTGCGCCGGCAGCAGCCGATAGCCGTCCGGGACATCGGGACGCAGCCGGTCGAGTGCTTCGGTGGCGCCGTCTTCGGCGATGAGGTGCTCCCGCACGGCCAGGTGGCGCAGCGGGAAGGACGCCTCGGCCTCGGGGGCGTACGCCGTCCAGGAGGCGGCGTCGCCGCCGCGGGCCTTGGGAGTGGGGTGGAAACGGTGGCCGAACAGGAGGGACTGTTCGGAGGCGACGTATCGGGAGAACACACCGAGGGGCGTCGGCCGTGGCCGCGCCGCACGCGTGGCGAGCACGGTGGAGACGGCGTCGTGACTGGAGGCGACCTGGTCCAGGAACTCCTCGTTGCGCACCCCGGTGCGCAGCCACAGCTCTTCCTGGGTGTACGCGGACAGGAGCCGCCAGTCGACCGGCGACCAGCCGCCGCAGGGGCGCCGCTCCAGTACCGGCCCTGCGAAGCGGTGCGCGCCCAGCATGGACGTACGCCGTAGGGCGACCTTCAGCAGCACGCCCGCGCGGGGCAGGCGGAGCAGTAGGTGACCGTCGGTGACCGTGGTCTGCCGCTCGGGGCCGGAGACCTCACGCACCAGGCAGTTGAGGAGGGTGTGGACCACGGCCGTGTCCGCGGTGGGCAGTTCGGTGGGAGAAGCCGGGACCGCGGGGGCAGGGGCGCCGGGAGGCAGCGCGGTTTCGAGCGAATCGGTGAGCGACATCAATGGCTCCAGCACGTACGGGGAGAGCGAAGGTTCGGAAGGCATGGGGCGTTCGACTCGTCGTCTCCACCCTTGGGGCTTCGAGCGGAGCGAGGACGGCAGCGAGTCACGGTGGGACGGCGGGACTCATCGCGAGACGCCGGTGGTGCGAAGGTAGTTGGGGCCGGTGGTGTAGTGCTTGTTGATGTCGACCGCGCCCGAGCGTTCCTTGGTGAGCAGGGTGCCGGCGGAGACCATGGCCTTGACCGGCAGCTCCGGGGCGTCCAGGACGTGGGCTCGCAGGATCGCGCCCGGCTGCCCCGGGTCCGTACCGAGCCGTTCGACGGCTTCCGCCAGCCGGTCGCGGACGAGCCTGAGCAGCACGTCCAGCGGGGCACGGCCGTGCCTGGCCAGACCGAAGGCGAAGGCTCCCGCGCACAGGTGGACCGTGATGGTGGCGAACAGGTCGATGACGGGCCTGTCCTCGTCGCCGAAGATCCGGGCGTCGTCGAAGGTGGACGGGTCGGGCGCGTCGCCGGCCAGGGCGTCCCGCATACGGGCCGTGTTGATGCGCGGGCCGTCGTTGTCCTTGAGGAGCAGCCGCAGGCGGGGACGGCCGTCCGGGCCGTCGTCCAGCACCAGAGAGACGTTCTGCTGGTGCGATTCGAGCGCGATGCCGTAGCCGAAGAGAGTGGTCTGCCAGTCGAAGAGCAGGGTCAGGGCGGCATCGAGCAGGGCGACCGGGTCGCCGCGGTAGTAGCGGTCGGCGAGGTGGTCGATCAACGGTCGGCCGTCGGGGGCCTCGCTCAGAAGCGCGGCCATGGGCACGACGACGGAGTCCTCGAGACCGGCCGCGTATCGGCGGACCAGAAAGGCGAGAAGTTCGTGCCCGGCATGGGCGTAGGCGGTCTCGTCGGCGACGAGGACCGTGTCGCGAAAGCGCGGCTCGTGGGCGATCACGGTTTCCAGCAGCCGCTGGCCGGCGGCGCCGTCGACGAGCGTGCCGGGCTTGATGGTCCGGCGGTTGCGCAGGCCCAGGGTGGAGGTGGCCAGCGGCAGTTTGAGGTGGACGGTCGGTTCGGCCGCGAGGGCCACCGTCCGCATCGACAGCGTCGGCACGACCTCGAGGTACGCGGGCTCGGCGAGGACGGCCGTGTCCTCCAGGCCGGTGGCGCGCAGGGCCTCGCGCAGGGGGGCACCGACCGTGAGCGGGTGGACGGGGAGCGCGATGTGCGTGGGGAGGAGGTCCGGCAGCCCGAGCATCGCCGGTGTCGGCCAGTGGAGGGGAAGGCGCGGGTCGTTCCCGGGCGCGGTGACCGCCTGCCGGGGTACGACGATCCAGCGCAGGGCGAAGGAGGGATGGAACTCTGGCGCATGGGCCCGCAGTTGGTCTTCGTCGAGCCCGGTGCGCCCTCGCGCGGTGGGATAGACGGGATGGTCGATGCGGGCGGCGAGGGTGTCGTGGGCCAGTCCCCCGGCAAGGCCTGTCCACGCGGCGGGGTCGGCTCCGTAGCGGGCGGTGAGAAGTCCGCCGACCTCGCCGCGCGTACGGACGTGCAACCGCATGGTGGCGAGAGTCTGTCGGCATTCCTCGGCGAAGGCCTCGAAGCCGCCCCGATCGGCCGGGTCTGCGCATGCCGCCACGGCGTCGATGATCTCCGCGGAGGTGGTCAGCTCACGCCCGTCCGACTCCCGTACGAGCAGGGGAAGTCGAGCGGTGGACGCGCTCTGGAATCCGTCGCCGGCGAGCGGCAGCAGCAAGGCGTCCTCGCCGACGGAAGCGGCGAGCCGCAGCCACGGGCCGTCCGTCCGTTCCACCCTCACGCCGCGGGTGCGCAGACCCACGACGTCCTCCCGCAGGAACGCACCGAGCACCCGCAGGAGCAGGTCACGTTCGCAGGCATCCGGGACATCAGGGGTCTCGGGGGTGGCGGATGTGGCGGCTGGGGTGGTGGCCGTGGCCGTCATGGGGTGATCTCCCAGCGTTGTGCGGCGAGGAAGCCGGCGACCACCCGTTCGACCGCGTCCTGGCCGGGTCCCATCGCGCGGAGCACCCCGAGGTAGTCGCGGTTGGTCCGGTACAGCTCGTGGCACTCGCCCACCTCGCGCAACGGCCGGTACGTCAGCTTCACACCGTCCTGGACCAGGTCGACGGCGGCGGGCGCGGCGGTGAGCGTCCCGGCACGATCGGCGCACGGGTACGCGAGCCGGGCGGACCGCTCGGTGCGGGCGCCGAGATCCCGGGGCAGCGGCTCCCCCAGATGCGTCCGCAGAATGTACTCGAACAGCGGGATTCCCAGGAGCCGGGCCAGCAGCAGGTCGCATTGGTCGCCTACGGCACGGTAGTTGACCTCGATGATGCGGGCCCGTCCCTCGTGCACCACGAACTCTGTGTGACAGACGCCGAATCCGACGCCCAGCGCGTCGAGCTGTGCGAGGACCTGCCCGAGGACGGGCTCGGGATGCGACGCCACGAAGGTCATGGCGCGCTCGATGAAGTACGGCGGTGGAGACACCTCGGTGTGGAACCCGCCCAGAACATGGCGTGTACGGCCGTCACCGAGCGTCTCCAGGGTGTACAACTCGCCCGTGAGGTACTCCTCGACGACCAGCGCCGCCCCGGGCCGCCGCGCCTGTATCTCCTTGCAGCGCAGCACGAGTTCCTCGGGCCCGTCGACGAGCACAACGTCCTCACTGGCCACGCCCTCCCGTGGTTTGAGCACGCACGGGTACGGAACGTCGACGCCCCCGCCTTCGGTGAGTTCGGCCGGGTCGCAACCTGGACCGATCTCCCTCGACCAGACCGTATCGGCGCCGGTGACGGCGAGGTGACGGCGCATCTGCGCCTTGTTCTTGGCTCGGAGCGTGGCCTGCCAGCTCTTGCCTGGCAGGCCGAAGTAGTCGGCGGCCAGGGCGGCCTGGATCTGCAGGTGGTCGCTGTTCGTGAAGATCCCGTCGGGTGTGTGGTGCGTCGAGATGCGGGTGATGACCGCGCGGAAGTCACGTACGTCGCACGCCAGGACCTCGATACCGGGACCGCGGTCGCGGTGCGCCGCGGGCTGGTCCGTGAGCACGGTGACGTCCAGGCCGAGCCGGGCGGCGGCGGGAAGGAAACCCTCGGTGACCGAGTCGGTCGGGTTGAGGGCGAGGAGATACAACCGCACGGGCGGCCCCTTCGGATCGGGTGGTGAGTGGTGTCGGCGCACGGCGCCGGTCGCGGCGTGGCGGTTCGGCGCGCCCGGTGTCGCCACCGACTGCGCAGCCTAAGTTAGGCAAACCTAAGTTCTCAACTTCCCCACGCCTTGAGCGACCTGACCCCTGGTCATGAGCTGGATCGACTTCACGTAAGGTGAGGCTTACCTTATTTCGAACCCGCCGACGCGACGCGTCGTCGACACGCGAAGGAGTGGGATGGCCATGGCACCGGGAACCGCGGCGGCGCCTCACGCCGTGAGCTCGACCGCCGCCCTCACGGGCACCTACGGCCGCGTCATCACGCTGTGCGACGCACTCGACGCCCGGACCGCCCTCCCGGGCAGGCCCTCTGCGGAATGCGTCACCGGCGCCGACCTGGCCCAGGACGAAGATGCGCTGGACGCCTTCATCCACGCCGAGGCGGTCCGCATCCACGAGCGGCACGGGCACTCCCCCCGCCGAGACGTCGCCGCGTCCCGCGCACTCCACGACTACCTGTGGTCCGTCAGTCTGCTGATGAGCGGCCCGTGGCATCTGGAGCGTCGCGTGCCGCGTCTTCACCCGGCGGAGGTCCGGCTGGACCTCACGACGGCCGGATTCGAGGTCGCACCCGGTTCCGATTTCGCCTGCCTGTCGGACGACCCGGCGGCCGGACTGCCCGGCGCCCGGGTGATCGGCCACGAGGAGGCACTGCGCGCCGAGTTGCGCGCCGTCGTCGTCGATCACGTACGCCCCCTGGTCGCCGCGATCGGCACCCACCTGCGGCGTGGGCCGAGGGCTCTGTGGGGCATGGTCGCCGACGATCTGGTCTCCGGCATCTGGTACCTCGGCCGCATGCTCGACCGGGAGGACGAGGCCGTGCGGGCCGCGACGGAGCTGCTCCCGCACGGCATCCCGCCCTTCCCGGGTGGCGCCGACTTCAGGCGGCTGACGGGCACCGGCGGCCTGGGCCACCACACGCGCACCCGGCTCGGATGCTGTCTCTACTACAAGCTCGACCAGGCTCAGGCGTGCCTGACCTGCCCCCGCACGTGCGACGCGGAACGCGTCCGGAGGCTGGAGGACGTCGACGGATGAACAGTGGAGCCGCTTGCCGGAAGTGGTCCACAGCTTCCGTCCCGCGCCGGATCCGCAGGACTGATCGTCCGGAGAACGACGCAGGCCGTCCATGGAAGTGATCCGCCGGCACCGGCGGCGTCAGGCCGTGCGGCGTCGCGCGGAGCCGGGTGAGAATTGCCTGTGCCGCGCACCCGGCGCACGCTGGTCGTATGGCTGCCCACGATGGCCCCGGCCCTACGCTCATCACGTCCGTGCAGCGGGCCTTCCGCCTGCTGGAGGCCGTGAGCGCGCACGGGAACGGCGCGCCGGCGAAGCAGCTGGCACGGGAGACGGGGCTGCCCCTGGCCACCGCCTACCACCTGCTGCGGACCTTGGTCCACGACGGATACCTGCGGAAGCTGGACGACGGCGGGTTCATCCTGGGCGACAAGGTGCAGGCGCTCCATTCGACCGGCCGTGGGCAGGCGCTGCTGAGCCGGGTCCGTCCGACGCTCGCCGCGCTGCGCGACGAGTTCGCGACCGCCGCCTACCTCACCTTCTACGAAGACGGCGAGATCCGGGTCGCCGAGATCGTGGACAGCCCCCGGGCACCCCGGGTCGACCTGTGGGTCGGATTCGAGGACGCCGGTCACGCCACCGCGCTGGGGAAGTCGGTGCTGCGCGAGCTGGACGAGGACTCCCGCAAGGACTATCTCTCCCGGCACCACCTGGCAGATCTCACGCCACGGACGATCACCGACGCTCCGGAACTGCTCCGGCGGCTCGACTCCTCTCCCCTGGCACCGGCGGTCACGGACATGGAGGAGTACAGCCTCGGCACGGTCTGCGTCGCGGTGCCCGTGTACAGCGGGGACACGCTCGGCTCGCTCGGTGTCTCCCTGCGGGCGGACCGGATCTCTCGCCTTGAGGAGATCCGGACGCGGCTGCTCCCTGCCGCGAGCCGCGTGACCAGGGGCCTCTCGCTCACTATCTGAAAATCGTGCCCTTGTGACGCGCGGCACCCATGCCCTTACCTGGATAAAACAGACATTCGCGGAGCGCACACGCTCCGCGCACAGGTGAGGACTGCGGGGCGATACATGAGTCACACGCGAGAGCACGGTGGCGCACACGGGCCGATACGGCCGTCCAGGAAGCAGGGGGTCGCCCCCAGGACGGTGGCCCGGAAGCGCGTCGCGGTGCAGCTCGCCTCCGGTACGCCCGTGCTGCCCGTGCTGATCGTTTCCGTCATCGTGGTCGTCGACCTCCTCGGCGGAGCCGGGCTGACCTGGCTGCCGCTTCTCGCCGCCGGGCCCGCGCTGGCCGCCACCACCAACGGGCCTCGTGGGGTCCTCTGTGTCGGTCTCCTCGCCGGGGTGCTGGGCGTGACGCTCGGCATCCGCGACGGTGCGCCGGGGCATGAGCTGGCAGCCGCACTGTCCGCCCTGGGGGCCGTCACCCTGGCGAGTGGCCTGGCCAGCGCCTTGCGCGGGCGTCGCGAGCGGGTGCTCGCGGCCGTCCGCTCGGTCGCCGAGGCCGCCCAGCACGCACTTCTCCAGCCCGTTCCGGCCGTCGTCGGCCCGTTCCAGGTGGCTGTCCGCTACAGCGCCGCGGCCGCGGAGGCCCGTATCGGCGGTGATCTCTACGCCCTCGTGCCCACCCCGTACGGTGTTCGGCTGATCGTCGGCGATGTGCGCGGCAAGGGGCTGCCGGCCGTGGGGGTCGCCGCTCTGGTGCTCGGGGTCTTCCGTGAGGCCGCCTACGAGGAGCCCGATCTCCTCGCCGTCGTCGACAGGATCGAGCGGAGTCTGGCGCGCAACCTCCGCTGCGACGACTTCGTGACCGCCGTGGTCGCCGGGCACCCCCGGCCGGGCGTGCTGGAACTCGTGAACTGCGGACACGCACCTCCGCTGCTGGTCCGCGGATCCGGGGTCGTGCCGGTGGAACCCGCCCATCCGGCCCCGCCCCTCGGCCTGCGCGCCCTCACGGGCGAGACCCCCGGCCTGCATGTACTGCCCTTCGCGGACGGTGATCAGCTGCTGCTCTACACCGACGGGGTCACCGAGGCCCGCGACCGCGGCCGCGAGTTCTACCCGCTCGCCGAGAGGCTGGCGCAGCACCTGTCCGACGAACCGACGCGTACCCTCGCAGCGCTCCACGACGAACTGCTGGCGCACGTGGGAGGCCGACTGCACGACGACGCGGCGCTGCTCCTGCTCCGCAAACCCACGGCTCCCGAAGCAGCGGTTCTTCAAGCGGTGTCCGTGACGGAGGGAGAAGTCATCGACGCCCAGAGCCTTCGAAACGGTCCAGGCCGGATCCGACACGGCCAGGACCGCCTGACGTGACGCCCAGCCGAGCCGCCCAGCCAAGCTCGCTCAGCCGAGCGTCGTCGCCGGCGACGCCAGGGTGAGCTTCCAGAAGTCGGCGTAGCGGCCGCCGCGGCGTAGCAGTTCGCCGTGGCTGCCCTCCTCGACGATGCTGCCGGCGTCGAGGAAGACGATGCGGTCGGCATGCTGGACGGTGCGCAACCGGTGAGCCACCATCACCACGGTCCGTCCCGCCGTCAGGCGCTCGATGCCGGCGTGAACGGCGGCCTCGTTGACGGGGTCCAGCGCGGAGGTGATCTCGTCGAGGAGCACGATCGGCGCGTCCTTCAGCAGGGCCCGGGCGATCGAGACGCGCTGGCGCTCACCGCCCGACAGACGGGCTCCGCCCTCTCCGACGGTGGTCGACCATCCGTGGGGCAGACGCTCGATCACCTCGTCCAATCGCGCCGCAGAGGCGGCTGCCCGTACCTCGGCCTCGGTGGCGCCGGGGCGCCCCAGCCGCACGTTGTCCTCGATCGTGCCGTCGAACAGATAGACGTCCTGGAAGACGATGGCGAACTGCGCCATCAGGGCCTCGGTTCGGATCGCGCGCACGTCCGCGCCGCCTATGCGCACCACGCCGGCGTCCACGTCGTAGAACCGCGCGAGCAGCTGCAGCAGGGTGCTCTTACCCGCACCCGACGGCCCCACCACGGCAAGCCGCTGCCCCTCGGGGACGGACAGCGACAGGCCGTCGAACACCGTACGCCCCTCGTGCCGGAAGGCGACCGACGCGAACTCCAGCCCGTGGCCGACCGGCTCGACGGGGACGGGGGCCTGCGGCAGCGGCTCCGTGCGCAGCACCGCGTCGAGCCTGTCCAGCTCGCCACGCGCGCCGCGCAGCTTGCCGCCGAGGTCGGCCAGCGACAGCAGCGGATCCGCGCATCGTGCGGCCAGCACCAGGACCGTCAGCAGCTCTGCGGCCCCGACACCTCCGCCGAGCGCGAGGTACGCACCCAGGACCAGCACCGCGGTGAACACCGCCTGCACCGTCAGCGTCAGGCCCAACGCGCCGGGCAGCGCGGTCAGCGTGGACCGACGGGAGGCACGCTGGACCTGCCGCAAGGCGTCGTCCAGGAGACTGAAGCGTTCGGCGGTCCGGCCGCCGGCGCGCAGCACCGCCTGGGCCCGGAGGTATTCGATGACTCTCCCGGTGGCCTCGCGGTCGCGTGCGGCACGCTCCACCTCCTCGGCCGCCGCGGAACGTCCGGTCAGGACCTGGATCGCCGCCACGACGGGGACGGCGGACAGCGCGGCCACGCCCAACTGCCAGTTGAGGAAGAGGATCACGACGACGATCGTCAGCGGCGTCACGGCGGCGGAGACGACCGGTGCCAGCAGGTGCGCGAGCACGCTCATGGCCCGGAGAACGCCCTGACCGGCCAGGACGGACACCTCTCCCACCCGTGCCGCGCCGTACCAGCCGAGCGGCAGCCGGGCCAGATGGTCGCCGAGGCGGTGGTACACGCCGCGCAGCAGCGCGGTGCCGACGCGGAACCCCGAAAGGTCACTGAGGTAGCGCAGCACCGCATAGGCCGCCACCGTGGCCCCGAACGCGCCCAGCCAGGGCCAGGCGTGGTCCGGCTCGCCCCCGAGCAGTGCCCGCAGCACCGGTGTCAGCAGAGCGTAGGACAGGCCCTCCAGGACCGCTGTCGCGGCCATCAGGGCGAGGGTGCGGAGCATCGGCCGGGCATACCGGTGGCCCAGCACGCGCAGCAGTACACGGATCATCGGGAATCGACTCCTCGCTGGTGGGTGGGGGTTCGCGGACTCGTCTTCGCCTGATCGTCCGGGCCGTGCGCCGTCACGGCCGCTCACCCCCTCCGGGTGGGCCCGCCGCGTGTCCGGAGCGCCACAGCGCGGAGAACTTCCCCTCGACGTCGAGCAGTTCACCCGGCGTGCCGTGCTCGACGACGACTCCGTCCTGCAGGACTGCCACGGCGTCGGCGGCGGCGACCGTCTCCAGGCGATGCGCGACGACCAGGACCGTTCGGTCCTCCCGCAGTGTGTCCAGGGCGCGGCGGATCGCCCGCTCGGTGAGCGGATCGGCGAAGGAGGTCGCCTCGTCGAGCACCAGGACGGGGGTGTCGGCCAGCAGCGCGCGGGCGAGCGCGATCCGTTGGGCCTCGCCGCCCGACAGTCGGGCGTCCTCGCCGATCACCGTCTCGTACCCTCGCGGCAGTTCGAGGATGCGGTCGTGGACGTTCGCCAGACGGGCGGCGCGCACCACCTCGTCCTGACCGGCGTCCGGTACCGCCAGCGCGATGTTGTCCGCGACCGAGGCGCGCAGCAGGTGGACGTCCTGGAAGACGAAGGAGACCTGCCGGTACAGCTCCCGGCTGCCCAGCTCGCGCAGGTCGACGCCGCCCAGGCGTACCGAGCCGCTCGTCGGGTCGACGAACCGCGGCAACAGTTGGACCAGCGTGGACTTGCCGCTTCCCGACGGTCCGACGAGCGCGGTGACCGTACCCGGCTCCAGCACGAGGTCGATCCCGCGCAGTACGTCGTGGCCCGGTAGGTAGGCGAAGCGGACGTGCCGCAGCTCCACCCGGTGGCCTCGCGGCGCGATCGGATCGGCCGGCTCCGGCAGCGGCGGCACCGCGAGCACGTCGCGGATCCGGCCGACCGCGCGGCGGGCGGCCTGCAGCTCGTCGAAGCCGTGCCCGAGGGCCGCCACCGGGGCGGTCAGTCCGAGTCCCAGCAGCAGGAACGGCAGCAGGTCGGCCGGGGCCATCCCCCCGCCGGCTATCAGTGCCGCGCCGCCGATCAGAACGGTCAGCACTACGAACGGCGGCGAGAGAACGAGCTGCATTCCCGCGGCAGTCGGGGAGATCCCCCGCACCCAGCGACCGAAGACAGCGACGAAGTCGTCGGCGGCGGCACGGAACTCACGGTGGGCCCGCTCGCCCCCGCCGAAGGCCTTGACCACAGCGATGCCCTGGACGAACTCCACGACGGACCGTGCGATCCGCGCCATCGCCGTGTCGAAGTCAGCCTGTTCGCGCAGCCGAGCCGGGGTCATCATCAGCGGGACCAACGCCACTGCCGCGACCACCGGAATCAGTGTGATCAGCGTCAGCCGCCAGTCGATGGTGAACAGGTAGGCCAGCGACACCAGCGGCACGACGAAGGCGGATGCCAGCTCGCCGGGAGTGTGGGCGATGAACGGGTGCACGGCGCCGACGTCCTCGCCCACCAGCTTGGCCAGCTCACCGCCATGGCGTCGGGCGAGCCAGCCGATCGGCACGCGACCCAGGCGAGCGGCCAGCTGCCGGCGTAAGGCCAACTGCACCCGCCCGTCGAGCAGATGCCCGATTCCTGCCGCAGCGGCCGTCAGCAGCAGCTTGACGAGCAGGCCCGCCGCGCCCGCGACCACGACGAGCCGGAGATGGCCCTGGTCGACCGGCCCGGGTTCGAGCAGGAGCCGGCCCAGCTCGACGACCGCGAGCAGCGGCGCAAGCCCCGCGACCGCGCCGACGACCTGCAGGACGATCACGGCGGCGAAGCCCCCTGCGTACGGCCGCAACAGCCCTGCCACACCCGACCCCTCCGGGGGCTGCGCCTGGGCGGGACCGGCATCGTCCGGTGGCCGCGTGGGCTGTTTCCTCGCTTCGGCGGGCTCGGTGATGGTCATCGTCCACTCGTCCTCTCGTCCCCGTCGAGCCTTCGCGACATCGATTCTTACGATGTAAGGCTGCTCCAGGACGCTATACTTACAGCGTAAGAATCGTCAATCGGTCCATGGTGGGTCCGGCATGGAAGGAGGGGCGCCATGGCGGCCCAGAGGGCTCGCGGGCAGCGTGCGGGGCTCACTCGGCAGGCCGTCCTGGAGGCGGCGCTGCGACTCGTCGACCAGGAAGGGCTCAAGGCTCTGTCGATGCGGAGGCTCGGCGCAGAACTGGGCGTGGAGGCCATGACCCTCTACCACCACGTGCCGAACAAGACCGCCCTGCTGGACGGGATGATCGAGCAGGTCGTCGCCGAGGCGGTCCCCCCGAAGTTCGGTGCCGGCACCTGGCGGGAGGACCTGAGTGCCTACGCCCACGCACTGGTCGCCGCGCTCGGCGCGCATCCGCACGCCGTGCCGTTGCTGCTGTCCCGGCCCGCCATGACGCCCCGCAATCTGCGGACACTGGAAGAGGCGGTGGAGATGCTGCACGGGGCGGGCTTCCCCCTGCCCAGGACACTGGACGTTCTCTACTCGCTGACCAGCTTCGTCGTCGGCCACGCCGCCGCCCAGGTGGGCCGTGTCGACGGCGGCGGCAGCCTGGCCTCGTTGGACCCGACGGCGTACCCACTCTTGGTCGCGGCGGCCGGGGAGGCAGGCGAGGACGCGGCGGAGGCACGCTTCGACTTCGCTCTCGACGCACTGCTGTCCGGATTCGAAAGAGAACTCGCGGGCAGTTCGGCCACGGAGTGAGGGCGGTCGATGCCCGTTTCACCCGGGCAGGCCCTCACCCACGCACAGGTGGTGACGACGTTCATGCGCGTGCCGCGGGTGCCGGGGGTGGTTCGGCCCCGGCACCCGTTCCGTGATCACGTCGCGGCGGGAGCCTTCTTGGGGGCGGTCGTGGCCGGCGAGTCCTGCCGGTAGAAGATGTCGATGTCCACCTCTTCGCCCCCGACGATCAGGGTGTCCCACGCTCCGCTCTCCAACAGGGTCCGCAGGGTGCCGGAGTTGAGGGTGTCCAGGTGGTCCCGGAGAGTCGAGTCGTCAGGCATGCCGGGAACGCGTGATGACAACCGGTCGCGGATCCCCCGCAGCCGTTCCATGAGCGCGTCGGTGTCCGCGCCCCTGTCCAGGTCCTTCCCTTCCGACTCTTCGATGCTCTGCGCGATCTTCTCCTTGATCGCGCAGCTGACGCCGTTCTCGTCGGTGGTGATCATCGTGTTCCAGGCTCGGCTCTTGTGCCGGTACTGGAGCATGGACATGGCCGCCTCGTGGCGTGCGAAGTCGGCGTCCCGGAACGGCCTTCCGGTCCATGCGCCGTTGAGGGATCGAGCCAGCGAGATGGCAGAGCCCAGTCCACTGTTGAGCCCGCGGCCCGGCCAGAAATGGATGGCGTTGGCGGCGTCACCGAGCAGGAACCCGTAGGTCCCCGGGGTGGTCGACGTGGCCGAACGCAGCCGGGTCGTGAACCTGGGCCGCTGCACCATGTCGAGCCGGAAGGCCGTGACGGCGCTCAGGTCCCCCTCGGCGACACCGAACAGCGCCAGCCCCTCCAACACCCGCTTCCACAGGGCCGAACCCCTGACCATCGCGGGCAGGAAGAGTGTGCTGTGCGTCGAGCACTGGAAGTCACCGTGATCGTCCCGCCCCATGACGCACGGGCGTGAGGCGATGCAATCCTCGAACACATGTCGCACCGGATCGATACCGACCACTTCTGCGGCCTCGGCATCGGTGAGCCGCATGTTCAGGAACCCCTCGCCGCGAAGGGCATTGAGGAGAAAGCGGTTCTGAGCCACGGTCAGCAGGACCGTCATGGGGTCCGTCAGAGTCGATTTGACGCGCAGGCCCAGGACGACATCCTGAATGTGCTGACCGTGCAGCGAGTAGATGGACTTGTCGGCGTTGCCGAACTTGTCGGTGAAATACTCCCGCGTCCGGGAGCGACCTCCCTCGCACACAGCGAGCACGTGGTCCTTGGACTCGGCCTTGTGGTACTCGGCCGGGTCGAACACCTCGGGCACCAAGCGAATCCGATCCGGCTTTTCGTTGGCCAATTCGAGGAGGGTGTCCTCGATGTAGGCGATCCGCAGGTTTCTCGGGTTGTAGCCACGGAGCGAATCGGGGCCCACCGGCCACATCTCGGAGTAGGCGTCGCCGCGGAACAGGCGCCCCTGCACCTCTTCGGGGAGGTTCAGGTACTGGCGGCTCTGCACGGTGACGACCTGCTGCCGCCTGACGTTGCCCTGCCCCTCGCTCTTCCAGACGACCTTCGCCCCGTCCTGAACCCATCGACCGTCGTACACGGTGACGGCCACGCGATGTCCCATGAGATGCTCCAGGAGCAGAGCGAAACTCAGGCCGACGGGACCGCCACCCGTAACCGTGACGTTGAGCACGGGCCCCGCCGCCGGCGTCGCCTTGGAAGGAATGAGCGGCCGCAGCACGGAGAGGTCGAGGATGGTCTCCATCGCATCGGCCGCTTCGAAGCGGAACGTCTCGGTTCCTATCTCGACGAGATCTCCGGGCTGCAGTTCGTGCGATGTCACACGGACCCCGTTGACCCGCGTTCCATTACTGCTGCCGCTGTCGTACAGCACGAATCCATGGCGCTCGCGACGCACCTCGGCGTGAAAGCGTGAGACGTTCCCCCCGGTTATCACGACACTGTTGTCGCTGTTGCGGCCCAGGGTTACCGGTGTGGCGCCGATCGGATAGTTCTGTCCTGCCAGAGAGCCTTGATGGCCGACAAGTCGAGGCGGCATGGGTCACCCAATTCCATGAGTCACGGATCCGATGACGAAATGCGAAACCGGTCACGGACAACAGCTCCCTGCACCACACACCGCGAGTCGACCGGCACGCGGAGCAATCTTAATCCGGCCGTGAGGCCGCTGAGAAGCCGTCCGGACTGACCGACCACCACATGGTGCCCATTCCGTGAAGATGTAACAGCAGAGGCCATATCGGGGCTGCTGAGTCAGATGTGAAGGATGCGGGACGGAGCGACGGGGGGCTTTGTCCCGGGAGTGTCGTCCTCGTCGCCGAACGCCCCTGTGCCACAAGGCACGTGCGCCGAGCCCACCGGCGGGCGTCACGCTTCAGCCGCCCTTGTTGCGCAGGCCCCTCTTGCCCAGAAACCGGCGCAGCTTCGTCAGCGGCCACGTATTGATGACGTCGTCCGTCGTCAACCAGCCGCGCTGGGCCGTGGCCACTCCGTAGCGCATGTACGGCAGATGCGTGATGGCGTGCGCGTCGGAGTTCACGGCGAACTTCACGCCGTACCGTTTCGCGCGCAGGATGTCCTCGTCGCACAGGTCGAGCCGCTCGGGATGCGCGTTGATCTCCAGAGCGGTCCCCGTCCGCGCGCATGCCTTGAAGACCGCGTCGAAGTCGGCGTCGATGCCCGGGCGTTTGCCGATCCGGCGGGTCGTGGGATGGCCGATGACGGCGACGTACGGGTTCTCGCAGGCACGGATGAGCCGGCGGGTGAGTTCCCGCCTGCTCTGGTTGAAGTGGGAGTGGACCGAGGCCACACAGATGTCGAAGTCCGCGAGGAAATCGTCGGGCCAGTCCAACGAGCCGTCCGGGCCGATGTTGAGTTCCGTGCCGTGCAGCAGCCGCATCTTGTGGTGCGTGCCGTCGAGTGCGCGCACCCGCTCGCGCTGGGCGAGGATCTTCTCATCGGTCATGCGCTGCATGTACAGGTTCGGGGCATGGTCGGTGACGGCGTAGTAGGCGTATCCGCGGGCTGCGGCGGTGGCGACCATGTCCTCCAGCGGGGCCAGCCCGTCGGTGAGGTCGGTGTGGGTGTGCAGATCGCCGCGGATGTCCTTCTCGGTCACGAGCTCGGGGAGTTCACCGCGCAACCCGGCCTCGATCTCGCCGCGGTCCTCGCGCAGCGTCGGCGGGATCCAGGGCAGTCCGAGCCTCTCGTAGATCGCTTCTTCCGTCTCGGAAGTGATGCTCTCGCCGCTCTCGGCGTCGAAGAGCCCGTACTCGGACAGCTTGAGGCCTTGGCGCACCGCGAGTTCGCGCGTGCGGATGTTGTGCGCCTTGGAGCCGGTGAAGTACTGCAGCCCCGCACCCCAGGAGGACGGGGGAAGGACCCGCAGGTCCACCTGGAGGCCCGTGACGGTCCGCACAGAGGTCTTCTTCTCACCCTGCACGATGACCTCGGCCGTGGACGGAAGGGCGACGAGGGCGTCCATGAAGGGGGCCGACCGGCGCGCCGCCACCAGGATGTCGACATCGCCGATGGTCTCCTTCATACGGCGCAGAGACCCCGCGTACGTGCATCGGACGCAGCCACGGATCTCCGAGAGCTCCGCGACGAGCTGCTCGGCGATGTCCATGGCGGCGCTGACGAGGATCCGGCCCTCGCCGGCCTTCCGCAGGACTGAGATGCCGTGCAGGATGTTCTCCTCGGTCCGCTCCCCGAAGCCCTTCAGGTCGCGCAGCCGTTCCTGGTGGATGGCGTCGATCACCTGGTCGACGGTGGTGGTGCCCAGCTCCTCGTACAGGACCATGGCCTTGCGGGGCCCCAGCCCCGGAATCGCGATCAGCTCGCGCACTCCTGCCGGCACAGCCGTCCGGGCCTCGTCGACGACGGACATACGGCCGGTCCGCAGGTACTCCAGGATCTTGTCGGCGACGGACTTGCCGACGTTCGGAATCTCACGCAGCCCCTTCGCGTCCAGTGTGGAGACGTCCTCCGGGTAGCCCCCGACGGCACGTGCGGCCTTCTCGTAGGCCCTCGCCTTGAAGGCCTCCCCTCCCCGGATCGCGATGAACTCGGCGTACTCCTGGAGCAGCGCCTCGACCTGGTCATTGGCTCGGGCCATGCCTCCAGAGTGCCCCGCACGCGCCGGGCAGGCACGCCGGGCGCCGCCCACGCCTCGGACCGACGCCGCTCCGGCCGTACGGCGTACGAGCACGACGCCCGGGGCGGCCTCGTCCGCCGCTACCCGAGGAACGACAGCCGAACCTGCCGCTCCGGATTTTCCTTGTTCGTGTCCGCCCACCTCCGCAAGGACAACCCCGAGCCTACGTCGTCGCCCTGGTACGGCTGCCCGAGGACCGCGACGGCCTGGAGCGCGTGCTGCGCCAGGCCGTGACCGCGGGCGCGCTCGCCTGCGAACAGGCCGGTGCCCAACCCCCCCCAGCCGGGCGCAACCGGACGCGGCCCTCGGCCTCCGGTAGCCGCGCCTACGGCGGCGGGCCTCCCCACACGGCGAGCCGTCTTCGGCGGACGACCCGCCGCCGAGGCATGGACGCACCGGGGGCGAGACGGCTGTCGTGGCGCCGCTGCAACCCTCACGATCGGTCAAGTCCGTCGGATGCGGGTGCGCGGGCCGGCCGTCTGCCGTCCGGGACAGCCTACGAGTCACCACCCCACTGCGTGGCGTCGAGCGGGCTGAGGAACGTGAGGACGGACTCCTTCTCAGTGATCGACTGCCGCAGCTCGGCGTTGAACAACGAGCCGTAGGGCGCTGCCAGGTGAGCCTGGAACGCCGCCTCGTCCGCGTACACCTCGAAGATCCAGTACGCCAGGGGGTCGGACTGCTTCGTGTACACCTCGAACGCCAGGTTCCCGGGTTCTTCGCGGACGTGCCGACAGTAGTCCCTCACCAGCTCGGCGACGTGTTCCTCGCAGCCGGGCCGGACACCGAACTCGGCCAGCAGAGTCTTGCGCATGTCGTTCTTCCTGTCTGTCTCCGGCGTGGCCGGCGTGGCATGAGCGGTACGGGCGGGGGGGCCGGTTCCGGCATCCCCGCCCTGCGCCGTCAATGAGCGCGCATGAGCGCGATCAGTCGCGGTACGAGCGCAGCTGCCAGACCTGGATGCTGTCCAGGCCGACGGAACCGCTTTCTGCGAAGACCTGTATCCCCTCGCTGTCCGGGTCGGGGAAGATCTGGTCGGTGATCACGGCCTGGCCGTCGCCGCCGAACACCTCCACGGAGGACCAGTCGACCAGGATCCGAAGCCTGACCTTGCCGCCCTCGGCCGTCAGCGGCGCGCGTTGGACACCGGGGAAGTCGTCGCTGAAGTCCACCGCGCCCGACCTCGCGCGGTCGACGTACAGTTCCTGGGTCTCGGTGTCGTAGCCGATGACGGTCTCCTGTCCTTCGCCCGTGCGGACCTTGAGTCCGAACCGCTCGGCGTCGCCGAGGGAGAAGGTGGCCCGGATGTCGAGCGCCTTGCCGTCGGCGCGTCCCCCGGCCAGAGGCGTGGAGCCGTCGGTGATCGTGACGTCGCGCACGCTGACGGGCGGCGCGGTCCGCAGCGACTCCAGGGAGGTCACCGGCTGCTGGGTCAACCGGATCCGGCCGTCCACGGTGCGCAGCCCCATCTCCCTCGGCATGCTCTGCGCACTGCGCCAGGGGGAGGTGGGAACGCTGTTGCCGTACTGCCAGTTGTTCATCCAGCCGATCATGCGGCGCCTCCCGTCCGGGGCGTCCTCCCATGACACGGCCGCGTAGTAGTCCTTGCCGTGGTCGACCCAGTCGGCGCGCTGGATCCTCGAGAGCGCGGGCGTATCGGCGGCGGTGAACTGATCGGCTGAGATGTGGCCCCAGCCCGCGGTGTTCATGTCGACGAGCTGGACCCGGGCCTGCTTCCCGGCGTACGGGCGCAGGTCGAACGAGGCCCAGTCCAGGGTTTCGCTGTCCTCGCCCGTGGCGGTCTGCACGACCGTGCCGTCCACGAGCAGGTTCACCGACGTCTCGTTCGAACGTGGCGTTGCCGGGGTGTCCGACAGCATGATGTGGTCGACGTTGATATGGCCCCAGCCACCGGTGTTCTGGTCCACGATCTCGATACGGGCGGTCCTGCCGGCCAGATCGGCGACGTTCCAGGTGGCCCAGTTCAGTGCCTCGGAGTTCTTGCCGGCGGCACTGCGGACGACCTTGCCGTCCACGACGAGGCGCACCGCGGTGGGAGCCTCGGCGCCGGAGGGGTGGTTGCCGCCTCCGACGAGGAGGTTGATGTGGTCCTTGTCGATGGTGAAGTCCGGTGAGGTGAGCGTCCCGACGGTGGAGTCGCCGTTCAGGAAGGTGTTCACCAGGCCGTCGCCGAGGTGTCCGGACACTTCCTGCTGGCCGGGCAGCGTGCCCGTCGCCGGGCCGTCGCCGAACGCGGTGCCCGTCGCGGTCCAGGAGCCGTAGCCCGCCGCTTCGAAGTCGGCCAGGACCGTCCCGGTGGGCACCGGCTGCTCACCCATGACGGCGCCGGTCACGTGCGGGTGTCGTCCGCCGCCGACCTTGAAGTTCAGATAGGGGCTGTCGACGGTGAAGGCGGGCGAGGTCAGGGTGCCGGTCGCGCCGTCGTGGCCGTGGAAACTGTTGGCGTAGCCCGTGCCCTCGACGCCGGAGACGGGCAGCTGTCCCTCGAGCGGGCCGGTGGCCGGTTCGTTCCCGAACGCCGTGCCGGTCGTCGCCCATGCACCGAAGCCGGGCTGTTCGAAGTCCTGCAGGACCAGCCCGGCGGGCGGGGTGTAGGAGCCGTCGTCGTCGGGGGTGAACTTCCTGCCGTCGAAGTCGCCGACGAAGTACTGCGCCGCCGAACCTCCCGCGATGCCGCCGGGGTTGATGTTGACGACCAGCACCCACTTCGTGCGGCTCGGATCTCCGTCGACCGGCAGCGGGAACAGGTCGGGGCACTCCCATACGCCGCCCACGGCACCGGCCGGGCCGAAATCGCTGAGCAGCTCCCACTGCTTGAGGTTCTTGGAGGAGTAGAACCTGACCTTGTGCTCGGTGGACAGGGACACGGTCATGAGCCAGCTCTTGGTGGGGGCGTACCACTGCACCTTGGGGTCGCGGAATTCCTTCGAGCCGATGTCGAGCACGGGGTTGCCGGCGTACTTGGTCCAGGTCCGACCCCGGTCGGTGCTGTAGGCCAACGACTGGGCCTGCTTGCCGTCGGCCTTGTACGCGCTCGTGTAGACGGCGACCATCGCAGGGGTGTCCTCGGTGCCGAAGCCCGAGGTGTTGTGATGGTCGACGACCGCGCTGCCGGAGAAGACCATCTCCTCGTCGTCGTGCGGGATGGCGAGCGGGAGTTCCTCCCAGTGCACAAGGTCCTTGCTGACGGCGTGGCCCCAGGACATGTTGCCCCAGGTGTTGCCGCTGGGGTTGTACTGGTAGAAGAGGTGGTACTCGCCCTTGAAGTAGACCAGCCCGTTGGGGTCGTTCATCCAGTTCTTCTTCGGTGTGAAGTGGAACTGGGGCCGGTGGGGCTCGGTGTACGGCGGGCTGTCGGATGCCGCGGCCCGGGGGGCGACGGCGGTGACGGCGAGCGCGCATGTTGCGGCCGCCGCGGCGACAAGCCGCAGCGGGGCACGGCGGAGTACGGGGCCTGGGCTCATGGTCTCTCCTGCACTGTAGGGCGGCGGCCCGGCCGCGTCCGCTGCGGTGGGCACGACCGCCGGAAGGGGATCGCAGTGCCGGCCGGTGGGGGCGGCCCGGAACAGCAGGTGTCATCGCTGACATATGTCAGCGATGACACCTGCTGGGGAGTGATGATGAGCTTGCGCGAGGCGGTGCGTCAATGGTTCCGGCAGACCCGTCCGGGCCGGACCGGGGTTGCGGGCCGGTCACCCGACCGCGGTCGCCGGCGGCCGCAACTGGCTCTCCCAGGGCGGGTTCGGGCCGCTGGCGGAGCAGGTGAGCGCCGCGACCCGGGCCGCGAACGCACACGCCTCCGCGACGTCGTCCATCCGCAGATCCGTCAACCGCCCGCCCAGCAGGCCCTTGGCGTCGAGATGGTGCAGAAGACCCGCGGTGAACGAGTCCCCCGCCCCCACGGTGTCCACCACCTCGGTCGGCGGAGACGGCACGGCGGCCCTGTCGCCGTCCAGTGAGGCTGTCGCGCCGCGCTCGCCGCGAGTGACCACCACGAGCCGGGCACCCGCCGTGTGCCAGACGTCGCAGGCGCGCTCGACCGAGTACCCGGGCAGCAGCAGCTCCAGGTCGTCCTCGCTCAGCCGCAGGATGTCCGCGAGCGCGCACCAGCGCTGCAGGCGTGCGCGGTAGACCTCGGGTGCCACGAGCAGGGGCCGCACGTTCGGGTCGATGGAGATCGTGGCCGCATCAGAGGCGCGGGCGAGGAACTCCTCCACCACGGGGCCGCCCGGTTCGCGTACGAGGGCCAGAGAACCCGCATGCAGACAGGTGGTGGACGCGAGATCCGCTGCGGACAGTTCGTCCGCCGTCCACTGCCAGTCCGCTGTGCCCTGCGCGTGGAAGGAGTAGACCGCCTGGCCCCGGGCGTCGAGCTCGGCGATGGCCAGGGTGCTGGGCTCGTGAGCGCGTATCGCCCGGGACAGATCGACGCCGGATGCCTCGAGGTGAGCACGGAAGAGCCGACCGAAGACGTCGTCCGACAGCCGAGCCAGGAAGCGGACGGACGTGCCCAACCGGGCGAGTGCCACGGCCGTGTTCGCCGGGCCACCGCCCGGCATGACCCGCAGAGCGAGCTCGGGAGCGAACTCACCCGACGTGGGGACGGGGACGGTGAAGGCGTCGGCGACGCATTCTCCTAGGACGGTGACCCGAGGCAGGCGCATGACTGCTTCTCTCCAGTTGGGGCGGCGCGGTAGCGGTGCGCAGCAGGGAGGTTCACGAGGGGCGGCGTCATCGAAGTACGACCCTTCTTCGACGTTGCCGATTTGTGACGGTGCCAAGGCATTGACGTTGCGTGGAGTCGGAGTCCATCATCCTCCGCAAGCGGTGTCAACGATGACATGTGTTAACGATGACACTCGCCGCACAGCAGCGACCTCCCCCGCGCCGCAGCCCGTCCGACCAGCGCGGCCGCTCCGCCCGAACCCCGCAGGAGTCATTCATGTCCCGTAGGAACCGTGCCGTTCCCACCCTTGTCCGCGTCACCGCTTGCGCCGCCGTCGGGGCGCTGGCCCTGACCGCTTGCGGCTCCGGCTCGCAGGGCGGGTCCAGTGGATCGGTGAAGGTCGGCCTGATCACCAAGACGGACACGAACCCGTTCTTCGTGAAGATGAAGGAGGGCGCCGAGCAGGCCGCGAAGGACAGCGGCGTCGAGCTCGTCAGCGCGGCCGGAAAGTTCGACGGCGACAACGCGGGCCAGGTCACCGCGATCGAGAACATGGTCAACTCCGGTGTGAAGGGCATCCTCATCACGCCCAACGACTCCAAGGCGATCGTCCCCGCCCTCGAGAAGGCCCGCGCCAAGGGCGTCCTGGTCATCGCCCTTGACAGCCCGACCGAGCCGCAGGACGCCACCGACGCCCTGTTCGCCACCGACAACGTCAAGGCCGGCGAGCTCATCGGCCAGTACGCCAGGGCCGCCATGGCCGGCAAGCAGGCGAAGATCGCCACTCTTGACCTCGCGCCCGGAGTGGCTGTGGGCGTGCAGCGGCACGAGGGCTTCCTCAAGGGCTTCGGCGTCCCGGAGGGCGACTCCTCGGTCGTGTGCATGCAGGACACCGGCGGAGACCAGGCCAAGGGGCAGACCGCGATGGAGAACTGTCTGCAGAAGGCGCCGGACATCAACGTCGTCTACACGATCAACGAGCCGGCGGCTCTGGGCGCCTACACCGCGCTGAAGGCCAAGGGTCTGGAGAAGAAGGTGCTGGTCGTCTCCGTCGACGGCGGCTGCACCGGCACGAAGGCCGTCCAGGAAGGCAAGATCGCTGCGACCTCGCAGCAGTACCCGCTCAAGATGGCGTCCCTCGGCGTGAAGGCCGTCGCGGACTTTGCCAAGGACGGCAAGAAGGCATCCGGTTACACCGACACCGGCGTCACCCTGATCACCGACAGCACGCAGTCAGGCGTCGACGCCAAGGACACCGCGTACGGCCTGGAGAACTGCTGGGGCTGAGCCCCGGCGTCGGCCGGCCGGTCCCGCCCCGCCCCTGTAGCCGGGGCCGGACCGCCCTCCACATCCACCACCGGCGAACAACCACCACCGGCAAGGACCCCAATGACTGCCACCACCACGCCCTACGCCCAGCTGAAAGGACCGACCGCGGTCCGCCGGCTGCTCACCACACCGACCGCGGGCCCAGTCGCCGCCCTCCTACTCGCCTGCGTCTTCTTCTCCCTGACGACCGAGCAGTTCCTCACCGGTGGCAACTTCTCCCTGATCGTCCAGCAGGTCATGGTCGTGGGCACGCTCGCCATCGGTCAGACCCTGATCATCCTTACGGCGGGCATCGACCTCTCCTGCGGTGCCGTGATGGCGTTCGGCAGCATCGTCATCGCCAAGATGGCGGCCGAGGGCACCCTTCCGCCGATCGCCGCGATCACCCTGGGACTCGTGGTCTGCGGAGGCTTCGGACTGGTCAACGGCCTGCTCGTGCAGCTGATCCCGCTGCCGCCGTTCATCGTGACCCTCGGCATGCTCAACGTGGCGTTCGCCCTGACCCACATCTACTCCGCCGAGCAGACGGTCACGAACGTCCCGGCGCCGCTGACCGCCCTCGGTGAGACGTTCCCGCTGGGCAACACCGACATCACGTACGGCTCACTCGTGACGATCGCCCTGTTCCTGCTCTTCGCGTACGCGCTGAGCAGCACGTCCTGGGGCCGGCACGTGTACGCACTCGGCAACAGCCCTGAGGCCGCCCGCCTCAACGGCATCCGCACGTCCCGACTGACGATCGGCATCTACTCCCTGGCCGGACTCGTGTACGGGATCGCCGCACTTCTCCTGATCTCCCGCACCGGCGTCGGCGACCCGCAGGCGGGCCAGACCGACAACCTGGACAGCATCACCGCCGTCGTCCTCGGCGGAACCAGCCTCTTCGGCGGGCGCGGCGCCGTTCTCGGCACCTTCGTCGGCGTCCTCATCGTCGGCGTGTTCCGCAACGGCCTCCAGCTGATGGGTGTCGCCTCGATCTACCAGACTCTGATCACCGGCGCCCTGGTGATCCTGGCCGTGACCGTCGACCAGATCTCCCGGAAGAAGGCCCGATGAGCACCGACACCCCTGTCCTCCAGGCCCGCGGCCTGGTCAAGCGGTACGGCCACGTCACCGCCATCGACGGTGCCGACTTCGACCTGCTGCCTGGCGAGGTGCTCGCCGTCATCGGCGACAACGGAGCGGGCAAGACCAGCCTGATCAAGGCACTGACCGGCGCGATCACCCCGGACGAGGGGGAGATACGGCTGAACGGCGAGCCCATCCGGTTCAGCGGCCCGCAGAGCGCCCGGCAGCACGGCATAGAGACCGTCTACCAGGACCTGGCCGTGGCAGCCTCCATGGACATCGCTTCCAACATGTTCCTCGGACGCGAGCTGCGCCGGCCCGGATTGCTCGGCAGCGCGTTCCGCATGCTCGACAAGAAGCGGATGCGGCAGGAGGCAGCGGCCCACATGGCGGACCTCAAGATCGGTCTGCGGTCGTTGTCCCAGCCGGTGGAGACTCTCTCCGGCGGCCAGCGGCAGGCCGTGGCCGTGGCCCGCTCGGTCGCCTGGGCCCGCAGTGTCGTCGTGATGGACGAGCCCACGGCCGCGCTGGGCGTCAAGGAATCCGGACAGGTCCTCGACCTGATCCGCCGGGTCCGCGACAAGGGCATGCCCGTGGTCCTGATCAGCCACAACATGCCGCACGTCTTCGAAATCGCCGACCGCATCCACGTACACCGGCTCGGCCGACGTGAGGCCCTCATCAAGCCGTCCGACTACTCCATGGCCGAGGTCGTCGCCATCATGACCGGGGCGCTGCGTGTCGAGGAGGGCGGTACCGTCGTCTCCGACGCGGACGCCGCCAAGGCGGCAGGCGTGACAGCCCACTGAATCAACACCTCAGAGAGAATACCGGGCCCGGCCCTCGCGGGGTCGGGCCCGACGAACGCACAGGAACGGTGGTACATGGCCGCGACTCGCCGCCCCACTCTGGCCGATGTCGCCCGAGAGGTGGGCGTCAGCGCCAAGACGGTCTCCCGGGTACTCAACGAGGACGGACCGAGCTCGGCGCAGACACGGGAGCGCGTGCTCGCCGCGGTGGCGAAGCTGGGCTTCCAGCCGAACCTCATGGCCCGCAACATCCGTGTAGGGGGCCCTGACACCACCGTCGGGCTTGTGGTACCGGACCTGGGCAACCCGTTCTTCGGAACGGTGGCCGGCAGCATCGAGGACGTGGTGAGAAGCAGGGGACTCACCCTGCTCATGGGTTCATCGGCCGAAGACCCGGAACGCGAGCGAGTGCTGACCCAGACCTTCCTGGCCCGGCGCGTCAGCATGCTGATGGTGGTTCCCGCATTCGGGGCCGACCACAGCTACCTCAAGGCATCACGCGCGGCCGGACTGCCCATCCTCTTCCTCGACCGCCCGGGAGTCGGACTGTCGGCCGACTGCGTCGTCAGCTCCAACCGAACCGGTGTCCAGGAGGGCGTTTCCCACCTCATCGCACACGGCCACCAGCGCATCGGATTCATCGGCGACCTCCCCCCCAAGCTCTACACCCGCCGCGAGCGCCTCGCCGGCTACCGCTCCGCGCTCGCGGCGGCGGATCTGCCCTACGACCGAACTCTCGTGACAGGGGCGCACGGCCAGGAGACCGCCGCCGCCGCAACCACCGCACTGCTGCGGCTGCCGGATCCGCCCACCGCCCTGTTCGCGGCGAACAACATCGTGGCCCTGGGAGTCGTCGCCCAACTCGCCCGCTCAGCACGTAAAGACGTCGCCCTGGTCGCCTTCGACGACCTTCCGCTCGCCGAGGTGCTCGAACCGGCGCTGACCGTGGTGGCCCAGGACCCGGCAGCCATCGGCGAAGCCGCGGCCAGAACCGCCCTCGCCCGCCTGGACGGCGACCGCTCTCGAGCCCGCACCCTCACGGTCCCCACACATCTGGTGGTCCGAGGCTCGAGCGGACCACCGCGTGCCACCGCCGGCTGAAGGAGGCTCGGCGGCTGCTTCATGAGCCGGTGCGCGGTCCTGGATCCAGCCTCCAGGGAGGCTGGAGGGTGGGTGGGCGTGGCGTTGTCGGAGACGGTGAGCGCGTAACTCGGAGCAACACCACCGAGGGGAACAGGGCCGAGGTAGGTGTGGCCGGTCCTATGGCACCAGGCGGCGCAGTCGAGTGTGACCTCGTACCGGCACAGTGCGTGCTTCGATGGGTGTATGACCCTGTTCGTCGGCACGTCGGGGTGGCAGTACAAGGACTGGCGCGGTGTCCTGTATCCGGCCGGGATGCCGCAGAGGCTGTGGCTCGAAGAGTACGCGGCGCGCTTCGCCACCGTGGAGGTCAACAATGCCTTCTACCGGCTGCCCACCCGGGAGACCTTCGCCGCATGGCGGGACCGCACACCGCAGGACTTCGTCGTCGCCGTCAAGGCGAGCCGCTTCCTGACCCACGTCAAGCGGCTGCGCGACCCGGAGGAGCCCGTACACCGGCTGATGAGCCACGCCGCCGGTCTCGGTGACCGGCTCGGCCCGGTGCTGCTCCAGCTGCCTCCTACGCTGCGGGCGGATCACGGGCTTCTGGACGACTGCCTCAGCTGCTTCCCGGCCGGCACCCGGGTCGCCGTCGAGCCGCGCCACGACTCGTGGTGGACCCCCGCGGTCCGGTCCGTCCTCGAACGCCGCGGCGCCGCGTTGTGCTGGGCGGATGTTCAGGCACGGCCCGTCACACCGTTGTGGCGGACCGCGGAATGGGGCTACGTCCGCTTCCACGTCGGGCGCGCCCGGCTCTGGCCGCACTACGGCCGGCAGTCCCTGCAGACGTGGGTACGGCGGATCGCGGCCACCTGGCCCGATGACCACGAGGTCTACGCGTACTTCAATAATGATCCGCACGCGGCGGCCGTCCTGGACGCGCTTGTCTTCGCCCGCGCCGGGACAGCGGCCGGCCTGACCGTCAGCCGAACGCCGCAGCGCCTGCCGTCCGACACCGAGGCGGCGGCCAACAGCTGATCCTCGAGCCACCGGGCCGCTCCGCACCGCAGACGACACCCCCGCGCCGCCAACCCCGGACCCCACGCGGCCACCCGCCCCGATCCGATCCTCGGCGACTTCCAGCCGGACCCGGCGGCCGACACTTCGGTACGGCCGGAGATCACGCCTACAGTCCCGCGATACCGCAACTAACCCAGGAACGACAGCCGCACCTGACGGTTGGCATTGTCCTTATTGGTGTCCGCCAACCTCCGTTAGGACAACCCTCAGCATAGGTCGCGGTACCGGATCGAAATCGAGGGAAGGCCGTCGACGGACTGACGGTGCGCGGCTGGCGCAAGGCGGCGGGGCGTGGCCGGCGCACGGCATCAGGGACCGGACCGCGATCGGCTCATCGGCTTTGCCACTCCTCCGCGAGGAGTCGGTAGGAGCGCACGCGGTCGGCGTGGTGGTGGGTGATGGTGGTGATGATCAGTTCGTCCGCGCCGGTGGCCTCCTGCAATTGCACGAGCCGGTCGGCGACGCGCTGCGGGGAGCCGACGAACTGGGTGTCGACGCGGTCGGCGACCAGCGTCAGGTCCTCCTCCGTCCAGGCGTGGTCCAGGGCCTCGTCCGGGGTCGGGAAGGGGATGGCGCCCTCGCCGGAACGGATGCTGCGAACCCACAGACCGTAGCCGGTGGCCAGTTCCCGTGCGGTCGCGTCGTCCTCGGCGACGACGACGTCGGTGGAGACACTGACGTACGGCTTCTCCAGGTCGTCGGAGGGCTGGAATGCGGCGCGGTAGCCCTCGGCCGCCTCCAGTACGGTCGCCGGGCTGACGTGGTAGTTGGCAGCGAAGCGCAGGCCGTTGCGGCCGGCGACGGTGTGCGAACCGCGGCTGATCGTGGTGGACGAGCCGACGACCGCCCTGGACGTCACCGTCCAGGCCCAGATCCTCGACCTGCTGCACGGCGCGGGGGCCGAGACCTCACGGGTCTGGTGCTGGTCTCGCCCGATCTGGGGGTCGTCGCGGGGAGCGTGGACCTGGTCCTGGTGATGCGGGAAGGCGCCGTAGTCGAGCAGGGGCCCGTCGAGCGGGTCCTGGGGGCGCCACGGCACCCGTACACCCGCCGGTTCGCCTCGGTGCCGCGCCTGGAGACCTCGCGGGCCTCCGTCGTGGCGGCGCGCCCGCCGGGCGGGGGCCTCCCCGGGACGACGTGCTCCTCGAAGCCGTAGACGTACGAAAGGGGTTCCGGCGGGGGGGGCGCGCCCGGGCGTAGACGGGGCGTCCCTGACGGTCGCGGCGGGCGACACGCTCGGCATCGTAGACTGGGCTCCGTCGCCGGCGCCCTGCTGGGCGGGGTGCTCCTCGCGGCGATTCCTGATCTCGTGCTCATCCCGGCCCTGGCCCTGCTCCTGCTCGTCTCCGCGGTCAAACTCGCCCGTCATCGCTGACGCCACCGCTCTGCCGATGTCGCCATGCCGACCCGGCGCAGCACCGGTCAGAGGTCGTCTTCGACCGCGCGACGCCGGCGCGCGGCACCGCGCCTTCGAGGGTCCGCAGCTGCGCACGCCGGAGCCCGCACACCGTCGTCGCGATGCGGGGATACTGGCGCACCGCACCGGAGTTGTGTTCTTCTGAAGCCGTGAGCCTGCTCGTGATGCGTCGACACGTGGACTACGTGCGCGTCACGACCATGGCCTGTTCCGGCTGACACCGAGGCCTCGTCCCGGCGTCCGGACACCGACGCGTTTGTCCGAAAGGCTCCTGGGCGCCCCTCCGACGGCCTCGTTCCGCCCCGTGGTCCGTTCCCTCCTGCCTTCCGCCCCCCCGCCTCGGGGCATTCGGCTTCCTGGCACTGGACACGGGGCCGCGCACACCACACCATCCACTGCACCAGGAGGAGACGCATGAGCGTCCATGACATCCCCGACGCCCGCGAAGCCGTCGACCACGACCACGACGGACGTACCAGCATCGCCGGCGTTCCCGATCCGGAGGTCTTCGCCGCGGAATGGCAGGAGTGGCACCGGGACAAGGACGCCCGGCTCGCGTCGGAGCACGGCTTCCTCGCGGTCACCGGTCTGCACTGGCTCTCCGCCGAGCCCCAGAGTTTCTCCGGCGTACCGGGGACCTGGTCGACGGGACCCGAAGGTGTCGCCGTGGAGCTCGACGAGGGGACGGAACTCGTCGTCGACGGCGTGGTGGTACGCGGGCGGCACCTCTTCGGCGTCGTTCCGGAGCGCGGCGGCGTCGACGCCGTCTGGGGCGACACCGTGATCGAGGTCGCCAAGCGCGGCGGCCACGACGTGGTCCGGCCACGGCACCCGGACCACCCGCTGCGGGTCGCCTTCACCGGCACGCCCACGTATGCGCCCGATCCGCGCTGGGTGGTCACGGGCCGCTACGAGGCCTTCGACGAGCCGCGACCGACCACGGTCGGCGCCTCCGTCGAAGGCCTTCGGCACGTGTACGACGCTCCGGGCCGCGTCGTCTTCCGGCTGGGCGGACAGGAGTTGAGCCTGACCGCGTTCAACGGGCACTTGCCCGGGAGCCTCACGGTACTGTTCACCGACGAGACCTCGGGCGTCACCACGTACGCGGCCAACCGCCAGCTCGGGGTGGCCGCGCCCGGGCCCGACGGCACGGTGGTGCTCGACTTCAACCGCGCCACCAATCTGCCCTGCGCCTACACCGACTTCGCGACCTGCCCGCTGCCGCCGGGCGAGAACCGGCTGCCCGTCGCGATCGAGGCCGGCGAGAAGATCCCCCGCGAGCGCGGCCCGGTCTCCTAGCGGGGGCCTGCGGAAGGCGCCGACTCGGATTGTTGCCGCGGCGTGACGGCGTCATGGCCACCTCGTGGCGATGCCGTCCGCCTGCGGGCGTTGCCGCCCGGCACCGCCTAGCATCCCGGGGACGGCCCCGCCGCTGGTGGTCGGGGCCGTCCCCCGTCTCCGCCAAGGGCAGGTTCCTCATGAGTATTTCCAGCATCCTCAGCGTCGACGAGGCCGAGCCACGGCTGCCCGAGCTGAACGTGGTCGACGTCCGTACTCCCGGCGAGTTCGCCTCCGGCCACGTGCCGGGCGCCGTCAACATTCCCCTGGAGCGCGTCGAGGGCAACCTGGCGGAGCTGCGGAGCACCGCCGAGAGCGGACGGCTGCTCCTGGTGTGCGCCTCCGGCGCCCGCTCCGAGAAGGGTGCCGCGGTCCTCGCCTCCCACGGGATCGCGGCGGCGAGCCTCACCGGCGGTACCCGGGCCTGGGCCGCCGCCGGTCACCGGCTCGAGCACCCGCCCGGTCCCGTACGCGCCGTCTGGGGGATGGAGCGTCAAGTCCGCTTCACCGCCGGCGCCCTCGTGCTGCTCGGCCTGGCTCTCGGGCTGCTCGTGCATCCGGCGTTCCAGCTGCTGTCGGCGGGGATCGCCGGAGGGCTGGTGTTCTCGGCGCTCACCGACACCTGCGGCATGGCGGTGGTCCTCGGCCGGCTTCCCTTCAACCGGCGCGGCGCGGCACCTCAGGGGTGACCCGCGCCGCCGCTTCCGCCGCGGTCATCCTCTGTGCGACGGCTCCCAGGGCCGAACCGGCCGAGCAGCGCAGTGAGGAGCACCGCTGTCAGGGTGCCGGCGACGACGCCGCTGCCCAGGATCGTACGGGCCCATCCGGGGAACCCCGCGTACAGGTCCGGGGTGAGCAGCGGCAGCAGTCCCGCGGTGAGTGCGAGAGCGGCCGTCAGGTTGCCCGTACCCGTGCCCGACAGGTCGGCCCGGCGGAGCATCTCGACGCCCATGACGGCGATGACGGCGTAGACGACGAGGGCGGAGCCGCCCACGACGGCCTCGGGTATCCCGGCCAGCGCCCGGGACACGGGCGTGGCCAGGCCCAGGACGACCAGGAGCACTCCGGCCCCGGCGGTCACGAAGCGGCTGCGGACTCCGGTGAGCCGGCCGATGCCGATGTTCTCGGCGCTGGTGACCATGAGGGACGTACCGAACAGTCCGCCGGCCAGGGAGACCAGGGCGTCGGCGCGGGCGACGCGCGGAACGTCCCGTTCGGGGGCGGGAGTCCGGCCGACGGTCTCGCTGTTGAGCACAGTCTGTCCGGTGATCTCGGCCAGGGTGGTGAGGCTGAACACGAGCAGCGGAAGGGCGGCCACCAGGTCGAACCGTGGTGTCCCGAAGGGCAGGAACGCGGGCAGCGCGAAGCCGCTCCCGACCGCGGGGGTGAAGGCCCCCAGGCCGGTCGTCACCGCCACGAGGGTGCCCGCCGCCATCCCGATGAGGACGGAGGTCTGGCGCCAGACGCCGCGCAGGAGCACGTACGCGGCGACGGTGGCCGCGACCGTGAAGGCGGCGAGGAGCACCGCGCGCGGCTCGCCCGTGCCGTCAGGGCCGGTGACGAGCCGAGCGGCGACCCGGATCATCGCGATCCCGATGAGGAGCACGGTCACGCCCATGACCAGGGGCGGGAAGAGCCGTACGACGCGCGCGTACAGCGGCAGTACGGTCAGGAGCAGCGCCGCCGCCAGGAGGACGGCGCCGGCGGCCGTCGGCGCCCCGTGTTCCTGCGCGATCTGGAGGAACAGCGCGGTCGCGGCGCCGCCGGGCAGCATGACGAACGGGAGCCGGCCACCGATCCGCCACACTCCGAGGGACTGGAGCAGGGCGCCCGCTCCGCAGAGCAGGAGGACGGCGCTGAGCAGCGAGGCCGTCGCGCCGGGCGGCATCTTCAGAGTGCCGGCGACGAGGAAGACGGTGGAGACCGGTGCGGCGATCATCGCCAGGACGTGCTGGGCCGACAGCGGCACGAGTCGCCGCAACGGCACCCGTGCGTCGACGGCTTCGGCGGAGCGGGTGGCAGCCGGGGCCCGAGTGATCGTCATGCCGTCGCCTCCAGCCATGGGATGTCGGCGGCGGCGTAACGGTAGGCGCGGAACACGGCGTTGGGCTCGGACGGGAACAGGCCCCGTACCTCGCTCTCGCCGTAGCCGGCGAAGTACGGGACGACGTACTCCCAGCACAGGTAGCCGTCCTTCGTCACCTCGAACAGCCGCCCGGACGGGGAGTCGGTGACGAGGGTGTTGCCGTTCGGCAGGCGCTGCGCGGAGCCCATGAAGGGCGCGAAGAAGAACTCGCGTGCCGGGTCGTGGTACTCCCACACGATGTCACCGTCGGCCCGGTCGATCTCGATGACCCGGGAGTACGGCACGTCGTGGCCAGGCCGGAAGACGCCGTTGTCGAAGACGAGCAGCCGTCCGTCGACCAGTTCGGTGGGCGCGTGCTGCTGGCTGACTGTGCCGGGGCGGCTGCGCCAGAGGATCTCGCCGGTGTCGCGGCTGATGACGACGACGGCCGAGACGCTGCGCAGGCTGGCGAGGATATTGCCGTCCCGTAGGGGCGTGACGCTGTTGATCAGGGGCCAGTGCTCGCGGGCGTACGCCTCGTGCAGCGGAAACTCCTCGCGGTCGAGGTGCTCCGCCGCCCGCCAGGACCACAGGACTTCGCCGTCCGGGCCGACCTCCTTGATGGTGTCGGCCCAGACGAAGCCGCCGGCGGCTTCGGAGCCGGGCACTCCGCCCCGTACGGCCGCGGCCTCGGCCCCGGACAGGGGTTCCAAGGCGGTGTAGAGGATGCGGCCGTCATCGAGGTGATGGGCGTCGTGGTGCTGGAGGGGGTCGCGGTGCTCCCGCAGCACGGTTCCGTCGGGTGCCGCCCGGAGCATGACGCCGCCCCGGTACTTGTGCCACATCGGGAAGAGGGCCTTCTCGCCCGGGAGTACGCCGTTGTAGGCGAGGGTTCCGTCGGCGAGCAGGCGGGCGTGGCGGCCGGGGCGGTAGGGCAGGTCCCAGCGGTGGACGGTTCGGCCGTGGAGGTCGATGAGGTAGACCTCCCCGGTGCCGGTGAGCGGTGCGTAGAGGGTGTAGCCGTCGTACGCAGCCGTCTCGTCGAGGGCGATGAGGCCGGTGGGACGTCGGCGGCGTGAGTTCTGGTCGATCGGGGGCACGTCGGAGCTCCTCGCTTCAAACTTTCTTTGATGAGAACAACCGACTTTGACGGTAGGGGCGTTGTGTGACGGGCGTGTGTCGGGAGTACGAAACCGTCTCCGGGTTCCTGCCGCGGGCCGCGTAAGGTGCCGTCAGGCGCCGTCGACCAGGGAGAACGGCGCCGCGGGGCGGGGAAGGACGGGACATCCATGGAGGCCGCGAACACACCGCGGGTAGGCGCTGCCGTACGCCGTCGGCGCCGGGCGCTCGACCTGACGCTCGCCGAGGTGGCGGGGCGCAGCGGGCTCTCCTCCCCGTTCCTCAGCCAGATCGAGAACGACCGGGCGCGCCCCAGCATGCGGTCGCTGCAGCGGATCGCGGACGCGCTCGGCACGACGGCGGTACAGCTGCTCGCGGCCTCCGACGAGACCCGCACGGTCGACGTGGTGCGCGCCGACGACGACAGCGGCCTCGACCAGGAGGCGCATGTCCGGCCGGTGGTGCGCGGCCGCCATCAGCTGCACGCGCTGGAGTTCGTCGGCAGCCACGAGGCGGACCGCGAGTTCCAGCACCGCAACGACGAGTTGATGTACGTGGCGGACGGCGCGGTGGAGGTGGAGGCCGACGGCCGGATCCACCGGCTGGGCCGCGGGGACACGCTGCTGCTGTCCGGCGGCGTCCGGCACCGCTGGCGCTCCACCGAGCCGGGATCGCGGGTCCTGGTGGTCGCGATCGGCGACCATGTGGAGGTACTGGAGTCCTGACGGGGCGGTGCCGCTGCCGCGCCTACCGGCCCGTCTGTCTCGGTCCACCGGAGGCCTGTCCGCCGGAGGCCCGTTCGCCGGAGGCTCGTTCGCCGGACCGGCGGACGACGCCGCCGCCCGGAAGGCGCCGGGGAGACCGCCCGGCGACACGAGTCCGCCGGGAGGCCGCACGCGGAACCGCCAACAGGTCCGACGCGGCCGGCTCAGCCCCGCGACAGCTCGCCGAGCAGCTTCCAGGTGCGGCGCCGGTCGTCCTCGCCGCTCAGGTCCGTCGCGGTGAAGACCACCTCGTTCGCCCCCGCCTCGCGGTAGCGCCGCACCTCGGCGGCGACGGTCTCCTCGTCGCCGAGGACGGCCAGATCGGCGGCCCGGTCGGCGCCGGAAAGCTCGATGACGCGCTGGTAGGAGGGCACCCGCTCATAGAGCGCGAGTGCCTCGGTCGCCTGCCGCCGCACGCCCTCGGGGTCGGCCGTGACCGCGCCGGGCACAAGGGCCACGATCCGGGGCGCGGGCCGGCCCGCCGCCTCCGCGGCAGCGGTCACGGCCGGGACGATGTGCTCGGCGAGCGCGCGCGGACCGGCCAGGAACGGCAGGATGCCGTCGGCGAGTTCACCGCTGACGCGCAAGGCCTGCGGCCCCATCGCGGCGACCAGCACCGGCACCGGCGGCTGCGCCCCCGGCACCGCCGCCGGGTACGGCGTCGTCGCGGTCAGCAGCTCCCCGTGGAAGTTGGCTTCGCCCGTTTCGAGGAGGGGCCGCAGGGCGGTGAGGAACTCCCGGAGCAGACCGATGGGCCGCCGGTACGGCAGGCCGAATCCGGTCTCGGTGAGGTGCCGGGTGCCAAGGGCGAGCCCGAGGTGGTAGCGGCCGCCGGTGGCGGCCTGGGCCGTCTGGGCCTGGCTGGAGACGAGCAGCGGATGGCGGCCGAAGATCGGGATCGCGGCCGTCCCCACGTGCAGGCCCGGCACCTCGCGCCCGACGATCGCGGCCAGCGAGGGCGAGTCGTACGCGAAAGACTGCCCGAACCACGCGGAGTGCAGACCGGCGTCCCGCGCCTCGCGCGCGAGCCGCACAGTGCTGTCGACGGGGAGCTGTCGGGAGGTCGAGCTGAGCGTTACTCCGAGAGTCATGTTCGCCGCAACCGGCGGCTCCGGTCCCGGAATTCCGGCTCCGTGTGAACAACGTGTGGCGCGTTCTCTCCCCGTCCGGTCCGGTTCGGGTGCCGTCACACGTTCTTCATGCCGTGTGCATGGTTCTGGTACGGCTCTCCCGCCCATGATCGGCAGAACGCCCGTACCCCGTACCCCACACCCGCACCCGCACCCGCACCCGAGGAGCCGTCAGCCATGCCCAGCCGCCGTACCTTCCTGGCCGGTTCGACCGCCACGCTCGGTCTGGCCGCCGTCACCGCCGCCCCCGCGGAGTCGGCGCAGGCAACGCCCTCGGTGGCGGTCTCCGGCGCGGCGGAGGGCTCGGCCACCCGGCCGCCGAACCTCGTCGTCGTCCTCGCCGACGACCTCGGCTACGGAGAGCTCGGCGCCTATGGCCAGAAGCTGATCGCCACCTCCCGTCTGGACCGGCTCGCCGCCGAGGGGCTCCGCTTCACCGACGCCTACTCCACCGCCGCAGTCTGCGCCCCGTCACGCTGCTCCCTGCTGACCGGCCTCCACACCGGCCACTCCACGGTCCGCGCCAACCCCTCCTCCGGCGGACAGGGTTCACTCACCGCCGACGACACCACCTTCGCCGAGGTGCTCCGGGCCCGCGGCTACCGCACCGCCCTGATCGGCAAGTGGGGCTTCGGACCGGAGGCCGCCGACCAGGACAGCCACCCGGCCGCCCGCGGCTTCGAGGAGTTCTACGGCTACATCGACCACAGCCACGCCCACCAGTACTACCCCGCGTACCTCTGGCACAACGACGTCAAGGAACCCATCCCCGCCAACGCCGGCGGCGTGAAGGCGGTGTACGCCCCGGACCTCCTGGAACAGCGCGCCCTGGAGTTCATCGGCGCCCACGCCTCCGAGCCGTTCCTCCTGTTCCTCACCCCGAACGTCCCGCACGCCCCCAGCGACATCCCCGATTCCAGCGCCTACGCCGACCGGAGCTGGACGGCCGCGAACAAGGGGCACGCCGCCCAGGTGACGTACTTCGACTCGCTCGTCGGCAAGGTGGTCGACCGGCTCCGGGAGCTCGGTCTGGCGCAGGACACCATCGTCCTCGTCACCAGCGACAACGGCCCCCACGAGGAGGGCGGGGTCAACCCCGACCTGTTCGACGCGAACGGACCGCTGCGCGGCTACAAGCGCAACCTCTACGAAGGCGGCGTGCGCGTCCCCCTCATCGCCTGGGGTCCCGGCCGGGTCCGGCCGGGGGCCAGCGGCCGTCCCACCTCGCTGACCGACGTGCTTCCCACCCTGGCCGAGCTCGGCGGCGCCCCCTCCCCCACCGACGTGGACGGGCTGTCCGCCGCTCCCCTGCTCGCCGGCAGCGCGGAATCGGCACGCCACGGACACCTGTACTGGTTCCGAGACGAGTGGGGCGTCACCAGTCGGGCCGACACGCAGGACGGCGGGCGTGCCACCTGGCTCGCCGAGGCGGTCCGCCGGGACGACTGGAAGGCCGTGCGCTTCGCTCCCGAGCGGGACCACACCCTCCCCGACGACCAGTGGCAGGTGGAGCTGTACGACCTGGCCACCGACCCCGGGGAGACCGGCAACCTCGCGGACCGGCACCCGACGAAGGCCACGGAACTGGTGGCGTTGATGCGCTCCTCCTGGAAGGACGGCTATCCGCGCATCCCGTTCGGGACCCATCTGACGCTGCCTGTACTGGCCGTTCCCGGCCAGGCGTTCACCGTGACCGCCACCCTGGACAACGGCTCCTCCCGCCCGTGGACCGCGGCCTCGCTCGCTCTGCACGCCCCTGACGGCTGGACCGTGGCCCCCACCTCCCCGACCACCGCGGACCGACTAGCAGCCGGAGGCCGGCTCACCGCCTCCTGGCAGGTCACCCCGCCCACGAGCGCCGCCCCCGCGACGTCGTGGACGCTCACCGCGGAGGGCAGCGCCCTGGCTCCGGGCGGCCCGGTCCGCTACCCGGCGACGGGCACCGTCGCGACCCCGCCCCCTGCCCCCACCCGCGACTCGTACCTCTCCGACCTGACCTGGATCAGCGCCACGAACGGCTGGGGACCGGTGGAGCGCGACACCTCCAACGGCAAGAACGCCGCCGGCGACGGCCCGCTGATCTCCTTCGGCGGTACGACCTACCCGAAGGGCCTGGGTGTCCACGCGCCCAGCGACATCGCGTACCACCTCGGCGGTGCCGCACTCCGTTTCACTTCCCTGGTCGGCATCGACGACTTCTCCGCCAAGCAGAGCACCGTCGGCGCCACCCGCGCCAAGGTCTACGGCGACGACCGCCTGCTGCTGACGACCGCCACCCTGACGGCGGCCACCGGCCCGGTCCAGGTCGACCTGGACGTACGCGGTATCCGCGTCCTGCGACTGGTCGTCGAGGATGCGAACAACCGCACGTCTTTCGACCACACCTCCTGGGCCCTGGCTCACGTCACCGTGGGCTGACCTCCCGCGCCCGCATGCCAGAGGCCGTTTCGGAACACTCCGAAACGGCCTCTTCCACAGGGACGGCGGACGGACGGCCCTACGCGGGGTCGGCGGCCACCCGGAACCCGATGTTGCCGGTCGAACTGTCGGGCGTGTTGGAGCTGCGGGCGGCCACCCGGTAGCGGTTGCAGTAGGAGTCGTGGCACAGGTACGAGCCGCCGCGCATCGCCCGTGAGCTCTCCTCGCCCGGGGTGAACCAGTCCGCGCACCACTCCCAGACGTTGCCGACCGTGTTGTAGAGCCCGAAGCCGTTGGGGCGGAAGGACTTCACGGTGGCCGTACCCACGTAGCCGTCGGCGGCGGTGTTGAGGTCGGGGAACTCGCCCTGCCAGATGTTGCACATGTGGCGGCCGCCGGGCGTGAGCTCGTCGCCCCACGGGTAGCGGCGCTGCTCCAGGCCGCCGCGGGCCGCGTACTCCCACTCGGCCTCGGTGGGCAGGCGGGTGCCCGACCAGGCGCAGTAGGCCTGGGCGTCGTTCCAGGACACGTGGACGACGGGGTGGTTCTGACGGTCGGTGACGTGTGAGCCGGGCCCCTCGGGGTGGCGCCAGCTGGCTCCCGCCACCGCCCGCCACCAGGGGACGGCCGCCACGGGCGGGGAGATGTCGGCGACCGGGTCGGCGAGGAACGCGCCGAAGGCGAAGGAGAAGCCGAAGCGCTCGGCCTCGGTGACGTGTCCGGTGGCTTTGACGAAGGTGGCGAACTGCGCGTTGGTCACGGTCGTGACCGCGATACGGAAGGGCTCCACGGCCACCTCGCGGACCGGCCCCTCCGCGTCCGCAGGGAAGCCCTCCGGGTCGACGGTGCCCATGAGGAAGCGTCCGCCGGGCAGGGTGAGCAGCTGCCGGGCAACCCGGGAGGGCTGGAGCGGAGGGTGGGGCGGTGCGAGGGTCACTACCGGGACGTGGGCGTGACCAGGCGTGCAGCATTCGGGCATGACGGCTCCGTCGGAACGATGGGCGGCCGGCATCCATGCCTGGCGACACGGGTGCCGGGCCGGCGGTATCGAGTGCGGGTCAGGCCACGCGGTCGGCGGCGAGCTGGGCTGCCAGGGCGGGGATGCCGAGAGCCTGCTCCTGGGCCGGGGTGGCCTGGTACAGCTTGTTGGTCAGCTGGTGGGGGTCGTTCGCCAGGTCGTAGTACTCGCGGAACTTCACCTGGCCGGTGCCGGACACCGTGCCGTTCCCGTCGGTCGTCAGGTCGTAGTACTCCGTGTACTGCTTGTCCCCGGCCACGTACGAGGACCAGGTGGGCGCCCCACCGGTGCCGGTGCCCTGCTTCCACCACTCCACCAGTAGGTGGTCACGGCTGGAGGAGGAGAGCAGGGAGGTGCCGTCCTGCGGGGCGGACGGGCTGATGCCGGCCGCGTCGAGGATGGTCGGCGCGATGTCGATGTTGGCGACGATGCGGTTGTCCACGGTCCCCGCTCCGCGCCCGCCGGCGGGCCAGGAGAGGTAGAACGGCACCTCGTGCGCCGGGCGGTAGGGCACCGACTTCGCGGTCCAGCCGTGGTCCCCCCAGCTGAAGCCGTTGTCGCCGATGTAGATGACGAGGGTGTTGTCCAGTTGCCCCAGCGCCTGGAGCTTGTCCTTGAACGCCTGCACCGCGTCGTCGACGGAGAGCAGGGTGCGTAGCTGCTCGGCACGGATGGTCTGGCCGTCGGCGAGGGTGCCGGTGGCGTTCCTGATGTAGGCCGGCTTGTCGCTGCGGTCGTTCTCGGGGACGGAGGGGCGGCCGTTCCAGTCCGGGACCGGGGTGCCGGCGTACTTCGCCTCAGGGGTGCGCGGGCCGTGGGACGCGTAGGGCGTGACGTACGCGAACCAGGGCCGGGAATCCGTGGCGGCCTTGTCGAGGAAGTTCAGCGTGCGGTTCTTGACGATGGTGGTGGTGTAGCCGTTGATCGTCTGGACGGTGCCGTTGACGTTCCACTGGACGTCGACGTATCCGGGCTGGAGGAGGGCGAACTCCTCGAAGTGCGGCGGGTTGTCCGCCAGGGTCCAGGAGTTGAGGTACTTGCCGAACAGGCCGGTGCGGTAGCCCGCCTGCTTGAGGTACTTCTGCACGGTGGTGCTCTGGTCGAGCGCGTGCGAGGCGCCGTTGTTTCGCACGCCGTGGTTGTGGGCGTGGCGGCCGGAGAACACGCTGGAGCGCGAGGGCGCGCACAGTGGGGTGGTGACGTGGCCGTTGGTGAACTTCACGCCCTGGTCGGCGAGCCAGGCGACGGTCTTGGGCAGGGCCCACTCGGTGTGCTTGGGCTGGTCGTCGGTGACGATCAGCAGGATGTTCGGCCGACCGGCGGCAGCGGCGGGGCCGGCTCCGGCGACCTGCGCGAAGGCGGGTACGGCGGTCGCGGCCGCCACTGCGGCGGCGCCGCCGAGAAAGCCTCTTCGGCTCACCGGCGGACGTCGGTTCTCGCTCATGATGTCCATTCCTCCTGGGTGCGTGTGCACATGGGGGCACAGCGGACGAACGGGCGATGGGTCAAGCCGTCGGCCGCGGTGCGGAAGGGGGAGAGACGGGAGTCAGGCGGGGGCGCCAGGTGGGGATCCCGTGCGGGGAGGGCGCGTTCAGCGCGCCGGGGCGACCGTACACAGGGCGCTGGCCACGTGCCCTTGGTCGACGTGGCGGCGCGCAGTGAGGATTCCTGCTGCCATGACCACGACAGTAGGCGACATGGAACCGTCCTTCCATATACGGCAGATGAAATAGGACGCCGGCCTCCGGGAACTGCGAACAGGATCGCCCGCAACCGCCACTGGGACCGCGACCGCGACAGAACCATCCGCTTCGTCGAACGGCGGGTAGACGACCCCGTGGTCCACGTCGTCGACATCTGGCGAGGACGGCTCCCGCGCAGAACACCGTCGACGGCGTCCGCGCCGCCCGCACCGTCAACACCCGTGGCTCATCCAGCGGCCACGCCGGCTTCCGGTGTGCCCGCGACGTGGGCGTGTGAGCGATCTCCGGGCCCGGTCGCCCGGCTCGACTCCGCCGCCCCGGCCGTGGCCGACGCCGGGGCGGACACCAGCGGAGCCGAAGCCTGCCAGCCCGGGATCCGGGCCAGTCGGGGCGGTGGAGGCGGGACGGTCGGCACGCTAGCGGTCGGCACAGGACCATCAGTTGGTACGGCCGGAAATCCCTCCTACAGTCCCGTAACACCCCCACTACCCGAGGAACGACAAGCGGACCTGACGGTTGGCATTGTCCTTATTGGTGTCCACCAGGCAGATCGACTGCCACGTTCCCAGCTCCAGCCCGCCCCTGATCACCGGCACCGTCGCGTGGGGCGGGACCAGGGCCGGCAGGACGTGGTCGCGGCCGTGGCCCGGGGAGCCGTGGCGGTGTTGCCAGCGGTCGTCGGCCGGGAGGAGGTGGTGGAGGGCGGACAGGAGGTCCTTGTCGCTGCCCGCGCCCGTCTCGAGGATCGCCAGGCCGGCCGTGGCGTGGGGGACGAAGAGGTTGAGGAGGCCGTCGCCGCCCTGGGCCGCGCGGTTGAGGAACTCGGTGCAGGCCGAGGTCAGGTCGGTGACCGTTTCGGCGGTGCCGGTGGTGAGGGTGAGGACCGTGGTGGTGAATGCCATGAGGGCATCCTGCCGTCCGTACCACGGGATTGCGCGTCCACGCTCCGAGACACCGTTGACCGGCACCGGAACGAGTCGCTACGTTCACGCCATGTTGCGTACAGCCATGCTCACCACGCGCGGTCACATCGACCTGCTGCGGGTGGCCTCCGCCGCGTGTCCTCGCGGCTGCTGACGCCCTCTCACCCCCTGATCTACCTGCGCTGACACCCGTGTGCGCGCGCCCTCGGCGCGCCCACGGTCGCTGAGGCGTACCCTCTCTCCTCCCTCGGAGCCCCTTCATGACGGTTGGCCACGCCCCGCCCGAATCCTTGCCCGACATATCCCCTGTTTCAGATCTTGAGGAGGTCGTTCCGGCCTCCCGAACCACCGGTTCCCGGCGGCCCTCCGTGCCGCGCTGGCTGCGACGGGCCGTCGGACCGCTGCTGCTGCTCACCGTCTGGCAGGTGCTCAGTTCGACCGGTGTCCTGCCCGCCGACGTCCTTGCCTCCCCCGGGACCATCGCCCGGGCCGGCGGGGAGCTCGTCTCCGACGGCACCCTGCCGCACGCCATGGGCGTCTCGCTCCAACGCGTCGCCGTCGGACTGCTGTTGGGCGGCGCGATCGGTGTCTCGCTCGCACTGGTGTCCGGCCTCTCGCGCCTCGGCGAGGATCTCGTCGACGCGACCGTACAGATGCTGCGGACCGTTCCGTGGGTGGGACTCATCCCGCTCTTCATCATCTGGCTCGGGATCGGCGAGGCGCCGAAGGTGGCGCTGATCGCGCTCGGCGTCGCCTTCCACCTCTACCTCAACGTGTACGCCGGGATCCGGGGCGTCGACGCCCAACTCGTCGAGGCCGGTGAGTCGTTGGGGCTGGGGCGCTGGGGCCTCGTCCGACACGTCGTGCTTCCCGGGGCGCTGCCGGGTGCGATGACCGGGCTGCGGTACTCGCTCGCGACCGCCTGGCTCGCGCTCGTCTTCGGCGAGTCCATCAACGCCGACGCCGGCATCGGCTTCCTCATGAACCAGGCGCGGGAGTTCTTCCGTACCGACGTCATCGTCGTCTGCCTCGTCGTCTACGCCTTCCTCGGCCTCCTCGCCGACGCCGTCGTCCGCACTCTCGAAAGGCTGCTGCTGCAATGGCGACCGACCTTCACCGGGCAGTGACCATCCAGGGCCTGACCCGTTCCTTCGACGGGCGCCCGGTCATCGACCACCTCGATCTGAGCCTGCGTGCAGGGGAGTTCACCGCCCTCCTCGGCCACAGCGGCTGCGGCAAGTCCACCCTGCTGCGCGTCCTCGCCGGGCTCGACCGGGACATCTCCGGGACCGTGCTCGTCCCCAGGCGCCGCGCCGTCGCCTTCCAGGCGCCCCGCCTCATGCCCTGGAAGCGGGTATGGCGCAACGTCCTCCTCGGCCTGCCCGGCAAGCCCGAACGGGCGGTCGCCGAACGGGCGTTGGAGGAGGTCGGTCTCAGCCATCGGTCCGGCGCGTGGCCCAAGACCCTCTCCGGGGGCGAGGCGCAGCGGGCGTCGCTCGCCCGGGCTCTCGTACGGGAACCCGATCTGCTCCTGCTCGACGAGCCGTTCGGCGCGCTCGACGCGCTCACCCGGATCAAGGCGCAGCGGCTGGTGGCCGAGTTGTGGCAGCGGCGCGGCTGCGCGGTGCTGCTCGTCACGCACGACGTCGACGAGGCGCTGCTGCTCGCCGACCGGGCACTGGTGATGCGCGACGGCGTCATCGCGTACGACACACCCGTCGCCCTCGACCGTCCCCGCTCCCCCGGCGACCCCGGCTTCGCCCCGCTGCGCTCCCGCCTGCTCGCCGAACTCGGTGTCGACGAAGGCGTTTCCACCGCTCACGCCGCCTGAACCCCCGACCCCGCGGTGCCGACGCGCCGACGCGCCGACATGCCGATGCGGCCGACCGCCACCAGCTTGGTCTCTGGCCGCTGACCCCTGATTCCCGCCCCGCCCCGCCCCGCCCCTGGCACCGAACCCGAACCGGAGTCCCCGCCCATGAAGCGTTCCCTCCTGCCCGCCGCCCTCCTCCTTCCGCTCGCGCTCCTCGCCTCCGCCTGCTCCTCCCCCTCGTCCGCCGCCACCGACACCGACGGCAAGGGCTCACTCGTCCTCAACGTCGGCGACCAGAAGGGCGGAGCGGAGGCGGTCCTGCGTGCCGCCGGTGAGCTCGACGATCTGCCGTACCGCATCAAGTGGTCGACCTTCACCTCCGGCCCACCCCTCCTCGAGGCCGTGAACGCCAAGGCCGTCGACACCGGCGCCGTCGGCAACACCCCACCCGTCTTCGCCGCCGGCGCCGACTCGAAGATCACCGTGGTCGCGGCCACGCACGGCGATTCGGCGGGTGAGGCCATCCTGGTCGCCAAGGACTCCCCGCTGCGCAGGCCCGAGGACCTGAAGGGCCGGACGGTCGCCGTCGCCCAGGGCAGCTCCGCGCACTTCCAGCTGATCGCTTCGCTGAAGAAGGTCGGCCTCTCACTTTCCGACATCAAGGTCAGCCTGCTCCAACCCGCCGACGCCCTCGCCGCGTTCACGAGCGGCAAGGTCGACGCCTGGGCGGTCTGGGACCCGTACACCTCGCAGGTCCTCGCGAGCGGCAAGGCCCGCGTGCTCACCGACGGCCGTGGTGTGGTCAACGGTCTCGGCTTCCAGATCGCCGCGCCCTCCGCGCTCGCCGACAAGGAGAAGGCCGCCGCGATCGGCGACTACATCGAGCGGCTCCGCCGCGCCCAGGACTGGGTCTACGAGCACCCCGACGCCTGGGCGAAGGTCTGGGCGAAGGAGACCGGGCTGCCGTACGAGGTGGCGCTGGCCGCTGTGAAGCGCAGCAACGGCACCCGGATCCCCGTCGCGATCGACAAGGAGGCCATCGCCTCCGAGCAGCAGATCGCCGACACCTTCGCCCAACTCAAGCTGATTCCCAGGACGTTCGACTTCGGCGACTACGTCGACAACCGCTTCGACAAGAACCTGCCGCCGTCCACCACCCCGGCGCGCAGCTACGGAAAGGCCTCCTCCTGATGACTGTCCATCTGCACTGGTTCCTGCCGACGGGCGGCGACGGCCGGACCCTCGTCGACCGGCACGCCTACACCGACGGCGGCATCACCCGGTCCGGGACCGTGACCGGTGTACGCGCTCCCGACATCGAGTACCTGACACAGATCGCCAAGGCGGCCGAGCAGTTGGGCTTCGAGGCCGTGCTCACGCCCACCGGCACCTGGTGCGAGGACGCCTGGCTGACGACGGTCGCGCTCGCCCAGCACACCGAGCGGCTCAAGTTCCTCGTGGCCTTCCGCCCGGGTGTCGTCTCGCCCGTGCTCGCCGCCCAGATGGCGGCCACGTATCAGCGGATCACCCGCGGGCGGCTGCTGCTCAACGTGGTGACCGGCGGCGACTCGGTGGAGCAGCGCCGCTTCGGCGACCATCTGGACCACGACCGGCGCTACGAGCGGACGGCCGAGTTCCTGAAGGTGGTCCGGGGCGTGTGGAGCGGGCAGCCGTACGACTTCGACGGCACGCACTACCAGGTGGAGGGCGGGCTCACCGCGCTGCCGCCGGACCCGCTGCCGGAGATCTTCTTCGGCGGGTCGTCCGCGGCGGCCGGGCCGGTCGCGGCCGAGCACGCGGATGTGTATCTGACCTGGGGCGAGCCGCCGTGGCAGGTCAGGGAGAAGATCGACTGGATCCGGCGGCTCGCCGAGGAGCGCGGGCGCGAGGTGCGGTTCGGCATCCGGCTGCACACGATCTCGCGGGACTCCTCGCGCGAGGCATGGGCGGCTGCGGACCGGCTGCTCTCCGATCTGGATCCGGCAACGGTCGCCGCGGCCCAGGCGACGCTCGGCAGGAGCGAGTCGGTCGGTCAGCAGCGGATGCTGGCGCTGCACGGCGGCGGTTCGCTGGAGCGCGACAAGCTGGAGATCGCGCCGAACCTGTGGGCGGGGGTGGGGCTCGTGCGGGGTGGGGCCGGCACGGCCCTGGTGGGCAGTCATGCCGATGTCGCCGACCGGATCGAGGAGTACCACGACCTGGGGGTGGAGCACTTCGTGCTCTCCGGGTACCCGCATCTGGAGGAGGCGTACTGGTTCGGGGAGGGCGTGACACCGGAGCTCGCGGCGCGCGGGCTGCTGCCGAGGATCCCCGCCTCGCCGCTGCTCGGTGTTCCGGCGGCGAACGGACGTCCGGCCTCCGCTCCCGGCGGCGCACCGCTTCTTGTGGCGGGCGGCGGCCGGTAGGGACAGTGTCGGCCGGTCGGCAGGCGCTCGGTGTCCCTTTCTGGGGTGGGGTGCACGGGGCGCCGCATGTCGTGGCCACGAGCGGGAAGATCCGCGACCCCACGGCGGTTAGTGGAATCGTGAACGATTTCGGGGTTGAGAGCGGGCAGATCGTACGAGACGTCGACGTGGTCGTCATAGGTGCAGGGCAGGCGGGGCTCTCCGCCGCCTACCACCTGCGGCGCACCGGCCTGGAGCCGGACCGGGACTTCGTCGTGCTCGATCACGCCCCCCGCCCCGGCGGTGCCTGGCAGTTCCGCTGGCCCTCTCTCACCTATGGCAAGGTCCACGGGATGCACGCGCTGCCCGGCATGGAGCTGACCGGCGCCGACGACAGCAGGCCCTCCTCCGAGGTGATCGGCGCGTACTTCTCGGCGTACGAGGAGCGCTTCGACCTCCGTGTCCACCGGCCCGTCGAAGTCAGCGCCGTCCGCGAGGGCGAGGGCGGCCGGCTTCTCGTCGAGACCTCGGAGGGGACGTACTCCACCCGTGCGCTGATCAACGCGACCGGCACGTGGGACCGTCCCTTCTGGCCCCGCTACCAGGGCCAGGAGACGTTTCGCGGCCGCCAGCTGCACACCGCGAACTACCCCGGCCCCGAGGAGTTCGCCGGTCAGCGGGTGATCGTGGTCGGTGGTGGTGCGTCCGGGACCCAGCATCTGATGGAGATCGCCGAGGTCGCGGCGGAGACGACATGGGTGACCCGGCGCGAGCCCGTGTACCGCGAGGGGCCGTTCGGCGAGATGGAGGGCCGGGCGGCCGTCGCCATGGTCGAGGAGCGCGTACGGCTGGGGCTGCCGCCGCAGAGCGTCGTCTCCGTCACCGGTCTCCCGCTCACCGACGCGATCAAGAGCGCTCTGGCGCGCGGAATCCTGGACCGCAACACCATGTTCGACCGCATCACCCCGACCGGTGTGGCCTGGGCCGACGGCCGGACCGTGGACGCGGACGTGATCCTCTGGGCGACCGGATTCCGTGCCGCGATCGACCATCTGGCCCCGCTCAGGCTGCGCGAGCCCGGCGGCGGCATCCGGGTGGAGGGGACGCGCGCCGTACGGGACGAGCGCGTCCATCTGGTCGGGTACGGGCCTTCGGCCTCCACGATCGGCGCCAACCGTGCCGGTCGCGCCGCCGTCACCGAGATCCGCCGCCTTCTGGAGCGGGAACCCGTCGCGCACCCGTAGGTCACCCCTCCGTCACCGCTCGGCGGTTCTCGTTGAACTCGGCCACGTTCGCCTGGTGTTCGGCGTAGTCGGCGGTGAAGCGGGTGTCCCCCGGCCGCACGGTCACGAAGTAGAGCCAGTCACCCGTCGCCGGTTCGATCGACGCCGCCATCGCCTGCTCGCCGGGGTTCCCGATCGGGGTCGGTGGCAGTCCGGGACGTTCGTAGGTGTTGTAGGGGCTGTCGATCTTCGTGTCCTCGTGGGTGGTGTCCACGGTGGAGCGGCCCAGGGCGTAATTGAGGGTCGAGTCCATCTGAAGCGCCATGCCCTTGGCGAGGCGGTTGTGGACGACCCGCGCGACCTTGCCCATGTCCTCGGCGGTGTCGGCCTCGGCCTGCACGATGCTGGCAATGATCACCGTCTGGTGCAGGCTGAGGCCCTGCCGTTGGGCGCCCGCGCCGATGTGATCGGTGCCGAAGCGTTTCCCCGCCGTGTCGACCATGTAGCGCAGCAGGCTCTCGGGGGTGGTCGCGGCCTCCACGGGGTACGTCGCCGGGAAGAGGTAGCCCTCGGGGTTCCCCGCCGCGGCCGCGGGCAGTCTGAGCGCGGTGGCCGGGGCGGCCGCCGCGCTGCGGGTGGTGCCTTCGGCGAGGCCGAGGGAGCGGTCGATGGCCGCGTACACCTGGCCCGCCCGAAAGCCCTCGGGGATCAGCAGGGTCCGCTGCTTCTCGGGGACGGGCTCGGCCTTGTCCTCGCTGCGGAGCAGCAGCGGCACGGTGATCGCGGCCGCCACCGCGAGGGCCGCGCCGAGGAGCAGCGCGAGTTTGCCCCGGCGGGTGAGCCGGGGGCGGCGGCGACGGTGTTCGGGCTGCCAGGACCGGTGCGTCATGGCCGCACGCTAACCCGGCAGACCCTCGAAACCGCGGAGCCCGCACATGCGGCGGCGCCGCCGGCCCCCTGGGACGGGGAACCGACGGCGCCGTGCACTGCGCGTACCGGTCGTACGGAGTCGGACGAACCAGGGTCAGACGAGCCAGCCCAGGAAGTGGAAGACGCCGGCGAGCAGGTTGGTGATCACGTTCATGGTGGTGCGTTCTCCTTGTGCAGCGTGCATCTGTGGGACAGTGCGCGATCGCGGTCTGCAGCCCGTCGCTTGCGCACCGTAATCATCAGCCGTCACAAGGGAGTTGAGCAACGAAAACGGGAACGATCACACGTTCTGGGGAACAACCGCTCCCACGTTCGTGTGTTCGTCACGGCGCACGAGGGCCGCGTACCGGCCGTCCCGTTGGAGGAGCTCCTCGTGTGTGCCGCGCTCGGCGATCCGGCCTGCTTCGAGGACCACGATCTGGTCGGCGTCCCGAACGGTGGAGAGCCGGTGGGCGATGGTGATGGTGGTGCGACCGGCGGAGAGCGCGTCGATGGCCTGCTGCACGGCGTGCTCCGTACGGGTGTCCAGCGCGCTGGTCGCCTCGTCGAGGATGAGCACGGACGGGTCGCGCAGGATGGTGCGGGCGATGGCGAGACGCTGCTTCTCGCCGCCGGAGAAGCGGTAGCCGCGCTCGCCGACGAGGGTGTCGTAGCCCTCGGGCAGCGAGGCGATGTGGTCGTGGATCTGGGCGGCGCGGGCGGCGGCCTCGATCTCCTCGTCGGTGGCGTCGGGTTTGGCGAAGCGCAGGTTGTCGCCGACGGAGGCGTGGAAGAGGTACGTCTCCTGGGAGACGACGCCGACGGCCCGGGCGAGGCTGTCGAAGTCCAGGTCGCGGACGTCGACGCCGTCGAGCAGCACCCGTCCGCCGGTCACGTCGTAGAGCCGGGGCACCAGGTAGCTGAGCGTGGACTTGCCGGAGCCGGTGGGTCCGACGACGGCGAGGCTGCCGCCGGCCGGGACCGTCAGGTCGATGGAGTCGAGCGTGGCCCGGCCGGGCGCGCCACTGTCGTAGCGGAAGTCGACGTTCTCGAACGCCACCTCGCCGCTGATCTTCTCCAGCCGGGTGGGTTCGGCGGACTCGGTGATGTCGACGGGGAGGTCGAGGTACTCGAAGATCCGCTGGAAGAGGGCGAGGGAGGTCTGGATCTGGACGCCCGTGGACAGCAGGCTCACGGCGGGCCGGAACAGGCCCTGCTGGAGCGAGACGAACGCGACGAGCGTGCCCAGCGAGATCGCCGGTCCGCCCGCCTGGAGGGCGAACCCGGCGGCCCAGTAGATCAGCGCGGGCATGGCGGCCATGACGATGCCGATGGTGGACATCCGCCACCGTCCGGCCATGGAGGAGCGCACTTCGAGGTCGACGAGGCGCTCGGACTCCTCGGCGAAGGACCTCGTGAGCGAGTCGGCGCGGCCCATGGTCCGGCCGAGCAGGATGCCGCTGACGGAGAGCGACTCGGTGACGGTCGCGGCCATGACGGCCATCTGCTTCTGGCGCTGCGTGGTGATCTTCTTGCGCTCGCGGCCGACGCGGCGGCTGATCCAGACGAAGACCGGGAGCAGGAGCAGCGAGACGACGGTGAGACGCCAGTCCAGCGCGAGCATGGCGACGATGGTGGCGACGACGGCGGTGAGGTTGGAGACGAGGGAGGTGGCGGTCGAGGTGACCGTCGCCTGCATCCCGCCGATGTCGTTGGCGATCCGGGACTGGACCTCGCCCGTGCGCGTACGCGTGAAGAAGGCGAGCGGCATCCGCTGCAGCTGCGCGTAGACCGCGGTGCGCAGGTCGTGCATCACCCGCTGGCCGACGGTGGTGGAGATGAGGGTCTGGAGCACGCCGAAGACGCTCGTCATCACGGCGGTGACGATCATGCCGAGGGCGAGCAGACTGAGCAGCCCCGTGCGGCCCTGCGGGATCGCGGTGTCGAGGATCTCCTTCAGCAGGAAGGGCGAGGCGACCGTTACCAGGGACGAGGCGCCGACGAGAAGTCCGACGACGGCGAGCCGGCCGCGGTAGGGATGGAAGAGCCGCAGGATGCGCCGCATCTGCGCGGGCTCCTTCGGCTGCGCGGGATCGCGCGGAGAGGGTGTCCATTCGGACTCTTCATGGGGGCGCATGGGCTCCTACGAGGGGTGAGAGAGCTGAAGTCGATCAGAGCATAGCTCATTGTTACCTATACTCACAATGAACATGGTCCTGATATTGTTCCCCCATGAACCCCGACGCCGACGGCCTCCTCGCCGAGCAGCTGCTGCGCCTCACCCGACGCCTGCAGCGCAGCCAGAAGCAGCAGCTGGAGCCGATCGGCATCACCCCCGCGCAGTCCCGGCTGCTGCGCACCGTCGCGCACTACGACCATCCGCCCCGGATGGCCGATCTCGCCGAGCGCCTGGAGGTCGTCCCCCGGGCCGTGACCAGCCTCGTGGACGGTCTTGAGGCTGCCGGCCGGGTGCGCCGCGTCGCCGATCCGACGAACCGCAGGGTGGTCAGGATCGAGCTCACCGACTCGGGGCGCGCCACGCTGCGCGCGTTGCGGAGCGCCCGTCGGGCGGCCGCAGAGGACATCCTTGCTCCATTGACCGTCGATCAGCGCGAGGTGCTCGGAGGTCTGCTGTCCGCTCTGGTCGACCATGTGCCGGAGCGGCGCTGCTGACCGAGGAGGCGCAGGCAGCGCCGAGGGGAGCCGTGACATGCCACTGCTGGAGCCGAACCCGCAGGCCCTGCGTCCGGGCAGGAAGCGGACCCCGGCCCCGGACCGGGTCCCCGATCTCCAGTCCCGCGGCACGCCACGGCATCTACGGGAGGAGCTGACCGCGCTCCTCGGCCCCGGCAAGGTGCTCTCGAAGGTCTCCGACCTGGTGCGGTACGCCTCCGACGCCAGCCCCTACCGGTTCGTCCCGCAGGTCGTGGTGGTGGCGGAGGACATCGACGACATCTCCGCGATCCTCTCGTACGCCCACGGCAAGGGCCGCGGGGTGGTCTTCCGGGCGGCCGGGACCAGCCTCAACGGACAGGCTCAGGGAGAGGACATCCTGGTCGACGTGCGCCGGCACTGGGTGGGCGTCGAGGTGCTCGACGACGGTGCCCGCGCCCGGATCCGCCCCGGCACGACGGTCGTCCGGGCCAACGCCGCGCTCGCCCGGCACGGCCGGGTCCTCGGGCCCGATCCGGCGAGCGCGGTCGCCTGCACGATCGGCGGGGTCGTCGCCAACAACGCCTCCGGCATGACCGCGGGGACGACACGGAACTCGTACCGGACCGTCGCCTCCCTCACCTGTGTCCTGCCGAGCGGCACCGTCGTGGACACCGCTGATCCGGCCGCCGACGCGGAGCTCGCGCGCGCCGAGCCACGCCTGTGCGCGGGCCTGATGGAGCTGAAGGCCGAGATCGAGGCCGACCCCGAGCTGGTCGCCCGCATCCGCGCCAAGTACGCCATCAAGAACACCAACGGCTATCGCCTCGACGCCTTCCTGGACGGTGCCACGCCCGCGCAGATCCTGCGGGGACTGATGGTCGGCTCGGAGGGCACGTTCGGTTTCATCTCCGAGGTCGTCTTCGACACCCTGCCCCTGGACCGGAAGGTCTCGACGGCGCTGCTGTTCTTCCCCTCGCTGCCGGCCGCGGCAGCCGCCGTACCGCGCTTCAACGAGGCCGGGGCGATCGCGGTCGAGCTGATGGACGGCAACACCCTGCGCGCCTCGGTCCGCGTCGCCGGGGTGCCGGCGGACTGGGCGGAGCTGCCGAAGGAGACGGCGGCGCTGCTCGTGGAGTTCCGCGCGCCTGACGCGGTGGCGCAGGAGGCGTACGAGCGGGCGGCGGGCGCCGTGCTCGACGACCTGGACCTGGTCGCGCCCGTCGCCTCGGTGAGCAACGCCTTCACCCGCGACCCCGGGGCCATCGCCGGGTACTGGAAGGCCCGCAAGGCGTTCGTGACCGCCGTGGGCGGCTCGCGCCCCTCGGGTACGACGCTGATCACCGAGGACTTCGCCGTACCGCCGGCCCGGCTCGCCGAGGCCTGCGCGGAGCTGCTGGAGCTGCAGTCCCGGCACGGATTCGACGCGGCCGTCGCCGGTCACGCCGCCCATGGCAACCTGCACTTCCTGCTCGCGTTCGACACCGGCGACCCCGCCGACGTGGAGCGGTACGCCTCCTTCATGGACGAGTTCTGCAAGCTGACCGTCGAGCGGTTCGACGGCTCGCTGAAGGCCGAGCACGCCACGGGCCGCAACATCGCGCCCTTCCTGGAGCTGGAGTGGGGGTCGAGGGCGACGGCGCTGATGTGGCGGACCAAGGACGTCATCGATCCCGACGGGGTGCTCGCGCCGCGGATCGTCCTCGATCGCGACCCTCAGGCCCATCTCCGCGGCCTGAAGACGATCCCGAAGGTGGAGGCGGTCGCCGATCCTTGCATCGAATGCGGCTTCTGCGAACCGACCTGCCCCAGCCACGACCTGACGACCACTCCACGCCAACGCATCGTGCTGCGGCGGGAGATGATGCGGCAGAGCGACGGCTCCCGCGTCGAGGCGAGCCTGCTGGAGGCGTACGGCTACGACGCCGTGGACACCTGCGCCGGCGACTCCACCTGCAAGCTGGCCTGTCCCGTCGGCATCGACACCGGCGCGCTGATGAAGGACTTCCGACACCAGCGGCACTCGCAGCGCGAGGAGTTCGTCGCGGCGCTGGCGGCGAGGAACTTCCGCGCGGTGGAGGCATCGGCACGGCTCGCCGTCGCCGCGGCGGCCCGGATCGGGGACCGTCTCCTGGCATCGGCGACCGGCCTGGCACGCAAGGCGGTGCGCCCCGATCTCGTACCGGAGTGGCTGCCGGAGATCCCGGGCGCGGCGGCCCGCCGGCTCCCCCGGACCCACCGGCCGGCGGCCGTCGCCATCTACTACCCGGCCTGTGTGAACCGGATCTTCGGCGGGCCGGAGGGCCGACCGGGCCCCTCGCTCCCCGAGGCGGTCGTCGCGCTCTCCGCGCGGGCGGGCAGGCCGGTGTGGATTCCGGACGACGTGTCCGGGACGTGTTGCGCGACGATCTGGCACTCCAAGGGGTACGAGCGCGGCAACGAGGTGATGGCCAACCGGATCGTGGAGGCGGCCTGGGGCTGGACGGCGGGCGGGCGGCTGCCTCTCGTCGTCGACGCCTCCTCGTGCACGCTCGGGATCGCGCACGAGGTGGTGCCGTATCTCACGGACGACAACCGGGAGTTGCACGCCGAGATGACGATCCTCGACTCCCTGGTGTGGGCGGCCGACGAGCTGCTGCCGCGGCTCGACGTACGGCGTGCGGTGGGTTCGGCGGTGGTGCATCCGACGTGCTCCATGCGGCATCTGGGGGACGAGGAGCAGCTGACGAAGCTGGCCCGGGCCTGCGCCGAGGAGGTCGTGGTGCCCGAGGACGCGGGCTGCTGTGCCTTCGCCGGCGACCGGGGAATGCTCCATCCGGAGCTGACGGCCTCGGCCACCGCGCGGGAGGCGGCCGAGGTGACGGCCCGCCCCTTCGACGCGCATCTGTCGGCTAACCGGATGTGCGAGATCGGTATGGACCGGGCGACCGGCCGGAGCTATGAGCATGTGCTCCTGGCCTTGGAGCGCGCGACGCGTCCGTGACGCCCCGCGCGACAGACGAGGGCCCTTGCCCCATGTGGGTGACTGACCCCCGTCGTCCGCATGACGCGGCCATGCGGAATGGAAGAGTCCAACTACCCGTCGCAAGAGTCCAATCCGCGCCCTTGCGTACCACCAGTCTCAACGGCCAGGGTCCTGAGCGGGATTCATGAGCCAGCCGTGCACACAGCTACTGGAGGTTCCATGAACGACAACGCACCGCAGCCGCCGAGCCGTCGCTCCGTCCTGCGGACCACGGCCGGGGTCGCGGGAGCGGGCATCGGCCTCGGCGCCCTGGGCGCCGGCCATGCCGAGGCCGCCTCGCCCGAGGCCGCCGCTGCCGCCGCGGACACCACCGAGCAGACCGCCCCGGTGCCCCCGCGCAGAGGCGTCACCATGGCCGGTGTCCCCTTCGAGGGGCGCTCCACGGTCCGGGTCGGCATCGTCGGCCTCGGCAACCGGGGCGGCAGCATGATCGACCTGTTCCTCGCGCTCCCCTGGGTACGGGTGGTCGCGATCTGCGACCCGGTCAAGGAGAACGCGGAGCGCGCCGCCGCCAAGGTGGTCGCCGCCGGACAGCCCTCCCCGGGTCTGTACACCCATGGCGAGGACGACTACGAGAACCTCTGCGAGCGTTCCGACCTGGACTTCGTCTATGTGGCGACGCCCTGGGAACTCCACGTCGAGATGGCGCGGGCGGCGATGCTGAACGGCAAGCACGTCGGCGTGGAGTGTCCGATCGCGATGACGCTCCCGGACCTGTGGGAGCTGGTCGATCTCTCCGAGCAGACCCGACGCCACTGTATGCAGCTCGAGAACTGCTGTTACGGCCGCAACGAGATGCGGGTCCTGCGGATGGCGCACGCGGGCAAGTTCGGGAATCTGCTGCACGGCGCGGGCGCGTACAACCACGATCTGCGCGAGCTGATGTTCTCGCCCACGTACTACGAGGGCCCGTGGCGCCGGCTCTGGCACACCAAGCTGCGGGGCGATCTCTATCCGAACCACGGTTTCGGTCCGGTCGCCAACTACATGGACATCAACCGGGGCGACCGTGCGGTCAGCATCAGCAGCTTCGGGACGCCGGCGCTCGGTCTCGCCGAGTACCGGGCCAAGGAGATGCCGCCGGGCGACCCGAGCTGGAAGGAGACGTACATCGGGGCCGACCGGACGATCAGCCTGGTCCAGACGGAGAAGGGCCGCGTGATCCGGCTGGAGCACGATGTCTCGACCCCGCACCCGTACAGCCGCATCAACAGTCTGGGCGGGAGCCTGGGGGTCTTCGAGGACTTTCCGGCCCGGATCTATGTGGAGCCGGACCACAAGGGACACCAGTGGGGTGACTTCGCGGCGTACGCCACCGAGTTCGACCACTGGCTCTGGAAGGAGCACGCGAATCCGCCGGGCGGGCACGGCGGGATGGACTACATCATGATCTTCCGGCTGATGCAGTGCATGCAGCTCGGTCTGGTCCCCGACTTCGATGTGTACGACGCGGCGACCTGGACGGCGCCGGTGCCGCTCAGTCACGCCTCGATCAAGGCCAAGGGTGTACCGCTGCCGATCCCGGACTTCACCCGCGGCGAGTGGAAGAAGGCACGGTCGGGCGTGGATTCGGTCAAGCCGGCATAGGGGCGAGCGGCGCGGGGCCCGGCTCGCACCGGCCGGGCCCCGCGGTCGCTCAACTCGCGGGCTGCTGTGCCGCCCGGGACTGCTCGGCGGCGTCTGCGGACTCCTCGGCCGATGCGGTCTCGTCGGACTGTTCCGGTACGAAGGGGATCTCACTGTTCAGTACGGCCTAGGCCGTCACCCGGTCCAGCGCCCCCTCCCAGCGGGAGACCACGAACACGGCCACGCAGTTGCCGAGCAGGTTCGTGGCGACGCGCATCGCGTCCATGATCCGGTCGACGCCGAAAGGAAACTTCCGCAGTGCGCGCCACTATGTCGGAGCCGTGTCTTCCACAGAAGACCCGATGGAACATCCATGCACATCTTGGGCCTTGCCCCAAACCAGCCCGTCACCAGCCCCCTCACGCCGCTCAGCAGCGCAGACGATCCTCCGTGACCATCCCCTGCGCCGTCTTCACGCGGCGGTCGTAGCAACCGTCGGAGCCGTGGAGCAGGTAGCGGTCGGACGTCGTCCCGACCGCGTGCCGCTGATCGCGGGGCACACCGGTGGTGTACGTGGCATCGCCGACGTAACTGTGGTCGAGGTGTGACCAGGAGAGCCGCTTGCCGCCTCGTACGACCTCGGTGTGGGCGCGGTCGCCGAGTGCCAGCACGGTCCGCAGGCGGTCGCCCGCGCCGATCGTCGTCTCGCCGTCCATGGTGTACGTGCGGTGGGTTCGGGTGCTGGTGCGTCCGACGGTCACGGTCTCGTCGTCGGTCCACCGCGCGGTGAGCGCGTCCGGGTTCTCGCCCTCGGCCCAGCGGTGCACGGAGGTGTTCGCGAGGGTCCGGGCGACGGTGGTGTCGACACGGCCGTGCGAGGTGTTCAGATGGCCGGCGACCGTGAGCGCGTGCCCGCCCTCGGTGTCCAACCGGTGCTCCGAACCCGGCGTGTGCACCGAGGAGTTGCGCGGCGCGGTCTCCTCGTACCGGTCGAGCCCGCCGGTGACCACGGTGCGGCCCTCGTCCTGCCAGAGCAGGATGTTGGTGGGCGTGCTCCAGCCGGTCTGACCGGCGGGGACGCCCAGGACCGACACCTCGACCCGGTGGGCGCGCCCGTCGTTGAGAATGCCGGCGAAGGGGGTCAGGTCGTAGACGATCGGCTGGATGTCGAAGGCGCGCGGACCGGGAGTGACGTACCAGAGGAAGGGGTTGGACCAGCCGCCCGTCCACACCGTCGGGAACGGGGCGGCGATGCCCGCCGTCCGTCCGTCGACGGAGATCCGGACCTCGCGGTACGGCCCGTCGGTCGCCTTGCAGGAGTACGGGGCCGCGTCGGGGACGGTCAGGTACCAGTACTCCTCGCAGCCGCCGCCGGATCCGGTGGCGTACACCTCGGCGAGGATGCGTTCGGTGTTGCGCGGGGTGGTCAGGCCGGTGGAGTCGAGCGGCAGCACCCGGTCGGGGGTGTTCGCCGCCGGCTTCACCGTGCCCCGGGCGGTGAAGAAGGTGAGGGTGACCCGGACGTCGATGACTCCGGTGTACGTCTCGTTCACGACATTGCCGATGAGCATCTCGACCGGCTGGGGGCGGCCGAGGGTGTCGCGGTAGCGGGTGACGTCCTTCTCCACCGACCAGCGGATGCCGTCGGGTGAGGGCTGGGGCGTGGAGGTGCGGAAGATCTCCACGCCGCCGACGGCGAGGTGGCCGAGGCGGTCGTACTGACGCCCCTTCACCTCTCCTTCGAGACGCAGGACGACCTTGCTCCAGCGGGTGCCACACTCCTTCGGAGGTGCGTAACTCCCTTTGTACGGCGTGAAGTCGCGGAACTGGGCCGCGGCCAGCAGGACCTCGCAGGAGCGGGTCGGAGGCATGGTCACGGGCGGTGCGGCGGTCAACGGGTCGTGCCAGTCGTTGCCGAACTCGGCCGGCGGCGAATCGGCCGGAGCGTCCGCGGTCGCCGGGTGCGCCGTGAGCAGGGCGCCGGCGGCCAGGACGAGCCCACCGATCATGCTCATGATCTTCTGATGTCTCATGGATCGCGAGTGAACCGCGGGGCGTTCGAGGCGTCCAGAGGGCGCCGTGCGACCTTGGCGCGTTTTGTGTGCCTCTGCGAGAAATTCGATTGCCGCGGGGGGTCCGGCAGCGCGAACCTTGCACGGTTTGCGCTACTCGGCGAAGCCACGGAAAGCCCTGGGACGACATGAAGATTCGCGATCTACCGTATGCCGATCCAGGGATCCCCGATGTCCGCTCGGGCACCCGGTTCCTCTTCTGGCTCGGCCGCAACCAACTCGGCGGGCAGGTCAGCTCCCTCCTGTGGGGACTGATGCAGCAACTCGGCATCGCCGGGCTGTCCCTCGCCGTCGGCCTCGCCGTGCAGGCCGTCGTGGACCGTGACGGCGGGCGCCTCGCGCTCGCGGGCGGCCTGCTCGCCGTGCTTGGCGCGGCCATCGCGGTCGGCGACATGATGCTCCACCGCACCGCCGTCACCAACTGGATCACCGCGGCCGCACGCGTCCAGCAGCTGCTCTCCCGCAAGACCGCCGAGCTCGGTTCCGTCCTGACGCGGCGGGTCGCCGCGGGCGAGGTCGTGGCCGTCTCCACTTCTGACGTCGAGAAGATCGGCTGGTTCGTCGAGGCGCTGTCGCGCTTCGCCGCGGCCGCTCTCACGATGGTCCTGGTCTGCGTGGGCGTGGTGGTCTACCAGCCCGCGCTCGGAGTTCTGGTCGCCATCGGTGTGCCGGTCCTCGCCCTCGCGGTGCTGCCGCTGCTCCCCCGTGCGACACGTCGCGCCGACGTCCAGCGCGAGAAGGCGGGGAAGGCCACCGAGCTGGCCTCGGACACCGTGGCCGGGCTGCGGGTGCTGCGCGGCATCGGCGGCGAGGAGCTGTTTCTCACCCGCTACCGCACCGCTTCCCAGGAGGTCCGGCGCGCCGCCGTCCGCAGCGCCCGGATGTGGGCCCTGATCGCGGCCGTGCAGGTCCTGCTTCCGGGTCTGCTCCTGGTGGGCGTGCTCGCGTACGGGGCGAGGCTCGCGCTCGAAGGGAGGATCGCGGTCGGCGAACTGGTCACCGTCTACGGCGCGGTGGCGCTGATGCTGCATCCCCTTCGGCACGTGGAGGAGATCGCCATGGCGTACTCCTTCTCCCGGCCCTCCGCCAAGCGCGCGGCCCGGGTGCTGTCGCTGGCGCGGACCACCACCACGACGGCGGAGAGGCACGACAAGGCGACGGGCGATCTGTACGACCCTGTCACCGGGCTGCTCGCCCCCGCCGGTCTCCTCACCGCGGTCGTCTGCGGCGACCCGGACGCGGCCGGACGGCTGGCGGACCGGCTCGGCGGCCACCCCACGGAGGCGGGTGAGGGGCACACCTCTGTCCTGCTCGGCGGGGTGCCGCTCGACGAACTGGATCTGGACACCACCCGAACCGCCGTACTGGTCCAGGACAAGGATCCGGTCCTGCTCTCCGGCACGCTCCACGATCTGCTCGACGTGCCCTCCTCCGGTGCGGTCCGGCCCGAGGAAGCCCTGGCCGCGGCGCGGTGCGGGGACGTCCTCGACGCGCTCGCGCAGGCGTCCGTGGACACGGACGGCGACCCGATGAGGACCCGGATCACCGAGCGCGGCCGGTCGCTCTCCGGTGGCCAGCGTCAGCGCCTGGCGCTGGCCCGGTCGCTGGTGACCGACCCGGAGGTGCTGGTCCTCGACGAGCCGACCTCGGCGGTCGACTCGCACACCGAGGCGCGCGTCGCCGCCGGGGTGAGGGCTCTGCGCGAGGGCCGTACGACGGTGGTCCTGGCCTCCTCGCCGCTGCTGCTCGACCGGGCCGACCGGGTGGCCCTCGTCCACGACGACGAGGTGGTGGCCGTCGGTACGCACCGCGAACTGCTGCGTACCGAGCCGCGCTACCGGGCCGTCGTCACCCGAGACACCGAAGACGAACAGGCCCTGGACGACAGGGCGAGGGAAGACCACGTGAGCGAAGCCCGGGCGAGGGACGACAAGCTCGCATCGAAGCTCGCATCAGAGCTGGAAGGAGAGTCGGCATGATCGGCCTGGCGCCACCGGCGTACGACCCGGCGGCCCCGACGTCGGCGACGACCCTGCCCGTGGGCACGGCCGGGACCGTGCGCACCTACGTACGCGATCTGCTGAGCCGTCACCGCATGGCGTTCGCGCTGCTCATCGGCGTCAACGCGGTCGCGGTGACCGCCTCGATGGTGGGCCCGTACCTGCTCGGCTCGCTCGTCGAACGCCTCTCCGAGGGGGCGCGCGGCCTCCATCTGGAGCGCACCGTCGCCCTGTTCGCGCTCGCCCTCGTCGTCCAGACCCTCTTCGTACGGATGGTGCGGCTGCGCGGCGCGATGCTGGGCGAGGAGATGCTGGCGGACCTGCGCGAGGACTTCCTCGTACGGTCGGTCGGGCTGCCGCCGGGAGTCCTGGAGCGGGCCGGGACCGGCGACCTGCTGTCCCGTATCACCACGGACATCGACCGGCTGGCCAATGCGATGCGCGAGGCCGTCCCACAGCTCGCCATCGGCGTGGTCTGGGCCGGTCTGCTGATCGGCGGGCTCGCCGTCACCGCGCCGCCGCTCGCGCTCTCCCTGCTGGTCGCCGCGCCGCTGCTGATCGTGGGGTGCCGGTGGTACTTCAAGCGGGCGCCCTCGGCGTACCGCTCGGAGGCCGCCGGATACGCGGCGGTCGCGGGGGCGCTCGCGGAGACCGTCGACGCGGGCCGGACGGTCGAGGCGCACCGCCTCGGCGCGGGCCGGATCGCCCTCTCCGACCGGCGGATCGCCGAGTGGACCGCGTGGGAGAGGTACACGCTCTTCCTGCGATCGGTGCTCTTCCCGGTCGTGAACCTCACGCACACGCTCGTTCTCGCGGGTGTCCTGATGCTCGGCGGTGTGTTCGTCCTGCGCGGCTGGATCGACGTCGGGCAGCTGACCACCGGCGCGCTGCTCGCCCAGATGCTGGTCGAGCCCGTCGGGATCATCCTGCGCTGGTACGACGAACTGCAGGTCGCCCAGGTGTCGCTGGCCCGGCTCGTCGGCGTCCGGGACATCGAGCCGGACGCGGGGGACGGGGCCCTGCGTCCCGAGGGACGGTACGTCCGGGCGGACGACGTGCGCTTCGGCTACCGCGAGGGCGTCGACGTGCTGCACCAGGTGTCGATGGACGTCGCCCCGGGCACCCGGCTCGCGCTGGTCGGCCCGTCCGGCGCGGGCAAGTCGACGCTCGGCCGGCTGCTCGCGGGCATCTACGCCCCGCGGACCGGATCGGTCACGCTCGGCTCGGCCGAGCTGGCGAAGATGCCGCCCGAGCGGGTCCGGGAGCATGTGGCCCTGGTCAATCAGGAGCACCACGTCTTCGTCGGCTCGCTCCGCGACAACCTGCTGCTCGCCCGCACGGGCGCCGAGGACGGCGAGCTGTGGGCGGCGCTCGGCGCGGTCGACGCGGACGGCTGGGCACGGGCGCTCGACGAGGGTCTGGACACCGAGGTCGGCTCGGGCGGGCTCGCGCTCACCCCGGCGCAGGCCCAGCAGATCGCACTGGCCCGGCTGGTGCTCGCCGACCCGCACACCCTGGTCCTGGACGAGGCGACCTCGCTCCTCGACCCGCGGGCGGCGCGCCATCTGGAGCGCTCGCTGGCCCGGGTCCTCGACGGCCGCACGGTCGTCGCGATCGCCCACCGACTGCACACCGCGCACGACGCGGATGTGATCGCGGTGGTCGAGGAGGGCCGCATCAGCGAACTGGGCAGCCACGACGAACTGGTGGCAGCGGACGGGGCGTACGCGGCCCTGTGGCGATCCTGGCACGGCTGACCCGGCGGGGGCGCCGGGCCGGATCGGTCGGCCGGTTCGCCGGCGCCGGCGAACCGGCACCGGCCCGCGTCGGTCGGACCGTCGGCGCGTGCGGGTCGGACGGAGGGGGCGGCACGGGCGTGTCAGCGCGGACGAACCGGCATAGGCGCGTCGGCGTGGGCGAACCGGCACGGACCGTCGGCCCTGACGAGTCGACACGGACCGCCGGCGCCGGCGAACCGGCACCGGCCCGCGTCGGTCGGACCGTCGGCGCGGGCCTTCGGCCGGACGGGTCCCGCACGGGCGGTCGACGCGGGCGCGTCAGCGCGGGCGGGCCGGGCCGGCCGTCGGGCGTCGGTCCGGCCGACTCGTCCCCGCCCTCAGTACCCGATCGTGAATCGGCGCTGGACGAAGCGGGGCAGTTCCGCCTCGTCGACCAGCGCCACGGCCGCGTCCTCCGCCGAGACGCGGCTTCGGCCCTCGGCGTCCCGGATCGGCTGGTCGCCGCCGACGCGGAAGCGGCCGGTGCGTTCGCCGGGTGCGATGTCCTCGGCGGGGCTGAAGTAGGTCCACCGACGGTTCGAGGTACGCAGCACGTTCAGGGCGTCCCGGTGGCCGCGGACCGCCGCCGCGTAGGCGCGGGGCAGCCCGACGGCGTCGAGGGTCTCGTGGAGCCGCTCCTCCGCGTCGGCGAGCACCACACCGGGCTCGACCTCCAGACTGCCCGCGCCGCCGATCACGATCAGCCGGGTTCTGGGGTGGCTCTCCAGCGCCTTCAGCAAGGCCCGCGCCGCGGTCGCGTAGACGGTGGCGTCGGCGATGGAGCGCCGCACGGTGTCCGTGAGGTCCCGCGCCGCGTTTCCGGGCTGGAAGGCGCTGATCAGGACGTCGAGCCCGGGCAGGACGGCGGCGACACCGTCGGGGTCGAGGACGTCGAGGCTCGCCCAGGTGATGTTCTCGCGGATCTCCCCGGCCGCCGCCTCCGCGGCGTCGCGGCTGAAAGCTCTGATGTGGTGCCCGCGCTCCAGTGCCTCCGCGACGACGCGGCTGCCGATGGTGCCGGTGGCTCCGATGACTCCGATGCGCATGACTCTCCCCTGTGATCACATCTCCGGCATGACGTAACGCCGTGCGAAAACTATACGCCGTGAAGTTCACACCGCGAAGTTTCCATACGGTACGAACATGAGTGACGCTGTAGAGTGCCCGCGTGACCGGGAGATCAGGGACAGGGACAGACGCAGGGACGGCTCCGGCGGGCCGGGGGCGCCGTGAGCGGCTGCGGGCCGAGACCACGGCCGAGATCAAGGACACGGCCCTGCGGCTGATGGCCTCGGGCGGTCCGGACGCCATCACGCTGCGGGCCATCGCCCGCGAGATGGGCATGACGGCCAACGCGATCTACGGCTACTTCGCCACGCGCGACGACCTGGTCACCACGCTCATCGACGACGTGTACTCGGCGCTGGCCGACGCCGTGGACGCGGCCTGGGCGAACGCGCCCGCCGAGGACCCGGCGGCCCGGATCCTGGCCTGGGCCGACGCCTTCCGCACATGGGCCCTGACCAACCCCGAGGGCTTCCGGCTCGTCTACGGCGACCCCGTGCCCGGCTACCAGGCCCCCGAGGGCGGCCCCGCCCCGGAGGCGGCCCGCCGGGTGTGCACCGGCCTCGCCGGGCTCGCCGCGGCGGCCTGGCCGTTCGCCGAACCCCTCTACCGGGACAGCGCGTTCACCTGGTCCGACTTCGACGCCGGACTCCTCGACAAGGTGCGCCCGGCCTTCCCCGAACTGCCACCGGCCGGCGTCGCGCTGGCCCTGCGCGTCTGGGGGCATCTGCACGGCCTGGTGGCACTGGAGGTGTACGGGCATCTCGGTCGCCAGACGGCGAGCCCGGACAAGCTCTTCCAGGAGGAACTGGCCCGGCTCGTGACGACTCTGGGCGTCCCCCGGACCGACCGAAGCGGGCCACCAGGGTCCCGTACCGGCTAGAAGAAGCCGAGCGCCGAAGCTCCGCCCACCCCGCCGAGGAGCATGAACGCCGGCATCAGGACCTTCAGCTCGACCCAGCTGCCCGCGCGGAAGCGCATCCCCTTCGGCGGCCCGACCGGGTACCACCGCTTGCGCCCCACCGGGATGGGCCACAGGACAGGGCAGCCGGAGACCGTCAGCGCGTCTCCGATGTCGTGGACAAGGGCGCCGAGGACGATCGGCAGGCCCAGCCACAGGTACTCCTGGCCGGAACCGGTGAAGAGCCAGTCCGCGCCGTTGCCGGGCTGGTCGAGGACGCCCGCCAGGATCCAGGCGCTGGTGGCGCCGAGCAGCCAGACGAGGACGTCGCTGGACATCCGGGCGGCCCGCCACAGCAGGCCTTCCACCGCGAGTACGAGGTGGACGAAGAGGATCGCCAGGACCGCCCAGCGGCCGCCGGTGATGGCCAGAGCCGAGGCTCCGGCGCCGATGAGGACGGCCCAGAGCCAGGTGTGGGTGAGGGTGCGGTGCCCGCCCGACCGTCGGGGGTCGGCGGTGGAGCGGGTGGCCTTGTAGACGGCGTACGAGAGCTTGTCGACGATCTCGCACAGCCCCCGCGATATCGGACCGAAGGCGCGCGAGATGGTCGCGGACTTGTGGTCCAGGTCGGGGGCGAGGGCCGCGCCCGCGCAGATGAGCGCCCCGACGACGACCACCGGCCAGGGCATCGGGTGGCCGGCGGCTGCCGCCGCCGCTCCGACGCCCAGCCAGGCCGCCGCTCCGGACAGCGAGTGCGCCGGTCCCATCATGCTCGTTCCCGCCCCATTCCTCCCGCGCCGGCGCTCAGTTGACGACCGGTCGACAAGGCAGCGTATCGTCCGTGATCTTCGTGCCGGTGGCCGGTTCCCTCATCCGGTCGGAATCCAGGCAAGATGGGGGCGTGACCCTTATCGATCAGCTCCCGCCGAACGCCGACCCCGACGCCCTCTTCGAGGCCTTCTCCTCATGGGCGGAGGGCCGCGGCATCACGCTCTACCCGGCCCAGGAAGAGGCGCTGATCGAGGTCGTCTCGGGTGCGAACGTGATCTTGTCCACCCCGACCGGCTCGGGAAAGTCGCTGGTCGCGGCGAGTGCGCACTTCACGGCGCTCGCGAATGACCAGGTGACCTTCTACACCGCGCCGATCAAGGCGCTGGTGTCGGAGAAGTTCTTCGACCTGTGCAAGCTCTTCGGCACCGAGAACGTCGGCATGTTGACCGGCGACGCGTCGGTGAATTCCGATGCGCCCATCATCTGCTGTACGGCCGAGGTGCTGGCGTCCATCGCGCTGCGGGACGGCAAGTACGCCGACATCGGCCAGGTCGTGATGGACGAGTTCCACTTCTACGCGGAGCAGGACCGCGGCTGGGCCTGGCAGATCCCGATCCTGGAACTCCCCCAGGCGCAGTTCGTGCTCATGTCGGCGACTCTCGGCGACGTGTCGATGTTCGAGAAGGACCTGACCCGGCGCACGGGTCGCCCGACGTCGGTGGTCCGCTCGGCGACGCGGCCGGTGCCACTCTCGTACGAGTACCGGCTCACGCCGATCACGGACACCCTGACCGAGCTTCTGGAGACCAAGCAGGCCCCGGTCTACATCGTCCACTTCACGCAGGCGCAGGCCGTCGAGCGGGCACAATCGCTGATGAGCATCAACATGTGCTCGCGCGAGGAGAAGGACAAGATCGCCGAGCTGATCGGCAACTTCCGCTTCACCACCAAGTTCGGCCAGAACCTCTCGCGTTATGTCCGCCACGGCATCGGCGTGCACCACGCGGGGATGCTGCCGAAGTACCGGCGCCTGGTGGAGAAGCTGGCCCAGGCGGGTCTGCTGAAGGTGATCTGCGGCACGGACACGCTCGGTGTGGGCGTCAACGTCCCCATTCGTACGGTGCTGTTCACGGCGCTGACGAAGTACGACGGCAACCGGGTGCGTACGCTGCGGGCGCGGGAGTTCCACCAGATCGCCGGCCGGGCCGGCCGGGCGGGCTTCGACACCGCCGGTTTCGTGGTCGCGCAGGCACCCGAGCACGTCATCGAGAACGAGAAGGCGCTCGCGAAGGCCGGCGACGACCCGAAGAAGCGCCGCAAGGTGGTGCGCAAGAAGGCTCCGGAGGGCTTCGTCGCCTGGAGCGACACCACCTTCGAGAAGCTGATCGGCTCCGAGCCGGAGCCGCTGACCTCGCGCTTCAAGGTCACCAACATCATGCTGCTGTCGGTGATCGCCCGGCCGGGCAACGCGTTCGAGGCGATGCGCAAGCTCCTGGAGGACAACCACGAGCCGCGCAAGGCGCAGCTGCGGCACATCCGCCGGGCCATCGCGATCTACCGCTCGCTCCTCGACGGCGGGGTGGTGGAGCAGCTGGACAAGCCGGACGCCGAGGGCCGCACGATCCGGCTGACCGTCGACCTCCAGCAGGACTTCGCGCTCAACCAGCCGCTGTCGACCTTCGCGCTCGCCGCGTTCGACCTGCTGGACCCGGAGTCCCCGTCGTATGCCCTGGACATGGTGTCGGTCCTCGAGTCGACCCTCGACGACCCTCGCCAGATCCTCGCCGCCATGCAGAACAAGGCGCGCGGCGAGGCGGTCGGGCGGATGAAGGCGGACGGCGTCGAGTACGAGGAGCGCATGGAGCGGCTCCAGGAGATCTCGTACCCGAAGCCGCTGGAAGAGCTGCTCTGGCATGCGTACGACGTGTACCGGAAGTCCCACCCGTGGGTGGGGGACCACCCGGTCTCGCCGAAGTCCGTCATCCGTGACATGTACGAACGGGCGCTGACCTTCACGGAGTTCACGTCCTGGTACGAGCTGGCGCGGACCGAGGGCATCGTCCTGCGCTATCTCGCGAGCGCGTACAAGGCGCTGGACCACACGATCCCGGACGATCTGAAGACCGAGGATCTGGAGGACCTGATCGCCTGGCTGGGCGAGATGGTGCGCCAGGTCGACTCCTCCCTGCTCGACGAGTGGGAGCAGCTGGCGAACCCGGAGGTCGAGACGGCAGAGGAGGCGCAGGAGAAGGCCGATCAGGTCAAGCCGGTCACGGCGAACGCCCGCGCCTTCCGGGTACTGGTGCGCAACGCGATGTTCCGCCGGGTGGAGCTGGCGGCGCTGGACAACGTGGACGCGCTGGGCGAGATGGATGCGGAGTCCGGCTGGGACGCGGACGCCTGGGGCGAGGCGATGGACGCGTACTGGGACGAGTACGAGGACCTGGGGACGGGTCCGGACGCGCGCGGCCCGAAGCTCCTGTCGATCGAGGAGGACGCGGCGCACGGCCTGTGGCGCGTCCGGCAGACCTTCGCCGACCCGAACGGCGACCATGACTGGGGCATCAGCGCGGAGGTGGATCTCGCGGCCTCCGACGAGGAGGGCCGTGCGATCGTCCGTGTGACGTCCGTGGGACAGCTTTAAGGAGAAGACGGTGACCAACCCCGCCGAGAGCCTCGTCGACCTGCTCGATCTGGAGCAGATCGAGGTCAACATCTTCCGTGGCCAGAGCCCGCAGGAGTCGCTGCAGCGGGTCTTCGGCGGGCAGGTCGCCGGCCAGGCCCTGGTCGCGGCCGGGCGCACGACGGAGGGCGACCGGCCGGTGCACTCGCTGCACTCCTACTTCCTGCGGCCGGGCAGGCCGGGCGTGCCGATCGTGTACCAGGTGGAGCGGGTGCGGGACGGTCGTTCGTTCACGACCCGCCGGGTCACGGCGATCCAGCAGGGGCGGACGATCTTCAACCTGACGGCCTCCTTCCACCTGCCGGAGGAGGCCGGCTTCGAGCACCAGCTGCCGCCGCGGCACATGACCGACCCGGAGACCCTGCCGAAGCTCGCGGACGAGATCCGCGACCATTTGGGCGTACTGCCGGAGGCCCTGGAGCGGATGGCCCGTCGCCAGCCGTTCGACATCCGCTATGTGGACCGGCTGCGCTGGACGAAGGACGAGGTCACGGACGCGGACCCGCGCAGCGCGGTGTGGATGCGCGCGGTGGGCCCGCTCGGCGACGACCCGCTGGTGCACACCTGCGCGCTGACGTACGCCTCCGACATGACGCTTCTCGACGCGGTGCGGATCCCGGTGGAGCCGCTGTGGGGCCCTCGGGGCTTCGACATGGCCTCGCTCGACCACGCGATGTGGTTCCACCGGCCCTTCCGTGCGGACGAGTGGTTCCTGTACGACCAGGAGTCCCCGATCGCCACGGGCGGCCGCGGCCTGGCCCGCGGCCGCATCTACGACCGCGAGGGCCGGCTCCTGGTGTCGGTGGTGCAGGAGGGACTGTTCCGGAAGCTGTAGCCCTTCATGGGCGCACCGCGAGCGCGACGGGGCGCGCTACGTGCCGGGAAGGGTGTCCTGGTCGACCTCGTGGCGGCGGGTGCGGATGTCCGGGCTCGGCGGATGGAGCTTGGCGTCGCAGGAGGGACCGAGGCCGGTACGGCGGGATTCCGCGCCGGTCAGGGGCCGCCCGCACAGCCGGCACCGTACGATCCGCCGCGTATCCCCGGGGGCGGAATCGATGGCGATTGCCAGTGGTTCTTCACTCATGTTGTGATCGCAGCCTGATTCTCGACGAGGAGTTCTTCATGAGTGTGTACGACATCCCCCTGCGCACGCTGACCGGCGACCCGATCTCGCTGGCCGACTACCGCGACCAGGCCGTCCTGGTCGTCAATGTGGCCTCCAAGTGCGGTCTGACGCCGCAGTACGCGGGGCTGGAGCGGCTGCAGAAGGAGTACGGGGAGAAGGGCTTCACCGTCCTCGGTGTGCCCTGCAACCAGTTCCTGGGGCAGGAGCCGGGCAGCGCGGAGGAGATCCAGACCTTCTGCTCCACGTCGTACGGCGTGACGTTCCCGCTCCTGGAGAAGACGGAGGTGAACGGCGAGGACCGTCACCCGCTCTACTCGGAGCTGACGCAGGTCGCCGATGCCGAGGGCGAGTCCGGGGACGTCCAGTGGAACTTCGAGAAGTTCCTGATCGGCAAGGACGGGCAGATCACCCGCTTCCGTCCGCGTACCGAGCCCGAGGCCCCCGAGGTCCTCGCGGCGATCGAGGCGCAGCTGTCCGCCTGAGTCGGCGGCTCTGTCGGATGATCCACACGGTGTCGATCATGTAATGTGTGCGGCTCCAGCAGTCCGTTGGACGACCGAGGAGGTGGGACCCATCAACGCCATGCAGGCAGGGTGCTCCCCCTCGACGACCGTGTGGTCAGCCCGACAGAGGTGACCACGGGAGCCCCTTCGGTTTCCCGGAAGGTTTCCATGTCGATCGACCCGTCCTTCTCTCTTCGTTCCACCACCGTCTCCCGACTCCGCGCCGCGGGCTGCGTGTTCGCCGAGGACGAGGCGGAGCTTCTCTTCTCCACCGCCCGCGGCACCGCCGAACTCGACACGATGGTCGAGCGTCGCGCCACCGGTCTGCCCATCGAGCACGTCGTGGGCTGGGCGGCCTTCTCCGGGCTGCGCATCTCCGTCGACCCCGGGGTGTTCGTACCTCGGCGGCGGACCGAGTTCCTCGTCGAGCACGCCGTGGGCCTGGCCGGGCCCGGGGCGCTGTGCGTCGATCTGTGCTGTGGCTCGGGTGCGGCGGGGGCCGTGCTGCTCTCGGCCGTGGAGGGCGCAGAGGTGTACGCCTCGGACATCGAGCCCGCCGCCGTGCGCTGTGCACGGCGCAACATCGAGCCGGGCGGCGGCCGGGTCTTCGAGGGCGACCTCTTCGCCCCGCTGCCGCAGGCGCTGCGCGGCCGGGTCGAGGTGCTCGTCGCCAATGTGCCGTACGTACCGACCGACGAGGTGGGCCTGCTGCCGCCCGAGGCGCGCGAGCACGAGCCGCTGGTCGCGCTCGACGGCGGCTCGGACGGCCTCGACGTGCTGCGCAGGGTGGCGGCCGAAGCCGCCTACTGGCTGGCACCGGGCGGGCATCTGCTGGTCGAGACGAGCGAGCGCCAGGCCGCCGACGCCGTCGAGGCGGTCTCGGGGCACGGCCTGACGCCGCGGTTGGTCACGTCGGACGAGCTGTACGCGACGGTCGTCATCTCGACGCGTCACTGACCCGTGGCGCCGGTCCGACCTCATGGTCGGGCCGGCGCCTTCGTCCTAGGCGGTTCGGGGCCGGACCCGGCAGCGGGCCGAGCCCGCCGCCTGGAGGGTGATCGCGGCGTTGACCGGCACCTCGGTGTCGATCGCCTCGATCTCGAACTCCTGAAGGAGCATCGCCAGCGCGATCACCGACTCCAGCATCGAGAAGTGCTGGCCGATGCAGGCGCGCGGGCCGCCTCCGAAGGGGAACCAGGCGTAGCGCGGGCGGCTCGCCTCCGCCTCGGGCGTGAAGCGCTCGGGGTCGAAGCGCTCCGGGTCCTCCCAGTAGGCGGGGTGCCGGTGGGTGACCCAGGGGGCGACGATCACATCGGCGCCGACGGGGATGGTGTGGCCGCCGATCTCGGTGGCCTCGACCGCCCGTCGGCCGATGGCCGGTGCGGCCGGGAAGAGCCGCATGGCCTCCTTGAGCACCTGGGTGAGGTAGGGCAGCGCGTCGAGGTCGGCGGCGCCGGGCGCCCGGCCGGCCAGGACGCGGTCGACCTCCTCGTGGACCCGCTTCTGCTGCTCCGGGTGGAGGGCGAGCAGATGGAGGGCGAAGCCGAGGGAGGTGGCGGTCGTCTCGTGTCCCGCGAGCAGGAACACAAGGACCTGCTCGCGCAGCTCGGAGGCGTCGAAGCTGCCGTCCTCGGCGCTCTCGGCCTCGGCGAGGAGGGACAGCAGGTCCTGGCCCCCGTCCTCGGCCGCGCCGGCCGCCCGGCGCTCGGCGATGATCCGGTCGCAGACGGCGTACAGCTCCTCATGGGCGGCGAGGGCACGGCGGTTGCCGGGGGTGGGCCAGTCACGCGGGATGTTCAGCGGCGAGAAGCCGCGGCGCAGCACGTAGTCGCCCATCACCGGGAAGGCGCGCTCCACGATGTCGACGGCCGCCTCGACGTCCGTACCGAAGAGGATGCGGGCGACGGCGCGCAGGGCGAAGCCGGTCATCTCGTCGATGACATCGACGGTGGAGTCCTCGGCGGTCCGCCAGGCCGCGGTGACACGGGCGACCTCGGCGACGACGGCCTCGGCGTAGCTGTCGACGCGGCGGCGGGTGAAGAGCGGCTGGACGAGCCGGCGCTGGCGCAGGTAGTCCTCGTCCTGGCTGGTCAGCAGTCCGTTGCCGAAGGACTCGCGGACCTCCTGGTAGAAGGCGTTGTCCTTACGGAAGTTGGCGGATTCGGTGGCCAGGACCTGCTGGGCCCCCTCGGCGGAGAAGACTCCGTAGACGGTGGCGCGGACACCGGGCGGGCCCGCGGTGATCCGGACGACGTCCCCGTGTGCGCGCTGGGCGTTCAGGAAGGTCCCGAGCGAGTCGTTCTTGAGGTCGAACATCGAGCCGAGCAGCGGTAGCCCCGCCGGGCCCGGAATCTCGTTGGTGGTTGCCATGTGTGCGTTGCCCCCTTGATCGTCACCGGCATGCCGATTCTCCCCCACCGCCCGACCCGCCGGTAGCCGTGCGGTCGAACACCCGGCCGGATCCTGCCTGTTGGCCCGATTGTCGGTGCCGCCTGGGAGGCTCGTTCCATGGAACCCGTGGAGATGACCCTGCAGCTCACCATCGACTGCGCCGATCCCCAGAGGCTCGTCCGCTTCTGGGCGGAGGCCCTGCGTTACGCACCGCAGCCGCCGCCGGAGGGCCATGAGACCTGGCGGGCGTACTGGGCGTCGATCGGAGTGCCGGAGGAGGAGCTGAGCGAGGGGGTCGGGGAGCTTCCCGAGTCCATCGTGGACCCGAAGGGGGTCGGGCCGCGGGTCTGGTTCCAGCAGGTCCCGGAGCCGAAGACGGTCAAGAACCGGCTGCATCTGGATCTGAAGGTCGGCGGGGGCCGGGAGGTGCCGCTCCCGCTGCGACGCGAGAGGGTGGACGGGGAGGTCGCGCGGCTGACGGGCCTGGGCGCGTCGATCCTCTACACGATGGACGAGCCGAACGGGATGGAGTACTACGCGGTGGTGCTCCAGGACCCGGAGGGCAACGAGTTCTGCGTGGTGTGACGGCGCCGCCCACGACATGCGGAGGCCCCCGGGCGGTGCTGGAATGGCTGGGAGGCCGCCTGCCGCCGAGGCGGGGGCCGCCCGCAGCCGGGCCCGGTCGAGGCGGGAATCCCGAGCGCTTGAGGAGTGGCCATGAGCGACGACCTGTCGGAACTCGAGGACATGGGACCCGTCGACTACCTGATCCTGGAGTTTCCCGGCAACCGGATGACGGGTGAGGGTTTCCCCCTCCTCGTCGACCTGGTCGAGCGGGGCATCATCCGCATCCTCGACCTGCAGTTCATCCGCAAGGACGAGGACGGTTCGGTCGCCGCGGTGGAGCTGAGGGACTTCGGGGACGAGGTCGACCTCACCGTGTTCGAGGGCGCCTCCTCCGGCCTGCTGGACCAGAGCGACGTCGACGACGCCGGTTCCGCGCTGGAGCCGGGCAACTCCGCCGGGGTCATCGTGTACGAGAACCTGTGGGCCGCCCCCTTCGCACGAGCCATGCGGCGCAGCGGCGCGCAGCTCGTGGCGAGCGGACGGATTCCCGTCCAGGCGCTGCTGGCCTCGCTCGATGCCGCCGAAGCGGCCGAGTCCGGCGGAGGGGCGGCGGCCTGACCTCCCGATCGCATCCGGCCCCTGAGCACCCCCTGGGAGATGACTGACCATGCCCGGACTTCTTCGCGGCGTCGCCCGCACCGCCGTCGTCGCCGGCACCGCCACCGCGGTGTCCAACCGAGTGTCACGGCGGCAGGCGGGCCGATGGTCCCAGCAGCAGGACTACGGACAGCAGCAGTACCAGCAGCAGCCACCGGCGCCGGCTCCGGCTCCGGCTTCGGCTCCGGCTCCGACGCCCCCCGGCGACGACATGAGTACCAAGATCGAGCAGCTCAAGCAGCTGGGGGACCTGAAGGCCCAGGGTGTGCTGACCGAGGAGGAGTTCGAGGCACAGAAGCGCAACCTCCTCGCGACGTGACCCCCTCCTGACCCGACGGCTGCACCCGGGATCGACGCGTCGGCCCGCACCCCCGCCTGGGGGCGCGGGCCGGCGCGTGCGTGCCGCTGCCTAGCGGATCGGCATCCCGGAGAGCGTGCGGGCGATGACCAGGCGCTGGACCTCGCTGGTGCCTTCGAAGATGGTGTAGATCGCCGCGTCGCGGTGCATCCGCTCCACCGGGTACTCCCGGGTGAAGCCGTTGCCGCCGAGGATCTGGATGGCCTGACCGGTGACCTTCTTGGCGACCTCGCTGGCGTACAGCTTGGACATCGAGCCCTCGGCCGAGGTGAACGGCTTGCCCGTGGTCGCCATCCAGGAGGCGCGCCAGACGAGCAGCCGGGCGGCGTCGATCTGGGTGCGCATGTCGGCGAGCTGGAACGCGATGCCCTGGTTGTCGATGATCGGGCGGCCGAACTGCTCACGGGTCTTGGCGTAGTCGAGGGCGACCTCGTAGGCGGCGCGGGCGGTGCCGACCGCCATGGCGCCGACGGCGGGGCGGGAGGCCTCGAAGGTGGCCATGGCGGCGTTCTTCACCCGCTCGCCGCCACCCGCCTTCGCCTTCTCGCGGGCACGGGCGAGGCGCTCGTCGAGCTTCTCCTTGCCGCCGAGGAGGCAGTGGCCGGGGATGCGGACGTTCTCGAGGACGACCTCGGCGGTGTGCGAGGCGCGGATGCCGTGCTTCTGGAACTTCTGCCCCTGGGAGAGGCCGGGCGTGTTCGGCGGCACGATGAAGGACGCGTGCCCCTTGGAGCCGATCTCGGGGTCGACGACCGCGACGACGACATGGACGTTGGCGATGCCGCCGTTGGTCGCCCAGGTCTTGGTGCCGTTGAGGACCCACTCGTCCTTCGCCTCGTCGTAGACGGCGCGGGTGCGCATCGAGGCGACGTCGGAGCCGGCGTCGGGCTCGGAGGAGCAGAAGGCGGCGACCTTCACGTCGTCGACGTCGCCGTACATCTGCGGGATCCAGGTGCCGATCTGCTCCTCGGTGCCGTTGGCGAGGACGCCGACGGCGGCGAGGCCGGTACCGACGATGGAGAGGGCGATGCCCGCGTCGCCCCAGAAGAGCTCCTCCATCGCCATCGGGATGCCGAGGCCCGTCGGGTCGAAGAACTGCTGGGCATAGAAATCGAGAGAGTAGATGCCGATCTTGGCGGCTTCCTGGATGATCGGCCAGGGAGTCTCCTCACGCTCGTCCCACTCGGCGGCGGCGGGGCGCATCACGTCCTCGGCGAAGCCGTGCAACCAGTCACGGACCTGCTTCTGGTCGTCGTTGAGTTCGAGCGTGAACTCGGCCATGTTCCCTCCCAGCACTGCATTACTTGCGGTAACAGCAGTCTGTTACTCGCCGGTAGGCGCTGTCAACCTGTGGTGGACCGGGCGGCACCGAGTGCCGGTCGGGTGTTACGTTGCGACAGCCTCAAGGAATTCGCACGGGCGGGGAGACACGCTATGGAGACCACACACCGGACCACCGACCAGCAGTCGCCGGCCGATCAGCGGCGCCGCGAACTGTTGGAGGCGGCGGACCGCGTGGTGCTCCGGGACGGCCCCAAGGCCTCGATGAACGCGATCGCGGCGGAGGCGGGGATCACCAAGCCGATCCTCTACCGGCACTTCGGTGACAAGGGCGGGCTGTACCGGGCCCTCGCGACCCGGCACACCGACGCGCTGCTCTCCGCGCTCCGGGCGGCGCTCGACGCACCGGCCGACAGGCGCCGGCGGGTCGAGGCCACGCTCGACACATATCTCGCCTCGATCGAGGCGATGCCGCAGGTCTACCGCTTCCTGATGCACCCCGCGGAGGAGACGCACCAGGCCGAGCAGGGCTTCGACGTGGGCCGCCACTCGGCGCCGGTGCTGCGGCGGATGGGCGAGGAGCTCGGCCAGGTCATCTCCGAGCGCATCGACCTCGGCCCGGCCGGCGAGGCGCAGGCACGGATCTGGGGCCACGGCATCGTGGGCATGATGCACGCGGCGGGCGACTGGTGGCTCGGCGAACGCCCGTGCTCGCGAAGCGAGTTGGTACGGGCCCTCGCGGACCTGCTGTGGGGCCGCCTGGCGGAAGCCGCCGACCGCGCCGGGGCGCCGGGGTTCTGACCCGGGCCCGCAAGACGCCGGGGATTCCGACCCAGGCCGCGAGGCGCCGGGGATTCTGATCCACGCCCCCAAGGCGCCGAGGTTCTGGACCACGCCCCCAAGGCGCCGAGGTTCTGGACCACGCCCCCAAGGCGCCGAGGTTCTGGACCACGCCCCCAAGGCGCCGAGGGTTCTGCCCCAGGTCCCGGCGAGGGCGCGGTCAGCGGCGCAGCGCGTCCGCTCCCGTCCCCCACGGCTCCTTGCGGATCGCGCGCAGCAGCCGTGACCTGCGCCACCCCGTCACATGGTCCGCGTAGACGCCGCCCTCCAGGTGATCCGTCTCATGTTGGAGGCAGCGGGCGAAGAAGCCCGTGCCCTCGACGCGGGCCGGAGTGCCGTCCATGAGGACGCCCTCGACGACCGCGCGGTCGAAGCGGGGGGTCGGGGCCTCCAGGCCCGGCAGGGACAGACAGCCCTCCGGGCCCCGGATCACGTCCCCGTCCGCCTCCACCAGGCGCGGGTTCACCAGGTGCCCGAGATGGCGCACGTCCTCGTCGTCCGGGCAGTCGTACACGAAGACCCGCAGCCCCACCCCCACCTGGTTCGCCGCGAGGCCGACACCGTTCGCCGCGTACATCGTGGCGAACATGTCCTCGATCAGCCGGGCGAGCTCCGGGCCGAAGTCGCTGACGGGTTCACAGGGGGTGTGCAGCACCGGGTCGCCGAGCAAGGTCATGCCTCGGACGTGGCCGGAACTGCCGGGGATCGGCCGGTTTCGCATGGGCGTAAGGGTACGGTCCGCGTTGACCTCGTCGTTTCGGCGAGGGGTCCAGGGGTGCCGCAGTTCGGGTCGCCTGCCTGATCTCGATAGGCTGAGCCCGGACCGACGCAAGGAGGAACAAGGAAGATGTCAGGACACCCCGGTAATCCAGAGCCGCTGTCGCCGCGTGCCAAGCTGGCCGTGACGGCGGGCAAGGCCGCGGCCGCGGTGTCGCGCGCAGCGGGACGCGGCAGCGGATCGGTCATCGGCGGCAAGGTGGCGCTGAGGCTCGACCCGGACCTGCTGGGTCGGCTCGCGCAGCATCTGGACGTCGTCCTGGTGTCCGCCACGAACGGCAAGACCACCACGACCCGGCTGATCGCCGAGGCGCTGCGGGCCAGCGGCCCCGTCGTCTCCAACGCGCTGGGCGCCAACATGCCCGCGGGCATCACCTCGGCGCTGGCCGGCGGTTCGGACGCCAAGTACGGCGTCATCGAGGTCGACGAGAAGTACCTCGCCGGAGTCGCCCGGGACACCACGCCCAAGGCGATCGCGCTGCTCAACCTCTCGCGCGACCAGCTCGACCGCGCCGCCGAGACCCGGATGCTCGCCGAGAAGTGGCGCGAGGGTCTGAGCGGCACGAAGGCCGTGGTCATCGCCAACGCCGACGACCCGCTGATCGTGTGGGCCGCCTCCTCCTCCCCCAACGTGGTGTGGGTCGCCGCCGGCCAGGAGTGGAAGGACGACGCCTGGTCGTGCCCCTCCTGCGGCGGTGTGATGCAGCGTCCGGGCGACGACTGGTTCTGCGGCGAGTGCGGTTTCCGCCGCCCGGCACCGAGCTGGGCGCTCAACGGCGACCATGTGCTCGACCCGCACGGTTCGGCCTGGCCGATCCACCTCCAGCTGCCCGGCCGCGCCAACAAGGCCAACGCCGCGACCTCCGCCGCCGTCGCCGCCGTCTTCGGTGTGCCGCCGCAGGTCGCCCTGGAGCGCATGTACCAGGTGCAGGCCGTGGCCGGCCGCTACGACGTGGTCTCCTTCCAGGGCCGTGAGCTGCGCCTGCTGCTCGCGAAGAACCCGGCCGGGTGGCTCGAAACGTTTTCCCTCATCGACCAGCCGCCGGCCCCGGTGATCCTCTCGGTCAACGCGCGCGGCGCCGACGGCACGGACACCTCCTGGCTGTGGGACGTGGACTACGGGCGGCTCGCCGGCCACCCGATCATGGTGATCGGCGACCGCAAGCTGGACCTGGCGGTCCGCCTCGAGGTCGCGGGCGTGGACTTCCGCGTGTGCGAGACGATCGACGAGGCGGTCCAGCTGGCGCCGCCCGGACAGATCGAGCTGATCGCCAACTACACCGCCTTCCAGGACGTCCGCCGCCGCGTCGGCAACTGACCCGTAGAGGACATGCAGCATGAGTGACAGCAGCCTGCGCCTGGTCTGGGTCTACCCGGACCTGCTCAGCACGTACGGCGACCAGGGCAACGCCCTCGTCGTCGAGCGCCGCGCCCGCCAGCGCGGACTGGACGTCCAGCGCGTCGACGTCCGCAGCGACCAGCCGATCCCGACCTCCGGCGACATCTACCTGATCGGTGGCGGCGAGGACCGGCCGCAGCGGCTCGCGGCCGAACGGCTGCGCCGCGACGGCGGCCTCGAGCGTGCGGCGTCCAACGGCGCGATCATCTTCTCGGTCTGCGCCGGGTACCAGATCCTGGGCCACGAGTTCATCAACGACCTCGGCGAGCGCGAGCCCGGCCTCGGTCTGATCGACGTGATCTCCACCCGCGGCGAGGGCGAGCGGTGCGTCGGCGACGTCCTCGCGGACATCGACCCGCGGCTCGGTCTCCCCCAGCTCACCGGGTTCGAGAACCACCAGGGCATCACCCATCTCGGCCCGACAGCCCGCCCGTTCGCCCGCACGATCCTGGGCAAGGGCAACGGCACGGGCGACGGCACCGAGGGCGCGTACAACGACACCGTCTTCGGTACGTACATGCACGGCCCCGTCATGGCCCGCAACCCGCAGATCGCGGACCTGCTCCTGAAGCTGGCCCTCGACGTGAACGCGCTGCCGCCGACCGACGACCGGTGGTACGAGGCGCTGCGCGCCGAGCGGATCGCCGCCGCGACGCAGCCTTCCTGACCGTCCGGCGGAGTGCACGTCTGAGCGCCCTTACGCCCATTGGATTCGTAAGTAAATACGGTGTCCAAACTACGGACATCCGGTTCGGCCCCGCCACTCGGCACCGATAGGGTGGCGGGGATCCAACCGGACGACGTGGTCCGGAAGTCGGCCCACGTTGCAAAGGTATTTGGGCTATGCGCATTGGTGTGCTCACCTCCGGCGGCGACTGCCCCGGTCTGAACGCCGTCATCCGTTCCGTCGTGCACCGCGCCGTCGTCGACCACGGTGACGAGGTCATCGGCTTCCACGACGGCTGGAAGGGCCTCCTGGAGGCCGACTACCGCAAGCTCGACCTCGACGCGGTGGGCGGCATCCTGGCCCGTGGCGGCACCATCCTCGGCTCCTCCCGGGTCCAGCCGGCCCACCTCGTCGACGGCGTCGAGCGCGCCAAGGGCCATGTCGCCGAGCTCGGCCTGGACGCGATCATCCCGATCGGCGGCGAGGGCACCCTGAAGGCCGCCAACCTGCTCTCCCGGGCGGGGCTGCCGATCGTCGGCGTGCCGAAGACCATCGACAACGACATCTCCTCGACCGACGTCACCTTCGGCTTCGACACCGCCGTCGGCGTGGCGACCGAGGCCCTGGACCGGCTGAAGACCACCGCCGAGTCCCACCAGCGCGTCCTGATCGTCGAGGTCATGGGCCGGCACACCGGCTGGATCGCCCTGCACTCCGGCATGGCCGCGGGCGCCCACGCGATCGTCGTGCCCGAGCGCCCCTTCGACATCGACGAGCTGACCGCCCGCGTCGGCGAGCGCTTCGAGGCCGGCAAGCGCTTTGCGATCGTGGTCGTCGCCGAAGGCGCCAAGCCGCGCGAGGGCTCGATGAACTTCGAGGTCGGCGCCAAGGACCAGTACGGGCACGAGCGCTTCACCGGCATCGCCAACCAGCTCTCGGTCGAGCTGGAGCGGCGGCTCGGCAAGGAGGCCCGCCCGGTGATACTCGGTCACGTCCAGCGCGGCGGCACGCCCACCGCGTACGACCGTGTCCTCGCCACCCGCTTCGGCTGGCACGCGGTGGAGGCGGCGCACCGCGGCGAGTTCGGCATGCTGACCGCGCTGCGCGGCACGGAGATCACGATGGTCCCGCTGGCCCAGGCCGTGGAGACCCTCAAGACGGTCCCGGCGGAGCGGTACGCAGAGGCCGAGTGCGTGCTCTGACCCGTACGGACACCACGAACCGCCCCCGGTCGCATCCGCGAACGGGGGCGGTTCTAGTCTGGTGCGGACAACAAGCGCGAATCGGGCTCCAGGAGTACACACATGGATCACAGCGGGCACGGCATGACCATGGATCTGCCGCCGTTCACGCTGGGACGGGGGCTCGAGTTCTCGCCGGACCTTTTCTTCCTCATCGGCAGCGTCGTGGGACTCGCGCTGTACGGATGGGGCGTGGCTCGGCTGCGCCGGCGCGGTGACACCTGGCCCGTCAGCCGGACGATCCTCTTCGCTCTGGGCGTGCTGACCGTGGCGCTGATGATGTGCACCAAGCTGAACGACTACGGCATGGTCATGTTCAGCGTGCACATGGTGCAGCACATGGTCATCTCGATGCTCTCGCCGATCCTGATCCTGCTCGGCGCGCCGGTGACGCTGGCGCTGCGGGCGCTGCCGGTCGCGGCCCGCGGCGACAAGGGCCCGCGCGAGTTGCTCCTGATGCTGCTGCACAGCCGCTACATGCGGATCATCACGCATCCCGCGTTCACGATCCCGCTCTTCATCGCGAGCCTGTACGGCTTCTACTTCACCCCGCTCTTCGACACCCTCATGGGGTCGAAGGTCGGACACATCGCGATGATGGTGCACTTCCTCGCCGTCGGCCTGGTCTTCTTCTGGCCGATCATCGGAGTCGACCCGGGACCGCATCGCCCCGGATATGTGATGCGGATGCTGGAGCTCTTCGCGGGGATGCCGTTCCACGCCTTCTTCGGCATCGCGCTGATGATGGCGAGCCAGCCGATGATCAAGGCGTACGAGAATCCGCCGGCCTCGCTGGGGATCGACGCGCTCGCCGACCAGAACGCGGCGGGCGGTATCGCCTGGGCGTTCAGCGAGATCCCGTCGGTGCTGGTGCTGATCGCGCTGGTGTACCAGTGGTACCACTCCGAGCAGCGGCAGGCCGTCCGCAAGGACCGGGCCGCCGACCGTGACGGGGACAAGGAGCTGGAGGCGTACAACGCGTATCTCGCCTCGCTCCGGACCCGTGGGCAGCAGGTCGGGACACGGGACTGAGGCCGGTCCGACGTGGGGGTGACGCGGGAGTAGCGCTTCGCCCGCCTCAGGGGTCACGATGAGGGTGACGGCCCTGTCGGGAGGAGGCGGACATATGTCCGGTCCCACGAAGGCGATGAGCATGATCACCGTCCTGGCCCTGGTGCTGACGACGGCGTACACGGTGGCGCTCGGCAGCAGCGGCTGGCTCTGGTTCGGCTGGATCGTGCTCGGTGTGGTCACCATCGGCATGTCGGCGGCGGACAGCTCCGCCCCCGCGGGTGCCCGTCGCCGCGGGCCGAGCAGGCCCGGCCCTCAGCCCTGAGCTCACACGTCACCGCGGGGCGAGGACGACCCAGGTGTGGCCTGGGGCGAAGTTCAAGGGCGCCCCGTCCGGCGTCGTGAAGGTCGTGCCCTTCTCGGCCACAGGGCGGCTCCAGCGGGCGTCGTGGGCCTTGCCGTCGCGCAGAACGACGGCGGTGCCGCTGCCGACCGTCTCTGTGTAGGGCGAGACGCTCCCGAGGACGTCGTGGAACCGCGAGGACCGTATGGTCACGTGCTGCACCACGACCGTGGTCGCCGTCACCGGGCCCTCGTCGGTGGTACGGGCGGGGCTGCCGTCCATCGCCACCCGCCAGCCCTTCTCCCCCGCGTTCCAGGTGAAGGTGTACCGGGAGGCCGGGAAGCGCACGGTGCGCTCGTTGACCTGCTCTCCGCCCGCGGGGGCGGGACCGAAGCGGAAGCCGATGTCCTTGGCGTCCTCGGCCTTCGGAGCGGCGGCGAGCGCGCGCCCGGGCAGGACGTACAGGTTGTGGGGCGCCGGTCGGCCGCCGCCGCGCAGATAGGCGCCGGGTGCGTCCTCCGGGGGCAGCGGGTACAGCGGGGCCGCCTGCAGGAGGGGCTTCAGGGCTGCCTGCGAGCCCGAGTAGGCGAGCGCGGGCCTGCCGAACTGGCGCAGCAGCTCGATGTCGGACTCGCGGGCGCTGCGCACGGGTCCGATCCGTTCCGGCAGATCGGAGGAGTAGACGGCGAGCAGCCGGGTCTGGCCGCCCTCCACCTGCTCGACGTAGACGAGGTCGGCCGCGCCGAGACCGGTGTGCGGGCGGGCCGGGGGCACGTTGTCGATCTTGACGGCGAGCACGGGGGCGGGGCGGGTCGACAGTCCGGTGAAGGGCGACCGCGTCTCCTGTGTGGGGACGGGAGTGGTCGGCGCGGGGGTCGGGGGCGGGGTCGGCGTGGGCTCGGGGGTGCCGGAGTCGGCGCAGCCGTACAACCCGGCGGCCATCACCGCACACAGCAGCACGGTGAAGGCTGCGCCCGGCCGTACGCGTCGGTGTGCGGCAGCCATAAGGTCCACTCTCCGTCTCCAGTGTGGACCACGGGCGCGCGAGTGGTTACAAATAGGCGATGCTCAACGGAGACGGGGGCCGCCGGTGTTCTACCAGGTGATGAAGTACGTTCTGCTCGGGCCGCTGCTGAGGCTGCTGTTCCGGCCTCGTATCGAGGGCCTCGAACACGTCCCGGAGGAGGGCGCGGCGATCGTCGCGGGCAACCATCTGTCGTTCTCCGACCATTTCCTGATGCCTGTGGTGCTCAAGCGGCGGATCACCTTCCTCGCCAAGCAGGAGTACTTCACCGGGCCAGGGCTCAAGGGCCGGCTGACCGCGGCGTTCTTCCGCAGCGCCGGGCAGATCCCGGTCGACCGCTCCGGCAAGGAGGCCGGGAAGGCGGCGATCCGCGAGGGGCTCGGGGTGCTGTCCAAGGGCGAGCTGCTCGGGATCTATCCGGAAGGGACCCGCTCGCACGACGGCAGGCTCTACAAGGGCAAGGTCGGGGTCGCGGTCATGGCGATCACGGCGGGCGTGCCGGTGATCCCGTGCGCGATGGTGGGCACCTTCGAGATCCAGCCGCCCGGCCAGGTCGTGCCCAAGGTCAGGCGGGTCACCATCCGGTTCGGGGAGCCCCTGGACTTCTCGCGGTACGCCGGCATGGAGGGCGAGAAGGCCGCGGTCCGCGCGGTGACGGACGAGATCATGTACGAGATCCTGGCGCTGTCCGGGCAGGAGTACGTCGACGACTACGCGGCCAAGGTGAAGGCGGCGGAGGAGCAGGCGAAGGCGGCGAACGCCAAGGCTCCGCGAAGGTTCCCCCGCCGCGGACGCTGACGGCGCATCCGCGCACGGCGAAAGACCCTGGGGTCCCTGCCGGCGACGGTCGAGTGGCTTTCGGGGCAGCTGGCGGTGCGGGATTGGCGGGAGGCGTTCCCGGGACTGGTGAAGTACCAGGTGGACTTCTTCGACTACGCGGCCGAGGACGCCTGGCTCGCCGCCCGCGCGTGAGTGAGGGGCGGCCGTCGCGCGACGGCCGCCCCTCGAAGGGTCACACGGTGGCTACGGCTGGGGCGTGGCGTGCGGTGCGCAGGTCACGTCCTTGCTGTCGAGCTTGCCCGACAGCAGGTAGGCCTCCACCCGGGTGTTCAGGCACGGGTTGGTGAGGTTGGTGATGCCGTGCGAGCCGGCGTCCTTCTCGGTGATCAGGCGCGAGCCCTTGAACCGCTTGTGCAGCTCGAGCGCTCCGGCGTACGGCGTGGCCGCGTCGCGCTCGGCCTGGGTGATGAGCACCGGCGGCAGGCCCTTGCCGGTCCGCACCTCGGTCGGGCGCTGGCGCGGGGTGGACCAGGTGGCGCAGGGCAGGTTCATCCAGGCGTTGGACCAGGTCATGAACGGGTACCGCTCGTGGAGCCGGCTGTTGTCGCGGTCCCACTTCTTCCAGCTGGTCGGCCAGGGAGCGTCGGCGCACTCGACGGCGGTGTAGACCGCGTTGCCGTTCTCGGAGGCGGCGTTGCCGGCCGTGTCGGTGGGGTCGGAGGCCGCCGAGTCGATCAGCGGCTGCGGGTCACCGGCGGCGTACGCGCTCCAGGCCTCGGCGACCGGCACCCACATGGAGTCGTAGTACGGCGCGTTCTGGAAGAAGCCGATGAGCTCGGCCGGGCCGACCTTGCCGCCGAGGGGGTTCTTCTTGGCATCGGCGCGCAGGGTCTCCCACTGCTGCCGGACCTCGGTGTAGGTGTCGCCGAGGTGGAAGGTGGCGTCGTGCTGGGCGACCCAGGTCATCCAGTCCTTGAGCCGGCCCTCGAAGGCGATGTCCTGGTCGAGGTTGACCTCGTACCAGATCTTCCGCGTCGACGGGTTGACGACGCTGTCGAGCACCATGCGGCGGACGTGCGTCGGGAAGAGCGTGCCGTAGACGGCGCCGAGGTAGGTGCCGTAGGAGACGCCGACGAAGTTGAGCTTCTTCTCGCCGAGCGCGGCCCGGATGACATCGAGGTCGCGGGCGGTGTTGAGGGTGTTGATGTACGGCAGGATGTCGCCGCTCTTCTCCGCGCAGCCCTCGGCGTACTCGGCGGCGAGCTTGCGCTGCGCGCGCTTGTCGGCCTCGCTGTCGGGGACCGGGTCGAGCTTGGGTCCCTTGACGAACTCGGCCGGATCGACGCAGGAGATGGGCGCCGAGTGGCCGACGCCGCGCGGGTCGAAGCCCACGAAGTCGTACGCCTTGGCGGTGTTCACCCAGATCGGGGCCTTGGTGGTGACCCGGCGTGGGAAGCGCAGGCCGGAACCGCCGGGGCCGCCCGGGTTGTAGAGCAGCGCGCCCTGGCGCTCGGCGGGCGTGCCGGTGGCGCCGATGCGGTCGACGGCGATCTTGATCTGCTTGCCGTTCGGCCTGCTGTAGTCGACCGGGACGGTGACCCAGCCGCAGGTGATGGGCTTCTCCAGGCCCCAGTCGGCCGGGCAGTCCTGCCAGTCGATGCCCTGCTCGGCCGCCCGCTCGGCGGCCAGGGCGACGCCGCGCGCCTCGCTGTCCGGCCAATGGCGGCTGTCGGCCGTGGCGGTCGGCGCAGCCAGTGCGCCCGCCATGAGCGTGCCCGCTATCAGAGTGCCGGCCGAGCCGAGCACTGCTGTGCGTCTCACGTGATGCCTCCCCCTCTGTCGGCGCCGCCCCCGTGGCGGCGCCGTGGTGTCTGTCTGTCCGGTGGATCCTTTCGTTCCACCGGCGCACGGCAAAAGGGCGTACACCTGTTTCTTTGCCGAACCAATAACCGGAGACCGGTGTACCGCTGAGCGGTGAACTCAGGACGGCGCGAGGATGCCCAACGCCTCGTCGAGGGTGCGGCGCAGCTCGAGGGCGTCGTCGGCGACGACGGTGACGAGGGCGGCGGGTCCGGCGAGCGGCGCGAGGACGGCGTTTCCGGTGAGGGGCCGGGGCTCGACTGGTTTGTCCTCGAACTCGGGGTCGACGACGAGGAGTTGTCCGGTCGCGCGGTTCCCGGCGAGGACCGCGCCGCCGTCCCATCCGCCGGGGGCACCGGGTCCGTACGCCAACTCCTGGTCGAGCAGGGGCCGTCCGGCGCGGCGGACGGTGAGCCGGGTGACGAGCGTGCCGGTCTCCTCACCGTGGCGGCCGAGGATCTGCTCCTCCCGGAGCACGAGCCGTGCGGTGGCGGCAAGTTCGACGGTGGTCCGCATTCGCAGGTCGGAGCCGTACGCGGAGACGAGCTGTTCGGGCAGCCAGCGCAGCACGGCGCCGTCACCGACCGTGATCCGGATGTCGTACGCAGCGGGTTCGGCGGCGCGGCCGGGGAGGGCCACGGTCGCGGCGGCCGAGTCGACCAGGAGCCGTGCCCCGTCCCGTACCTCGGTCTCGATCGCGAGCCGGTCACCGCCGAGCGGCGCGCTCATCGCGCCGACGACGGTGACGCGGGTGTACGGGCCGGTGGTGCGGGTGCGGCGGAGGGCGAGGGGGCCGTCGCTCTCCAGGAGCGGCAGTCCGCCGTCGGCGTCGGCGACGATCCGGGCGGTCGCGCGCAGGCTCATGCGGCGGTGATCGCGGTCCAGGCGGCGAGCCGGGCGCGGACCCAGTCGGCAACGGGGGCGACTCCGTGCTCGCCGGTGAGCGAGGTGAAGGCGACGGGCAGATCGCCCCGCTGCTCCTTGGCGTCGCGGGCCATGCGCTCCAGGTCGGAGCCGACGTAGGGGGCGAGGTCGGTCTTGTTGACGACCAGCAGGTCGGCGGTGGTGACGCCGGGGCCGCCCTTGCGGGGGATGTCGTCGCCGCCCGCGACGTCGATGACGAAGATCTGGGCGTCCACGAGGCCCTTGGAGAAGGTGGCGGTGAGGTTGTCACCACCGGACTCGACCAGGATCAGATCGAGCGGGCCCACGGTGTCCTCCAGCTCCTCGACGGCTTCGAGGTTGGCGGAGATGTCGTCGCGGATCGCCGTGTGCGGGCAGGCGCCGGTCTCGACGGCCTGGATGCGCTCGGGGGGCAGGACTGCGTTGCGGAGCAGGAACTCGGCGTCCTCGCGGGTGTAGATGTCGTTGGTGACGACGGCGATGGAGAGCTGATCGCGCAGGGCCCGGCAGAGCGCGGCGACGGTCGCGGTCTTGCCGGAGCCGACGGGTCCGCCGAGTCCGATCCGCAGTGCGCGCCGGGTGCCGTCGGGCCGGTGGGCGTCGGCGGAGACGGCGCCGAGGTGGTCGTGGGAGTGGTCGAGGTGCATGGGACGGCTCCAGTGGTTCTCAGGATGCGAAGAGGCGGACGGGCCAGGACGCGTGCTGCTCGGCGGTGATGTCGAGGAGGGGCGCGGAGGCGGCGGGCAGGGCGTCGATGCCCTGCCGGGCCGCGGCGGCGGCTTCCTCGGCGACCCGGTCCATGGCAGGGGCGAGGCGGGCGAGGACGGCGGTGGCCTGGAAGGGGTCAAGACTCAGCAGCCGGACCGTGGCGGTGGCGGGGCCGCTGACGGTCTCGTACGCGACGCAGTGTGCGGCGTCCTCGGGGCCCAGCCCGGCGGAACGGGCGGCGACGCCGAGGACGACGGGCTGGTGGGCGCCGCGCGGGAACGCGGCGGCGAGCGCGTCGAGTTCGGGGCAGGGCCAGGTGGCACGGGCCGCCCGCATCATCTGCCGGCCGAGCTTGCGGCCGGCGGCGCGCAGGGCGGGCGAGGGGGTGCGGGCGTCGGCGGCCGCGTCGAGCGCGTACGGGTCGTGGCCGAGGGCGGCCGCGGCGGCGAGGGCCGCCGCGGTGAGGCCGCTGGTGTGCAGCCGGCCCCGGCAGAACGCGGCGAGGCTCGCCGCGTCGGTGATCCGGCCGGCCTTGACCGCGGCCTCGGCCCCGCCGGAGTGGGCGTGCCCGCCGGCGGGGAAACGCCCGTCGGCGAGCACGAGAAGGGCGGCGCGACTCGTCATCAGAAGAGGAAGTAGCGCTGGGCCATGGGCAGTTCGGCGGCGGGCGCGGGCTCGACCGGCTCGCCGTCGATCGTGACCGTGAAGGTGTCGGCGTCGACCTCGACCCGGGGCAGCGCGTCGTTCTCCCGCATGTCCGCCTTGGTGACGCGCCGGGTGTTGCCGATCGCTGTGAACTCCTTGTTCACACCCACCCGTTGGGTGATGTCGTCCTCGATCGCCGCCTGGGCGACGAAGTTGAACGAGCCGGCCGCCGCGGCCTTGCCGAGCGCACCGAACATGGGGCGGGGCAGGACGGGCTGCGGGGTGGGGATGGAGGCGTTGGCATCGCCCATCTGCGCGTAGGCGATCTGGCCGCCCTTGAGCACGGTCTGCGGCTTCACACCGAAGAACGCCGGATCCCAGAGCACGAGGTCCGCGAGCTTGCCGGGCTCGACCGAGCCGATGAGGTGGTCCATCCCCTGGGCGACGGCCGGGTTGATCGTGTATTTGGCGACATAGCGACGGGCCCGGTGGTTGTCCGCGCGCCCGTCGCCGGGCAGGGCGCCGCGGCGCTTCTTCATCACATGCGCCGTCTGCCAGGTGCGCATGATCACCTCGCCGACGCGCCCCATGGCCTGCGAGTCCGAGGAGATGATCGAGATGGCACCGAGGTCGTGCAGGACGTCCTCGGCGGCGATCGTCGACGGGCGGATACGGGACTCGGCAAAGGCGAGGTCCTCGGGGACGGCCGGGTTGAGGTGGTGGCAGACCATCAGCATGTCGAGGTGTTCCTCGATGGTGTTGACGGTGTGCGGCCGGGTCGGGTTGGTCGAGCTGGGCAGTATGTACGGCTCGGACACGACGGTGATGATGTCGGGGGCGTGCCCGCCTCCGGCGCCTTCGGTGTGGTACGCGTGGACCGTGCGGCCGGCGATCGCGGCGAGCGTGTCGTCGACGAACCCCGCCTCGTTCAAGGTGTCGGTGTGGATGGCGAGTTGAGCTCCGGTCTCGTCGCAGACGCCCAGGCAGGCGTCGATGACGGCCGGGGTCGCCCCCCAGTCCTCGTGGATCTTGAACCCGAGCGCGCCGCCCCGGAGTTGGGAGTGCATGGCTTCCCTCGACATCGTGTTGCCCTTGCCGAGCAGTCCGATGTTGACGGGGAAGGTGTCGAGCGCCTCGAACATCCGGGCAAGGTGCCAGGGGCCGGGGGTGATGGTGGTGGCCTTGGTGCCCTCGGCCGGTCCGGTGCCGCCCCCGACGAGGGTGGTGATGCCCGTGGCGAGGGCCTGCTCGACGACCGTGGGCGAGATGAAGTGGACATGGGCGTCGATGGCGCCCGCGGTAATGATCTTCCCGTTGCCGACGATCACCTCGGTCTCGGGGCCGATGACCAGGTCGGGGTGGACCCCGTCCATGGTGTCGGGATTCCCGGCCTTGCCCAGGGCGGTGATCCGGCCGTCGCGAATGCCGATGTCGGCCTTGACGACGCCCCAGTGGTCGATGATCACGGCGCCGGTCACGACGGTGTCGGGCGCCCCTTCGGCACGGGTCGTGCGGGCCTGGCCCATGGACTCGCGGATGACCTTGCCGCCGCCGAAGACGGCCTCGTCGCCGGCGCGCCCGGGACCGCCGGAGCGGTCCTCCTCGATCTCGACGAGCAGGTCGGTGTCGGCCAGCCGGATGCGGTCGCCGGTGGTGGGGCCGAACAGGTCGGCGTACACGGCGCGATGCAGCTCAGGCACGGTCGGCCTCCTCGGCTTCGGCGGCCGGCGCCCGATGCGTTCCCACGGTCTCGGCGGCGGGCGCGTCGAGCGGTGCCGCGAGAGTGTCGAGCGGTCCCGCGGTCTCTCCGCGCAAGCCGGGGACGACGCGGTGGCCCTGCAGCGGTACGAGTTCGACCTCGACCGGGATGCCGGGCTCGAAACGCACGGCGGTGCCGGCGGCGATGTGCAGCCGCTGCCCGCGCGCGGCGGCGCGGTCGAAGTCCAGACCGGGATTGGCCTCGGCGAAGTGGTAGTGGGAGCCGACCTGGACGGGCCGGTCGGCGGCGTTCAGGACGGTGAGGCGGGTGACGGACCGGCCCTCGTTGAGGGCGACGGGACCTTCACCGAAAAGGACTTCTCCGGGAATCATCGGCGGCACTCCCCCGTCACACGATCGGGTCATGGACGGTGACGAGCTTGGTGCCGTCGGGGAAGGTCGCCTCGACCTGGACGTCGTGGATCATCTCGGGGATCCCGAGCATGACGTCGTCCCGGGTGAGGACCTTGCGGCCGGAGGCCATGAGCTCCGCGACCGTACGGCCGTCGCGGGCGCCTTCCAGGATATGAGTGGTGATCAGGGCGACGGCCTCGGGGTGGTTGAGCTTCACTCCGCGTGCTCTGCGCTTCTCGGCCACGTCCGCCGCCACATGAATGAGCAGCCGTTCCTGCTCGTGCGGGGTCAGTTGCACGCTTCCACCTCACAGTCGTCCACCGGGCGATCTCTCCCGGACAGCAGCGGACGTTACCGATCTTCAACACGCTGTTGAACTGCGGCGACGTGCTGCTGGGCCAGACATTGCACGTTAGGGCGGAAGTTTTTCCGGCGCGTTAACTCCGGCTTTGCGTCTCCATGGACATCAGCGCCCGCAACCCGTCCTCGATGACGCGGACCTCGACGTTCCCGAAGAGCGCCTGCTGGGCGATGAAGCCCTGCGCGATGGCGATCATGGTCCGGGCCACATGATCGGCGGGGACGTCGGCGCGCATCAGTCCGTTGGCCCGGTAGGCCTCGACGAGGCTTGCCCACGCCTCGCGCATCCCGTCGTAACCGGCGGCGAGGGTCTGGAACAGGTGCTCGTCGCGCAGCGTCTCGGACCAGACCTGGATGATCAGCCGCGCGAAGGCCCGACTGTCCCCGCCCGGGATGCGCTCCTCCAGGAAGATCCGCATGACGGCGCCGAGCAGGACGTCGGGGCTCGGCGGCGGGGTGGACTGGGACGCCTCCTCGAAGGCGCCGCGAATACCGGCGAACGCCTCCGCCGCGATGGCCGCGATCAGCTCGTCCTTGCCGCGGAAGTACCGGTAGACGGCGCCGGCCGACAAGCCCACCTCGGTCAGCACGTCCGCCATCGACGTGGCATGGAAGCCGTTGCGGGCGAAGCAGCGCGCGGCGCCGTCGAGGATCTGACGGCGACGGGCGTCGAGGTGTTCCTGGGAGACGCGAGCCATGACCGAAATCTAAAACGAACATTCATTCTTGACAAGCGACCACCCCGGAGAGACAGTGAGCCCATCGCGTAAAACGAACGATCCTTCTCTTTGAATCGAGTACGTCATGCCTGCCACCGCCACCCGCAAGACCTTCGCGGTGTTGGTGCTGATCCCCGTGGTCGTGGCCCTGGCCCTGTCGGCCTTCGCCTGGCCCGCCGCCCGGATCGCCCCGCGCGACCTGCCGATCGGCGTCGCGGGGCCCGCCACCGCCCCCCTGGAGCAGCGCCTCACCGAGCACGACGGGGCCTTCGAGGTCCACCGCTACGCCTCCGAAGCCGCAGCCCGTGCCGCGATCGAGGACCGGGCCGTATACGGCGCGGTGATCGTCACACCACAGGGCCCCGAACTGCTGACGGCCTCCGCAGCGAGCCCGGTCGTCGCCGGACTGCTGCGCGAGGCCGTCACCGCCCAGGCCCCGGCCGGCACCCCGATGAAGGTGACCGACGTCGTCCCGACACCGGCGGGCGATCCGCGCGGCAGCGCGTTCGGGGCGAGCCTGTTTCCCCTGATCCTGGCCGGCGCGGCCTCCGGCGTCCTGGTGACGGTCCTCGGCCTGCGCCGCACCCGGGCGGCCATCGCCCTGACGGGCGCGGCCGCGCTCGCCGGCATCGTCGGCGCCGCGCTCGGCCACAGCTGGCTCGGGGCGCTCACCGGTGACTGGTGGGCGGAGGCCGGCGTCCTCGCGCTGACCGTCCTCGCCATCGGCGCGACGCTCGCGGGGCTCGCCGCGCTGCTCGGCAAGCCCGGGCTCGGGCTCGGGGCGCTCCTGATGATCCTGGTCGGCAACCCGTTCTCGGGTGTGGCGAGCGCACCCGAACTGCTGCCGGCCCCTGCCGGCGCGCTCGGTCAGTGGCTGCCGCCGGGCGCGGGCGGCTCGGCACTGCGCTCGGTCGCCTTCTTCGACGGCGGCGGGGCGGGCGGTCCACTGCTGGTCCTCGCCGTGTGGGCGGTGGCCGGTCTGGCGGCCGCCCTGCTGCTCGGCGGGCGGCGCGACCGGGCGGCGAGCGCGCAGGCGCCCACCCCGGTCCCGGAACAGGCGCCGGTGGGCTGACGCCGTTCCCGTACGACGTTCCTGTACGACGTTCTCGTACGCCGCGCTCACGACGTTCCTGTACGGCCTTCACATCCGCCGCGCCCGTACGACCTTCTTGTACGCCGTTTCCGCACGGCCTTCCCATACGGCCGCGTGCCCCCGCTGTAGCGGACGGGGGCACGCGGCTTTCTCATGCGTCAGGAGTACCCGGGGCGCGGTGGCGGGCCGCGATACCGAAGCGGCCCTGTTCACCCGGAGCGGACGCGAAGGTCCGGACGGTGGAGACGGAGCTGACCACCTGCTCCTCGGCGGGCTCCTGCCCCGCTTCGAGTTTCTCCAGGTCAGCGGCGGAGACCAGCGCCACGAGCGGCTTGCCGTGCCGGGTCACGACGACTCGCTCGTTGCCGTACACCACGCGGTTGATCAGGTCGGCGAGCTCTGCGCGTGCTTGCGTCACCGGAATCTCATAGGCCATGCTCCTCATCTTACGGAATGTACGTCCTGTACATTTTAAAGGAAGCAAGGAGGCCGCCCATGGATGCCCGCTACGTCCTTCCCGAGTTCACCGAGCGCACCAGCTTCGGCAGTCGGACCCTCGACCCGTACTCCAAGCTGCTCGAGGAGCGGATCATCTTCCTCGGCACGCCCATCGACGAGACCTCGGCAAACGACGTCATCGCCCAGCTCCTGCACCTGGAGTACGCCGACCCGGACCGGGACATCTCGCTCTACATCAACTCACCCGGCGGTTCGCTCACCGCGATGTCCGCGATCTACGACACGATGCAGGTCGTCACCTGCGACGTGGAGACCACCTGCCTCGGCCAGGCCGCGTCCACCGCCGCCATGCTGCTCGCGGCCGGCGCGCCCGGGAAGCGGCTCGCGCTGCCCGGCGCCCGGATCGTGCTCCAGCAGCCCACGATGGACGAGCCGTTGCAGGGGCAGCCCAGCGATCTGGACATCCAGGCACGGGAATTGATCCGGCTGCGCGCGATGGTGGCCGGGATGCTGGCCACCCACACCGGACAGGATCGCGAGCGGATCGACGCCGACATCGACCGCACCACGATCCTCGACGCGCAGGCCGCCACCGCGTACGGCCTGGTGGATCATGTGATTCAGAACCGTGGGGCGTCCGGCGGCGCCGGGGCGAGGTGAGCCGGGGATGGTTCCCGAGCTGCCGCCGCTGCCCGCGCTGACGCGCGCCGAGGGCGAGTTCGTCGACGCTTATCTCGAAGTCGTCGATCTCCTGGGACGAATCAATCCATCCAGAACCTTGCATACTTATGGGGCGTTGCGAGCGGCTCAGGCCCTGGTGGGACGGGCGACCGCCCTGCGCGAGGCCCTGACGGTGATGCACGTACGCGGTGAGGCCGAGGTGCACGCGGAGACTTTGGCCCGCGCACTGCGGGTGTTGGACGGAGAGCGCCGCGCGGAGCGCGTCACCGTGCCCGGAACACGCGCGAGTTGACATATCCGCGTGTCGTGTCGAGGTCCACTCGAGGCATCGCGGCCAAAGAAATCCTCCCCCGTTCGGCGTAGTCGACGAATCGACATATGTGCGGGGTGAGTTGCACATCAGGTGTACGCATCTGGCGGAATCAGGCGTTTCTTCCCTGGTACGGGGCTCGTCGGTCAAACCTCAGAAGATAACGAAACATGTCTGTCCACCCGAATGGTTCAGTCGTGAGGAGCCTCACATAACGCCGTTTCAACTCGGATTTCGCCCTGGATCTGGGTCAAGATCCCTCACGACGACAAGCCCCCGCCACCGCGGCGGGGCGGTCCGGGCGGACGCCGAGTCCTGCCGCTGTCCCGGATGTCTGGTCGACAGGAGTGGATCGGCAGGAGTGGAGGACCCGAGCAGTACGGGACGACCGAGCAGTGGGGCCGTTCCTCGGGGTGAAGCCGCAGCCGCGGCCGGGCAACTTCGCCAGTCCGAACCCGACAGGTCATCCTTCACAGGCGGCTGACGAAGGGTTGCGCATGACTGCGCAGATTCATGTCCCGTCCCTGCTGTCCCGGGCCGGAGCCGTCTCGGCTCTCACCCTCGCCGCCGTCGGCGGCACGATGCTGGCGCCGGGCGTCACTTCGGAGGCCCAGGCCGCGACCGCGCACGCCGGCAAGGCGCTGAGCGTCGCGGCGGCCAAGAAGGGATCGCCCTACAGGTACGGAGCGTCCGGCCCCACCCGGTTCGACTGCTCGGGGCTCACGCTCTACTCGTACAAGAAGGCGGGCAAGTCGCTGCCCCGTACCGCGCAGCAGCAGTACAACAAGACCCGGCACATCTCCTCCTCCAGTCGGCAGAAGGGTGACCTGGTCTTCTTCCACTCGGGTGGACGGGTGTACCACGTGGGCATCTACGCCGGGAACAACAAGATCTGGCACTCGCCGAAGACGGGCTCCTGGGTGAAGCTCGACCGGATCTGGTCGTCCAGGGTCTCCTACGGCCGGGTCCGATGACCGAGTGACCGGCTGACCTCATGACCGGCTGAACGATGCCGTCACGGGGTGCGGTGGCGCCGCCGCACCCTCACGCACCGGCTTCAGTTCCCCGCGAGGGGAGCCGACAGCAGGGTCAGTCCCAGGGCGGCGAGCGCGCCGCCCGTCACCCCCTGTACGGTCCTGGCCGTCCGCGGACGACGCAGCCAGTGGCCCAGGCGGTCCACCAGGACGGCCACCAGGGGGAACCACAGCAGGGCGAGCAGCACCACGATCGACGCGAGCAGCAGCGTGCGCGGCACGACCGCGACACCGTCCGGCACGAACTGCGGCAGCAGACTCAGAAACAGCACAGGTGCCTTCGGGTTCAGCACATTGGCCAGGAACCCCTGCCGGAGGGCGCGGGAGACCTTCGCCTCGCCCGCGGTGTCGGCCGACGGCTCCCCCGTCGCCCGCATCGCGCCGCGCAACGCCTGCACGCCGAGGTGGAGGACGTACGCGCCGCTGGCGATCTGCAGGACTCGGTAGAGCACCGGTACGGCGATCAGCAGGGCCGCGAGCCCCGCCACCGCGAGGGCGGTGTGCACCAGGAGGCCTCCCGCCACGCCGACGGCACTGGCCACCCCGGCCCGCCGGGAGGCGAGAGCGCTGCGTACGACGACGGTGAAGTCCGCGCCCGGCATGGCCACCATGCCCGCCGCGACCCCGATGAAGGCGATCAGCTGTCCGTCCATGACCCCAGCGTGCCCGCCGCGAGCCTTTAGTGTGTAGACACGATCTTCTGGGTCTGGCCAAAGGAATCCTTTATGCAGGATCTGGTGCGGCTCGCGGCGCTGGTGGCGGTCGCCGAGGACGGCTCGATCACCCGGGCCGCCGCCCGGCTCGGCTACACCCCGCCCGCGCTCTCGCAGCAGCTCGCCAAACTGGAACGGGAAGCGGGCGCCGCGCTGCTCGTCCGGCACCATCGGGGTGCGCGGCTGACTCCCGCGGGAGAACTGCTCGTCACCCGCGCACGCCGGGTCCTGGACGAGATGGAACAGGCGCGCCACGAGCTGGCGCAGCTCAGCGGGCTCTCCGGCGGGCAGCTCCGGGTCGGCACCTTCACCACCGTCGGCATCCATCTGCTGCCACCGGTCCTGAGCGCGTTCCGCCGGGCCCATCCGGACGTGGAGCTGACGGTCGCCGAGTACGAGCCGCCGGGCGGGGTGACGGCGGTGGCGGAGGGTGAGGTCGATCTGGCGCTCACCCACACCTACGAGCCCGCGGAGCCCGCTCCGCTGCCGCCGGGGGTCGTGCTGGAGCCCCTGCTGGTCGAGGAGTTGGTCCTGGTCACGGCGCCGGGCCATGTGCTGGCGGAGGGTTCGGGGCGGCTGCCGATCGCTGAGCTCGCCGGGCAGCCGTTGATCAGCAGCGCACCGGACCATCCGCCGAGGCGGGGTGTGGAGGGCGCGCTCGCCCGGGCCGGAGCGACCCCGTCGGTCGTGTGCCGGACGCCGGGGTACGCCCTGGTGTGCGCGCTGGTCAGCGCGGGGCTCGGGGTGGCGGTGGTGCCGGAGATGGTCGCCACGATGGCGGCGTCGCCGCTGGGCGTACGGGCGTTGGAGCCGACGTCGTTCCGCCGGACGATCTCGGTGGCGCACCGTGGTGAGGAGTCGGGTCCGGCGGCGCGGTCTCTGCGGGCACTGCTGCGGGGCGGGTTCGCCCGGGGCTAGGGGGTGTCCGGCGGATCAGGGTCGGATCAGGGCACGTGAGCCCGGACCGACCGGCAGGACACCCCCTAGGAGCCCGCCGGCTGAGGAGCGAGCGCCTGGTTCGGGGAGGCGGTCCAGGGGAGGTTGATCCAGACCGTCTTGCCGCCCTCGCTGGTCGGGGTGACCGAGAGCCGGCCGCCCGCCTCCGCGGTCAGGAAGCGGATGATGACCATCCCCCGGCCGTTGTCCTGCTGCACGGCAGCCGGAAGCCGCTTGGGCCAGCGGGGGTGGCTGTCGGTGACGCCGATGTGGAGCTGTTCCTCGCGCTCCAGGCGGACGTCGACGGTGAAGGTGGGCGACTGCCCGAAGGTGTGCTGGACGGCGTTGGTGGCCAGTTCCGAGACGATCAACCGGACGGTGTCGGCGGTGTCGCCGGCCTCGGCGAGGCCCCAGCCGGTCAGGATGTCGGCGACATATCTGCGGGCGGCGGACACCGAGGCGGGATCGCTCGGCAGAGTGACGGTTGCTTCCTGGTGGTCTGCCATGGCGACGCTGTCCCTTTCCCACCGGGCCCGGCCCGGATTGCGCTACGCGTCAGAGTGCCACCGATGGTGCCGCCCTGGATGGCGATCCACCAAGATATGTGCATATTTGTCGCTCGAAGCGGTGAACTCTGCTACGGGAGACCGTATTTGGGCGGCCGGGCTGCTGCGGTCAGAGAGCCGGAGGCGCGGTGCGTACGATCGTCTCCACCGCCCGGTCGATCTGCGCGTCCGTCAGATCGGCGCGGGCCGTCAGGCGCAGCCGGGAGATGCCGTCCGGGACGGACGGGGGCCGGAAGCAGCCCACGGCGAGGCCCCGTTCGCGGCAGTCGGCCGCCCACCGCAGCGCGGCCGCGGGCGAGGGTGCGCGCACCGAGACGACGGCCGCGTCCGGGCGGACGGCGGTCAGTCCGGCCTCGGTGAGCATCCGGTGCAGCGTGGTGGCGACGGTACGCGCGCGCTCGGCGAGGCCGGGGTCGCCGTGGATCAGCCGCAGGCTCGCGAGGGCGGCGCCCGCGGCGGCCGGGGCAAGACCGGTGTCGAAGATGAACGTCCGGGCCGCGTTGACCAGGTGCTCGACGACCCGGGCGGGTCCGAGGACGGCACCGCCCTGGCTGCCGAGCGACTTGGAGAGGGTGAGGGTGGCGACGACGTCCTCGTCGCCGGCGAGACCCGCGGCGGCCAGGGCGCCCCGGCCGCCGTCGCCGAGTACGCCCAGGCCGTGGGCGTCGTCCACGACGAGCGCGGCGCCGTGGGCGCGACAGGCGTCGGCGAGCTCGGTCAGTGGCGCCCTGTCACCGTCCACGGAGAAGACGGAGTCGGTGACGGCGAGGGCCCGGCGGCCCTCATGGGCGCGCAGGGTCTTGCGTACCGCTTCGGGGTCGGCGTGCGGGACCACGGCCGTCTCGGCGCGCGAGAGCCGGCAGCCGTCGACGATCGAGGCGTGGTTGCCCGCGTCCGAGACGATCAGCGAGTCGCGGCCGCTCAGCGCGGTGAGCGCGGCGAGGTTGGCGGTGTAGCCGGAGGAGAAGACGAGGGCCGCCTCGAAGCCGCAGAACTCGGCGAGTTCACGCTCCAGGCGGGTGTGCAGCCGGGTGGTGCCGGTGACGAGGCGCGAGCCGGTGGAGCCTGCGCCCCAGCGGCGTGCCGCCTCGGCCGCCGCCTCCGTGATCTCCGGCCGGCGGGTCAGTCCGAGGTAGTCGTTGCTCGCCAGGTCGAGCAGGTCCGATTCGGCGGCGCGGGGCCTGAGCGTACGGACGAGCCCCGCCCGCTCGCGGCGGCGTGCCTCGGCGTCGGTCCAGTCGAACGCCGTCCTGCGCGTGTCCTCGTCCCGGTGCATGGGGCAGATCCTTTTGTAGGCAGCGCACAGACCCTAACCGTCCGGGGCCGAGGTCAGGGTGTGGCCATGCACACACCTCAAACGGCCTCGTTTGTTCAGATCCTCCTTGGCCGCGAGGTGTGCGGTAGGCGAGGATCACCCTTTATGGACCTGCTGAACACACTGGTGGAGAAGGGGCTGCGGCGCGAGCTGCCGAGCCGTGAAGAAGCGCTCGCCGTGCTGGCGACCTCCGACGACGAACTGCTCGATGTGGTGGCCGCGGCCGGCAAGGTGCGCCGCCAGTGGTTCGGGCGTCGGGTGAAGCTGAACTACTTGGTCAATCTGAAGTCCGGGCTGTGCCCGGAGGACTGCTCGTACTGTTCCCAGCGGCTCGGCTCGACGGCCGGGATCCTCAAGTACACCTGGCTGAAGCCGGACGAGGCGTCCCAGGCGGCCGCCGCCGGTGTCGCGGGCGGTGCGAAGCGGGTCTGTCTGGTGGCGAGCGGCCGCGGGCCGACGGACCGGGACGTGGACCGGGTCGGCAAGACCATCGAGGCGATCAAGGAGCAGAACGAGGGCGTCGAGGTCTGCGCGTGCCTGGGTCTGCTCTCGGACGGCCAGGCGGAGCGGCTGCGCGAGGCGGGCGCCGACGCGTACAACCACAACCTGAACACGTCCGAGGGGACGTACGGAGAGATCACGACCACCCACACCTACCAGGACCGGGTGGACACCGTGCAGAAGGCGCACGCCGCCGGTCTGTCGGCCTGCTCCGGTCTGATCGCGGGCATGGGCGAGAGCGACGAGGACCTGGTCGACGTCGTCTACGCGCTGCGCGACCTCGACTCGGACTCGGTGCCGGTGAACTTCCTGATCCCGTTCGAGGGCACTCCGCTCGCGAAGGAGTGGAACCTCACCCCGCAGCGCTGCCTGCGGATCCTGGCGATGGTCCGGTTCGTCTGCCCGGATGTGGAGGTCCGGATCGCGGGCGGCCGCGAGGTGCACCTGCGCTCGATGCAGCCGCTCGCGCTGAACATCGCGAACTCGATCTTCCTCGGCGACTATCTGACGAGCGAGGGCCAGGCCGGTCAGGCGGACCTCGACATGATCGCGGACGCGGGCTTCGAGGTGGAGGGCGCGGGAACGACGACGCTGCCGAAGCACCGCGCGGACGCGCTCGCGGCGGCGGGTGCGACCGGCGGCGGGTGCGGCTCCCAGGCGTCGGCGGGCTGCGGTTCGCAGGCCGAGGCCGGTGCGGGCTGCGGTTCGCACGCCGAGGCGGGCGGCGGCTGTGGGCCGTGCGGTGGCCACGCGCCGCAGGCCGAGGCCCCCGAGGCCGAGCCTTCCGAGGTGCCGGGGGCACGTACGGACCTGGTCTCGGTACGTCGACGCGGCGCCGGGACGGAGCTCGCGCCGAATGCGTAACGAGGAGCTGCTCGCCCTGGACCGGGCGCACGTCTGGCATCCGTACGGCCCCATGCCGGGCCGTGCGGAGCCGCTGGTCGTCGCGTCCGCGTCCGGCGTACGGCTCAGGCTCGCCGAACCGGCACACGGGCAGGCCGAGTTGATCGACGGCATGTCCTCATGGTGGTCCGCGATCCACGGCTACAACCACCCGGTGCTCAACGAGGCGGCGCGCGGGCAGCTGGACCGGATGAGCCATGTCATGTTCGGCGGGCTGACCCATGAGCCCGCCGTCCGGCTCGCCGTCCGGCTCGTGGAGATCACGCCCGAGCCCCTCCGGCACGTCTTCCTGAGCGACTCCGGTTCGGTGGCCGTCGAGGTCGCGATCAAGATGTGTCTGCAGCACTGGCGCTCGGTGGGCCGACCCGAGAAGCGGCGGCTGCTGACCTGGCGCGGTGGCTACCACGGGGACACCTGGCAGCCGATGGCGGTGTGCGACCCGGAGGGGGGCATGCACGAGCTGTGGTCGGGGGCGCTGCCGAAGCACTTCTTCGCCGACCCGCCGCCCGCCGCGTACGAGGAGTCGTACGCGGAGCATCTGCGGGAGCTCATCGGGCGGCACGCGGACGAGCTGGCCGCGGTGATCGTGGAGCCGGTGGTGCAGGGCGCGGGCGGGATGCGGTTCCATTCGCCGGAGTACCTGCGGGTCCTGCGTGAGGCGTGCGATGCGCACGACGTGCTGCTCGTGTTCGACGAGATCGCGACCGGCTTCGGCCGTACGGGCGCGCTGTTCGCCGCGGACCATGCCGGGGTCTCCCCCGATGTGATGTGCGTGGGCAAGGCGCTGACCGGCGGCTATCTGTCGATGGCGGCGACGCTCTGCACGACGCGGATCGCCGAGGGGATCTCGCTCGGCGAGGTTCCGGTGCTCGCGCACGGGCCGACGTTCATGGGCAACCCGCTGGCCGCGGCCGTGGCCCTGGCCTCCCTCGACCTGCTGATGTCCCAGGACTGGGCGATGGAGGTCAAGCGGATCGAGACGGGGCTCCGCGAGGGGCTCGCCGAGGCCGCTTCGCTGCCCGGTGTCCGGGACGTGCGGGTGCTCGGCGCCATCGGTGTCGTCCAGCTCGACCACGACGTCGACATGGCCGCGGCCACGGAGGCGGCGGTCCGGGCGGGCGTGTGGCTGCGGCCGTTCCGCGACCTGATCTACACGATGCCGCCGTTCGTGACCGGCGACGCGGACCTGGCCCGTATCTGTGCCGCGGTGCGCGCGGCCGCGGTGGCGGGCTGACCGACCGGGCCGCGCCCGGAGCAACGGAAAGCCGGTCCGTGCCGGTGCCCTTCGGGGCCCGGTGCGGGCCGGCGTGCCAGACGACCCCACGACCGTTCGGACGCTGGGGCTCAGAGAGGACTCGACACACCATGACCGTCATCGTCGTCAGCGGTACGGGGACGGAGATCGGCAAGACGATCGTGACGGCCGCCGTGGCCGCCGTCGCCACGGCTCAGGGCCGGTCGGTCGCCGTGCTCAAGCCCGCCCAGACCGGGCTCGAACCGGGCGAGCGCGGGGACGCGGACGAGGCCGTACGGCTCTCCGGGGCGGGCACCTCGGCCGAACTGGCGCGGTTCCCCGAGCCGTTGGCGCCCGCCACTGCCGCCCGGCGGGCGGGCATGGCGCCGGTCGGGCCGCGGGAGGTCGCCGAGGCGGCCGCGAAGCTGGCCACCGAGCACGATCTGGTCCTGGTGGAGGGCGCGGGCGGGCTCCTGGTCCGGTTCGACGAGGACGGCGGCACTCTCGCCGACGTGGCCCGTCTGCTCGGCGCCCCGGTGCTCGTCGTGGTGCCCGCCGGGCTCGGCACGCTCAACACCACCCAGCTCACCGCCGAGGCGCTCGCGGCACGCGGCATCGAGCAGCTCGGCGTCATCGTCGGCAGCTGGCCGACCGCCCCGGACCTGGCGTCGTGCTGCAACCTGGCCGAACTGCCGGAGATGGCCGGGGCGCCTCTGCTCGGTGCCGTACCGGAGGGCGCGGGCGGTCTCGATCCGGCCGCGTTCCGGGCGCGCGCGGGCGAGTGGCTGGCCCCGGCGCTCGGCGGCGTCTGGGACGCCGAGGGGTTCACCGCGAGCGCCCGGCCCCGACGTCCGTAAGCTGGAGCCATGCGCGCACACGTTTCGGAGATCGTTTTCGACTGCGCCGATCCGGCGGCTCTGGTGCGGTTCTGGGCCGGGCTCCTCGGCGGGGCTCCGGTCGACCGGAGCCCCGACTGGTCGTACGTCGAGCCGCCCGGGTTCGTACGGATCGCCTTTCAGCAGGTTCCCGAGGGCAAGGCCGTGAAGAACAGGGTCCATCTGGATCTACACGTGCCCGATCTGGGCGCGGCGACCGACGAGGCGACCGCCCTCGGCGCGGCCCGGAGCGGCGGCGTCGTCACCGATGCGCAAGGGGACTTTCAGGTGATGCGTGACCCCGAGGGCAACGAGTTCTGCTTCGTGACGGGCTGAGAAGGCGGTACGCGGGCAGAATCTTCCCGTCCGTCCGCGTCAGCGCCGTCGAGCGTCGGAGGAGGTCCGCGATGTCCTCGCGTTCCACCCGGGTTCCCCGGGACGCCGTCCACCATCCCCTCTTCGCGCGGTTCTACGCGCGGTTCAGCGTCTCCGCGGATACGAAGGGCGGAATCGGCGCTCTTCGTACGGAGCTGCTGACCGGTCTGTCCGGCCGGGTCATCGAGATCGGCGCCGGGAACGGGCTGAACTTCGCGCACTATCCCGGCACCGTGTCCGAGGTCGTGGCCATCGAACCCGAGCGCCATCTGCGGACGTTGGCGGCCGATGCCGCCCTGCGCGCCGATGTGCCGGTGGATGTGGTGCCGGGTGCGGCGGAGGCGCTGCCGGTGAAGAGCGAGGCGTTCGACGCGGCGGTGGCCTCGCTGGTGCTGTGCACCGTACGGGATGTGCCGCGGGCGCTGGCCGAGCTGCACCGCGTGCTGCGCCCGGGTGGTGAACTGCGCTTCTTCGAGCACGGGTTGGCGCCGTCTCCCGGGATGGCCCGGACGCAGCGCGCCCTGGACCGCACGGTGTGGCCGCTGCTGTTCGGCGGCTGTCACACGGCGCGCGATCCGCTGGCGGCGATCGAGGTGGCGGGGTTCGAACCGATCGCGTACCGCACGTTCACCGTTCCGGAGAACGGGATCCGACTCCCCTCCTCGTACTGCGTGTTGGGCTCGGCGCGACGGGTCTGAGGAGCTGTCGGCCCAGCGTCTCCACTCTCGGCTCAGCGGCTCCACTGACGCAGCTCGGCGGCGATGACGCGGATGTCGGCCTCGCCCTTCTTGACCAGGCGGGCCAGATCGCGGACCTGTTCGGGCGAGGTGACGACCTTCAGACCGCTGGCGACGAGATAGCCGTAGGCCACGGCCGAGGCGAACATCGCGTTGGAGTGTTCCAAGGCCGGGATGTGCAGGAGGAGTTGGAGCAGGGCGGCGGCGCGGGCGTGCGGGTCGCTGTAGACGGGCACGCCGAAGATCTCGGCGTCGTGCCGGCCGACCGCGGCGACGAGCGCGCCCCAGTCGGTGACTTGGGGGTCGCCGGGCGTCTGGTGTTCGGCGACCATGAGCAGCCAGGAGATGTCGACCGTGAGGCTCATGCGGTGCGGTCACGCTCCGAGCCGAACTCCTCGGCGAACACGCCCTCGTACTGCTTCATGAAGTCGGCGGCCGCCTCGACGAAGGCCCGCCCCGACTCGCCCGCGTCCTGCTGGACGAGCTCCTCGATGTAGCGGTTGACGCTCACTCCGCGCTGTTGCGCCCGCCGACGGGCTGTGTCGGCGGTAGTTTCGTCCACACGTACGTTCAGCTGAGTCTTGGCCACGGGACCACGCTAGCGCCGGTGCGCTAGCACGGACAAGGGGAGTCGCCATGGCACTACCGTTCCGCCTCACCGTCCTGGACGGCGCCGTAGAGACGTTCGGCCCGGTGATCGAGGAGCTGCGCACGGGCTGACGCGGCCCCGGACATCCGCTAGGCGCAGGAGGGGCACAGCCCTCGGTAGGTGACCTCGACCTCCGACACCGCGAAGCCGAACCGCTCCTCCGCCGGGAGGTCGGCCAGGAGATCGCCGGCCGGGTGGACGTCCCGGATGGTGCCGCAGCCGGCGCAGACCAGGTGCTGGTGCGGGTGGTGCGCGTTCGGGTCGTAGCGCTTCGCGCGGCCTTCCGTGGAGACCTCGATGACCTCACCGAGGGAGACCAGCTCTCCCAGGGTGTTGTAGACCGTCGCCCGGGAGATCTCGGGGAGCCGCTGGGCCGCGCGGACGTGCACCTCGTCGGCCGTGAGGTGCACATGGTCGCCGTCGAGGACCTCCGCGACGACACGCCGCTGCGAGGTCATCCGCCAGCCACGCCCACGCAGTCGCTCCAGCAGGTCGCTCATGTCGGTTCACCCATTCAGCTCGGACTTCGGCAGGACACACGACGTTCACCAGGAGACGTCAGGCTTCCGATGGGATAGAGGATTGGCGCGCTTCTTGACTTGGACTCTGTCTATCGTAGGATCTATTCCGGCAATAGCCAAGGGACAAGATGGCTCCGGTCGGGTGGCACAACCGCCTCCGGGGTCGCCCCGGCTGAGCACCGCGATCCGCCCCGTCCGGAAGGATTCCCATGTCCGAGAACCACGATGCAGTCGTCACCGACGCGAAAGCCGAGGGAGCGGGTGGCTGCCCGGTCGCGCACACCGCGCGTGCCGCGCACCCGACCCAGGGCGGCGGAAACCGCCAGTGGTGGCCGGAGCGGCTCAATCTGAAGATCCTTGCCAAGAACCCCGCCGTGGCGAACCCGCTCGGTGAGGAGTTCGACTACGCCGAGGCGTTCAAGGCCCTCGACCTCGCGGCCGTCAAGCGCGACATCGCGGAGGTCCTCACCACCTCGCAGGACTGGTGGCCCGCGGACTTCGGCAACTACGGCCCGCTCATGATCCGTATGGCCTGGCACAGCGCGGGTACGTACCGCATCAGCGACGGCCGCGGCGGCGCCGGCGCCGGCCAGCAGCGCTTCGCGCCGCTGAACAGCTGGCCGGACAACGGCAACCTCGACAAGGCCCGCCGCCTGCTGTGGCCGGTCAAGCAGAAGTACGGCCAGTCCATCTCCTGGGCCGACCTCATGATCCTCACCGGCAACGTCGCCCTGGAGTCGATGGGCTTCGAGACCTTCGGCTTCGCCGGCGGTCGCGCCGACGTGTGGGAGCCCGACGAGGACGTGTACTGGGGCCCGGAGACCACCTGGCTCGGCGACGAGCGCTACACCGGCGACCGCGAGCTGGAGAGCCCGCTCGGCGCGGTCCAGATGGGCCTCATCTACGTCAACCCCGAGGGCCCCAACGGCAACCCGGACCCGATCGCCGCGGCCCGCGACATCCGCGAGACCTTCCGCCGCATGGCGATGAACGACGAGGAGACCGTCGCCCTCATCGCCGGTGGTCACACCTTCGGCAAGGCGCACGGCGCCGGCCCGGCGGAGAACGTCGGCGCCGACCCCGAGGCCGCACCGCTCGAGGCCCAGGGCCTCGGCTGGGCGAACACCTACGGCACCGGCAAGGGCGGCGACGCGATCACCAGTGGCCTCGAGGTCACCTGGACCACCACGCCCGCGCAGTGGGGCCACGACTTCTTCAAGCACCTCTTCGAGTACGAGTACGAGCTCACGAAGAGCCCGGCCGGTGCTCACCAGTGGGTGGCGAAGAACTCCGAGGAGATCATCCCCGACGCCCACGACGCGTCGAAGAAGCACCGCCCGACGATGCTCACCACCGACCTGTCGCTGCGCTTCGACCCGGTCTACGAGCAGATCTCGCGCCGCTTCTACGAGAACCCCGAGCAGTTCGCGGACGCCTTCGCCCGCGCCTGGTACAAGCTGACGCACCGCGACATGGGCCCGGCCGTGCGCTACCTCGGCCCGGAGGTCCCCTCCGAGGTGCTGCTGTGGCAGGACCCGCTGCCGGCGCGCGAGGGCGAGCTGATCGACGCCGCGGACATCGCCACCCTCAAGACGCAGATCCTCGGCTCGGACCTCACGGTCACGCAGCTGGTCTCCGCGGCCTGGGCCGCCGCCTCCTCCTTCCGTGGCAGCGACAAGCGCGGCGGCGCCAACGGCGGCCGCATCCGCCTGGAGCCGCAGCGCAACTGGGAGGTCAACAACCCGGACGAGCTGGCGCAGGTGCTGCGTACGCTCGAGGGCGTCCAGGAGTCCTTCAACGCCGCGGGCGGCAAGCAGGTCTCGCTGGCCGACCTGATCGTGCTCGCGGGCTCCGCGGCTGTCGAGAAGGCGGCCAAGGACGGCGGCTACGACGTCGAGGTGCCGTTCACGCCGGGCCGTGTCGACGCCGCGCAGGAGCAGACGGACGTCGAGTCGTTCGCCGCGCTCGAGCCGGCCGCCGACGGCTTCCGGAACTACGTCGGCAAGGGCAACCGTCTGCCGGCCGAGTACCTCCTGCTCGACAAGGCGAACCTGCTGACCCTGAGCGCCCCCGAGCTGACGGTCCTCGTCGGTGGCCTCCGTGTCCTGGGCGCCAACCACGCCCAGTCCAAGCACGGCGTCCTCACCGACAAGCCGGGCACGCTGTCCAACGACTTCTTCGTCAACCTGCTCGACCTGGGCACCACGTGGAAGTCGACGTCCTCGGCGCAGGACGAGTTCGAGGGCCGCGACGCGGCGGGCGAGGTCAGGTGGACCGGCACCCGTGCCGACCTGGTCTTCGGCTCGAACTCCGAGCTGCGCGCGCTCGCGGAGGTCTACGCGAGCGACGACGCCAAGGGGAAGTTCGTGAACGACTTCGTCGCGGCGTGGACCAAGGTCATGGAGCTGGACCGGTTCGACCTCGTGTGATCGCGAAGCCCGGGCCCTGAGGCCCGGCCGTGATGTCCAGGCCTGCCCTTCCGGGCAGGCCTGGACTGCTGTCCGCCCGTACGGCGAAACACGGTCGACGGCCTGCCGGAGCCGGTGGTGGGATGCGGATCATGACCGAACTGCGCATCCGGACCGCCACCCCTGCCGACCTCGACGGCGTCCTCGCGTTCTGGAAGGTGGCCGCCGAGGGCACCAGCATCAGCGACGACCGTGACGGGATCGAGCGGCTCGTCGCCCGCGACCCCGAGGCCCTGATCCTCGCCGAGCGCGACGACGCGCTCGCCGGCACGGTGATCGCCGGCTTCGACGGCTGGCGCTGCCACCTCTACCGGCTCGCGGTCCACCCGGACCACCGCCGCAGGGGCGTGGGCGGCGCGCTGCTCGCGGCGGCCGAGGAACGTTTCGTACGGCTCGGCGGACGACGGGCGGACGCCATGGTGCTCGACCACAACGAACTCGGGCAGCACGCCTGGCGCGCTGCGGAGTACGGCCCCCAGGAGCAGTGGACCCGCTGGGTGAAGCCGCTGCCGGCCGCCCCACGCGGGTGAGAACCGCTTTGCCCGTCCTTTACCATGAGTACTTCCCTCCCGCACGATCGAAAGGTGTGAGCGTCCGCCCATGGGCGAGCCTCCCAGTACCAAGCGCGCGATCCCTCTGCCCGTGACTGATCATGGGACGGAGGTGAACCGATGATCGAAGTGCTTCTGCTCGTGGTGGCGCTGCTGCTCTCACTCGCGTGTGGTGCCTTCGTCGCGGCCGAGTTCTCGCTCACCACGGTCGAGCGGTCCGAGCTCGAACAGGCCGTGGAGCGAGGCGAGAGGGGCGCGGCGAGCGCGCTCAAGGCCGTCAAGTCGCTCACCTTCCAGCTCTCCGGCGCGCAGCTCGGCATCACGGTCACCAACCTGATCGTCGGCATGCTCTCCGAGCCCTCGATCGCCAAGCTGATCCGCGGTCCGCTCGAGGACCTCGGCATCTCCTCCTCCGTCGCCTCCTCGGTCGCCCTGGTCATCGGCACGGCCCTGTCGACCGTCGTCCTGATGGTCGTCGGCGAGCTGGTCCCCAAGAACTGGGCGATCTCCTCGCCGCTGGCGATCGCCAAGCGGGTGGCGACCCCCATGCGGTTCTTCACCGCCGCGTTCAAGCCGCTGATCAGTCACCTCAACAACACCGCGAACCGGATCCTGCGCCGGCTCGGCATGGAGCCGACCGAGGAGCTGGCCTCGGCCCGCTCCCCGAAGGAGCTCGTCGCGCTGGCCCGCCACTCCGCCAAGGAGGGCGCCCTGGAGGCGGACACCGCCGAACTGTTCGTCCGGACGCTGAACCTGGCCGAGCTGACCGCGGAGAACGTGATGACCCCGCGCGTCCAGGTCACCGCCCTGGAGGTGCAGGCGACCGCCGAGGACGTCGCCAACGCGACCCGTGCCACCGGCCTGTCCCGCTTCCCCGTCTACCGGGGCAGCCTCGACGCGGTGGTCGGGATCGCCCACATCAAGGACGTCCTGGCGATACCCGCCGACGAACGGCCCCGCCGGCGCATCGGGGACATGCTGCGCGAGCCGCTGCTCGTCCCGGAGACCCTGACCGTCGACCGGCTGCTCGACCGGCTGTCCGGCAAGCAGACGATGGCGGTCGTCATCGACGAGTACGGCGGCACGGCCGGCGTCGCGACGCTGGAGGACATCGTCGAGGAGGTCGTCGGCGAGGTGCGCGACGAGCACGATCCGCACGAGACGCCGGACCTCGCGCGGGCGGGCACGGACGCGGACGGGCGCGAGCTCTGGTCCGCCGACGGCGCCGCGCGCACCGACCAGCTGGAGGCCATCGGCCTGCGGGTGCCGGACGGTCCGTACGAGACCCTGGCGGGTGTCCTCGCCACCGCCCTGGGGCGGATCCCCGCCGTCGGCGACAGCGTGGAGCTGGCGGGCTGGGAGCTGGACGTGGTGGACGCCTCCGGACGCCGGGCAGCACGGGTGCTGATGCACGCGCCGTCCGCCGGGTCCCAGGAGACCGAGGAGACGGGCCGATGATCGCGATCCAGTTGTTGATCGGCTTTCTGACCCTGGTCGTGAACGCCTTCTTCGTCGGCGCGGAGTTCGCCCTGATCTCCGTACGCCGCAGTCAGATCGAGCCCGCGGCCGAGTCCGGGGACCGGCGGGCGCGCAGCGTCATCTGGGGTCTCGAGCACGTCTCGGCGCTGCTCGCCGCGGCGCAGCTCGGCATCACGCTGTCCACCCTGGTGCTCGGCATCGTCGCCGAGCCCGCCATCGCACATCTGCTCGAACCCGTCTTCGACGCGGTCGGCGTGCCGCACGGTCTGGTGCACCCGATCTCGTTCGTGATCGCGCTGGCCCTGGCGACCTATCTGCATATGCTGCTCGGCGAGATGGTCCCGAAGAACATCGCGCTGGCCGAGCCGACCCGCTCGGCGCTGATCCTCGGCCCGCCGCTGGTGGCGATCACCCGGGCACTGCGCCCGGTGATCTTCACGATCAACGCCTTCGCCAACGTGATCCTGAAGCTGCTGCGGGTGGAGGTCAAGGACGAGGTCTCGGCGACCTTCTCGGACGACGAGCTGGCCAGGATGGTCACCGACGCTGGTCTCGCCGGTCTGCTCGACGACCGTGCGGCGGAGCGCCTCCACGACGCCCTCGAACTGGGCCGCCGCCCGGTGCGGGACGTGGTCATGCCGGTGGAGAAGGTCGTGTACGCGGCGGTCGGCACGACGCCTGAGGAGCTGGAGCAGCTTTCCGCCGAGTCCGGCTTCTCCCGCTTCCCGGTGGTCGACACGAGCCGCCGGATCCTGGGCTACCTGCATGTGAAGGACGCCCTGGACGCGACACCGCGCGACCTCCCCTTCCCGGTCACGGCCATGCGGCCGATCGCCCGGGTCCGGGCGGCCACGCTGATGGACGACGTACTGACGGCGATGCGCCGCAGCCGTACCCACCTGGCGGCGGTCCTGGACGACGACGGCAAGCTGGCCGGCCTGGTCACGATGGAGGACGTCCTGCGGGAGCTGGTCGGTCGGCCGACCGCGCCGTAACGGTGATGTCCGGAGCCCCGGGGCGCGTGCGCGTCCCGGGGCTCCGGCGGATCGGCATCCGCATACCAGACGGTATGATCGCTCCGTCATGGAGATGAATGCCACCTACACAAGTCTGGTCGCCGTCGGCGACAGTTTCACCGAAGGTATGTCGGACCGGCTGCCCGACGGGACCTATCGGGGGTGGGCGGACCTCCTCGCGGCCCGGCTGGCCGCCCGCACCACCGACTTCCGGTACGCGAACCTCGCGGTACGGGGGAAGCTCATCGGCCAGATCGTCGAGGAGCAGGTCGACCTGGCCGCCGCCATGAAGGCGGACGTGGTGACCCTGGTCGGCGGTCTGAACGACACACTGCGGCCGAAGTGCGACATGGGCCGGGTACGGGGTCTGCTCACCGAGGCGGTCGAGAAGCTGGCACCCTCCTGCGGGCAGCTGGTCCTGATGCGCAGCCCGGGCCGCAACGGCCCCGTCATGGCACGCTTCCGGCCGCGCATGGAGGAGCTCTTCGACTACGTCGACGAGCTCGCCGCCCGGCACGGCGCCCTGGTGGTCGACCTGTACGGAGCACCCGCGCTCGGCGACCAGCGCATGTGGGACGTCGACCGGCTCCATCTGACCGACGAGGGCCACCGGCGCGTGGCCGAGGCCGTGTGGCAGAGCCTGGGCCTGGCCCCCGAGGACGACTGGCGGACGCCGCTGCCGTCGACCGTGCCGCCCAGCTGGGTGACCCGCCGTCTCGGTGACGCGCGGTTCGCCAAGGAGCACCTCGGCCCGTGGATCGGACGACGGCTGACCGGCCGCTCCTCCGGCGACGGGCGTCCTGCCAAGCGGCCGGAGCTGCTGCCGTACGAGCCTCCGACGGCGTAGGGGCGTCCCGCTCCGATCCGCCCTTCACCCTCTGGCGCACGCGCGCGTGACGGGCGTCTCGTAGCAAGAGACAAACCAGACGGTGGCGCTGGCCTGCAGAAACCGCCAGTAGAATCTGTCCACGTGACTGCTGTGACTGCGAAGCCCCGTATCCCCAATGTCCTGGCCGGCCGCTACGCCTCCGCGGAGCTCGCCGTCCTCTGGTCCCCCGAGCAGAAGGTGAAGCTGGAGCGTCAGCTGTGGCTCGCCGTGCTGCGTGCCCAGAAGGACCTCGGGATCGAGGTCCCCGACGCGGCCCTCGCCGACTACGAGCGCGTGCTCGACCAGGTCGACCTCGGCTCCATCGCCGAGCGCGAGAAGGTCACCCGCCACGACGTGAAGGCCCGGATCGAGGAGTTCAACGCCCTCGCCGGTCACGAGCACGTCCACAAGGGCATGACCTCCCGCGACCTCACCGAGAACGTCGAGCAGCTGCAGATCCGGCTCTCGCTCGAGCTGATGCGGGACCGCACGGTCGCCGTCCTGGCCCGCCTCGGCAAGCTGTCCGGCGAGTACGCCGAGCTCGTCATGGCCGGCCGCTCCCACAACGTCGCCGCCCAGGCCACGACCCTCGGCAAGCGTTTCGCCACGGCCGCCGACGAGCTGCTCGTCGCCTACGGCCGCCTGGAGGAGCTGATCGCCCGCTACCCGCTGCGCGGCATCAAGGGCCCGGTCGGCACCGCCCAGGACATGCTCGACCTGCTCGGCGGCGACGCGGCCAAGCTGGCGGACCTGGAGCAGCGCATCGCCGGGCACCTCGGCTTCGCGCACGCCTTCACCTCGGTCGGTCAGGTCTACCCGCGCTCGCTCGACTACGACGTGGTCACCGGGCTCGTGCAGCTGGCCGCCGCGCCGTCGTCGGTCGCCAAGACGATCCGTCTGATGGCCGGCCACGAGCTGGTCACCGAGGGCTTCAAGCCCGGCCAGGTCGGCTCCTCGGCGATGCCGCACAAGATGAACACCCGCTCCTGCGAGCGCGTCAACGGCCTCATGGTCATCCTGCGCGGCTACGCGTCGATGACCGGCGAGCTGGCCGGCGACCAGTGGAACGAGGGCGACGTCTCCTGCTCCGTGGTCCGCCGGGTCGCGCTGCCGGACGCGTTCTTCGCGCTCGACGGCCTCCTGGAGACCTTCCTGACCGTGCTCGACGAGTTCGGCGCGTTCCCGGCCGTCGTCGCCCGCGAGCTGGACCGCTACCTCCCCTTCCTCGCCACGACCAAGGTCCTGATGGGCGCCGTCCGCGCCGGGGTGGGCCGCGAGCTCGCCCACGAGGCCATCAAGGAGAACGCCGTCGCTTCGGCCCTCGCCATGCGCGAGCAGGGCGCCGAGCGCAACGAGCTGCTCGACAAGCTGGCCGCCGACGAGCGGATCCCGCTCGACCGCGCGCAGCTCGACGCGCTGATGGCGGACAAGCTGTCGTTCACCGGCGCCGCCGCCGACCAGGTCGCCGCCGTGGTCTCCCGTATCGAGGAGATCGTCAAGCAGCACCCGGAGGCCGCCGCGTACACCCCCGGGTCGATCCTCTGACCCGGTTCACACCGCAGGAGCTCGAGGCCGCCCGCGACCGCGTCATCCCCGACGTGGCCGCGGGCGGCCTTTCCGTCCTTTTCTGCGGGATCAATCCGGGGCTGATGTCGGCGGCGACGGGCCACCACTTCGCGCGCCCGGGCAATCGATTCTGGCCCGTGCTCGAACGGTCCGGGTTCACGCCCCGTCTGCTGAAGCCGGCGGAGCAGGAGGAGTTGCTCGCGTACGGTCTCGGCATCACGAACGTCGTGGCGCGGGCGACCGCGCGGGCCGACGAGCTGAGCGGCGAGGAGTTCCGGGAGGGCGGCCGGTTGCTGACCGAGCGGGTCGAGCGCCTGCGTCCGCGGTGGCTGGCGGTGGTCGGCATCACGGCGTACCGGACGGCGTTCGGGGAGCGCGGCGCCGTCGTCGGTCCGCAGGAGCGGACGATCGGGGAGACCCGGATCTGGGCACTGCCCAACCCGAGCGGGCTGAACGCGCGCTGGACGCTGCCGTCGATGGCGGAGGAGTACGCGCGCCTGCGCGAGGCGGCGGGCGTTCCGGACCGGCGGGCGTAGGCGTAGGTACGGCGGATCGCCGGGCGTTGCCGACGGGCGGTGCGGACTCGCGGCCGTCGGTCACGGTGGGTCGGTCTCGGTGACCCAGGCCAGGAGCTGGAACTCCCCCTCGCCGGACGGCGCGAGGCCGAGCACCACCCAGCGGGCGTCCACGCGCCAGAGCTGGACGTCGGACACCGAGGTGCAGATCAGCGACCAGGGCTCCGGTATCGCCTCGCCCGCGCCGGCGCGGGCGAGCAGGCCGTACAGACCGACCAGGTGCGGCGGGCCCCAGCGGGCCTCCAGGAGCATTGCGAGCGCTTCCCGTTCGGCCTCCGCCTGCTCCTCCGTGGGGTCTTCGACGGCTAACTCGGTCATGTGGTATCCCTCGGCGGGGAACGCGCGGGCGCGCAGCAGATCGAGGGCGGTGAGGTGCTGTGCGAGCGTCATGGGTTCAGTAAACCGGCTGGCTCTGACAGCCGGCGCCCCGTCAGGCCGCCCGCCCGCCGCCGCCGAGCGCGGGCGCCACTCGCCGCCCTCCGGTCCATTGAGTAACATCCGCCAGACACGCGTACGAGCTGGAAGGACACACTGTGGGGCGGCTGACCGGCGGGGATCCGTCTCTGCTGCGGCGGATCAACTCCGCGGTGGTACTCCATGCTCTGCGGGGCGCCGACGCGCTCACGCTCACGGACCTGACCCGGGTCACCGGGCTGTCACGGCCGACCGTCGAAGGCGTGGTCGAGGGGCTCATCGTCGGAGGTCTCGTCGTCGAGGCGGCGCCCGAGGAGGGCGAGGCCAGGCGGCAGGGACGGCCGGCGCGAAGGTTCCGCTTCCGTGCGGAGGCCGGGCACCTGCTGGGCATCGAGATCGGCCCGCACCGGGTCGCCGCGCTTCTCTCCGGCCTCGACGGACGGATCATCGGCGCGGGGGCCCGTGAGGTCTCGGAGACTGCTCCGGAGGACGAGCGCCTGGAGCGGGTCCGCACGGTCGTCGCGGATGTGCTGCGCAGGGCCGGGGTGGCCCGCTCCAACCTGCGGGCGGTCGGTGTGGGCACGCCCGGGATCGTCGAAGCGGACGGCACGGTCCGGCTGGGCACGGCGCTTCCCGGCTGGACGGGCCTGGCGCTCGGCGAGCGGCTGCGACGGTCCTTCCGGTGCCCGGTGCTGGTGGAGAACGACGCGAACGCGGCGGCGGTCGCGGAGCACTGGAAGGGCGCGGCGACCGACTCCGACGACATCGTCTTCGTACTCGCCGGACTGAGCCCGGGCGCGGGCTCGCTGATCGGGGGTCGTCTGCACCGCGGTTACGGTGGGGCGGCCGGGGAGATCGGTGCGCTGCATCTGCTCGGCCAGGGGGTCACCCCCGAGCACCTGCTGTCGACGACGGACGAGCCGCTGCACCCGCTGGACGAGCAGGCGGTCACCGAGGTCTTCGCGCTGGCCCGACAGGGCGACGCGCAGGCGGAGGCGGCGGTGGAGCGTTTCACCCAGCGTCTCGTGCACGACGTGGCGGCGCTGGTGCTCGCGCTCGACCCGGAGCTGGTGGTGATCGGCGGCTGGGCGGCCGGCCTGGACGGCGTACTGCAGCCCCTGCGCGACGAACTGGCCCGCTTCTGCCTGCGCCCCCCGCGCGTGGTCCTGTCGATGCTGGGCGAGGCGGCGGTGGGCACGGGCGCTTTGCGCCTGGCCCTGGACCACGTGGAGGAACAACTCTTCGCGGTGGAGGGCACGGTGACGGCCCGTCGCTGACGGGTGGAGAACGGGGGCCGCCGGCCGGCCGATGCCCGTCAGTCGGTGCCGGGCGGGGCCCGAAGGCCGACGGCCGCGCCTTGCACCGGCAGCCGCGAGCTCGGCCCAGGACCACGGGCGCCCCAAGAGCAGGACGACCCCGCCCGAAACGCCGCGAGCCCGGTGGCCCGGGACCACGGTCCGCCCCGTCCGAAACGCCGCGAGCCCGTGAGCGGCCCGCCGTAGCGGTGCCCCTCACGGGCTCGGTGCGCGTGCGGAAGCCGGTGGTCGGCTACCTCAGGACGCCATCACCAAATCGCCCGAGTCACCGAACGTCAGGCGGCAGGTGTCGGCGCGGTACGTGGCCACCGAGACCGCTGCCGTGCGGCCCTCGGAGAGGTAGCGGGTCGTGACGACGAGGACCGGGGCGCCGGGGAGGCGGTCCAGTTCCTTGGCGTCGTCGGCGCGGGCGGAGCCGAGCTCCACGGCGCGGTCCTGGCCGTCCAGGGCGAGGCGCTGGAGTTCGCGCAGCACGCTGCGGGCGCGGGCCGGGCCGGACGGGGTGTCGATCGCGGTCAGCTCGGGGACGGAGCCGGACGGCACGTACAGGAGCTCGGCCGCGACCGGCTGGCCCTGCGTGACGCGCAGGCGGCGCACGACGTGCACCTGCTCGTCGGGCTCGATGTCCAGGAGGCGTACGACGGAGGCGGGGGCCACAGCGGTGGCGGAGTCCACGGACTGCCAGGTCTCCTCGGCCACACCGGGCCAGCTGTGCTGCGTGGTGGAGACGTCCACACCGACGCGGGGCGGTGCGACGGTGGTGCCGACGCCGCGTCGGCGCTGCAGGCGGCCCTCCAGCTCCAACTGCTCCAGGGCCTGGCGGAGCGTGGCCCGGGCGACGCCGAAGCGCGCCGCGAGCTCGCGCTCGTTGGGAAGGATCTCGCCGACCGCGAAGTCGGAGTCGAGCGCTTCGCCGATCACGGTCTTGAGGTGCCAGTACTTAGGCTCCGGCACCGTCCCCAGCTGCGTGGTCCCCACCCTGATCCTCCGCAATCGCCGTGTCCCCGGCGGTTTTCCGCGCCCTTGTTTATTAAAGGTTCCTGCACTATCTCTGCGACCATAAGGCGGCACACCCCCTTGGTCAAGACCAATCCTGACCCGGATGCCCGTGAATGCGGCCCTCTGGCGTAGATCGTTCACAGGACGTTCGCGCCGTCGTGAGCCCTGCGCAGCACAGTGCCCCGCCTCCGGACCGGAGACGGGGCACGTGAGGGGGCCGACGGGTCAGTCGATGCCCACGGCGTGAAGTTTGTCCGGGTTGCGAACGATGTAGACGCACTGGATGTGCCCGTCCCGTGCCTCGATCTGGAAGACCGAGTCGGGCTTGCCGTCGACGAGGACGAGCAGCGCGGGGCCCGCGTTGAACTCCATGAAGCGGAACTCGTAGATGTTCTCCGTGTCCTGGCTGACGGCGAGGAGGAAGCGGCCCACCTTGTCCGCGCTCTCGATGATCCGCAGGGGTGCCTTGGACTTGCCGCCGCTGTCGCCGACGAGGCGGACGTCGGGCGCGAGCAGGTCCAGGAGTTGTTCGAGGTCCCCGCCGGCCGCAGCGGCGAGGAAGCGCTCGGTGAGGTCACGTCGCTCGGCCGGGTCGACGTCGTAGCGGGGCCTGCCCTCGTCGACATGGCGGCGGGCCCGGCCGGCGAGCTGACGGACGGCGGCCTCGGAACGGTCGAGGGCGGTGGCGATCTCCCCGTAGGGGAAGCCGAAGGCCTCGCGGAGCACGAAGACGGCGCGCTCCAGCGGCGAGAGGGATTCGAGGACGACGAGCACGGCGACCGAGACGGAGTCGGCGAGCATGGCGCGCTCGGCGGTGTCGGGGACGGCGGGTCCGAAGTCCGTGACGACGGGTTCGGGGAGCCAGGGCCCGACGTACGACTCGCGGCGGGTCTGGACCTGGCGGAGCCGGTCGAGCGCGAGGCGGGTGGTGATCCGTACGAGGAAGGCGCGCGGCTCGCGGACGTCGTCACGGTCCGCGGCCGTCCAGCGCAGCCACGCCTCCTGGACCACGTCCTCGGCGTCGGCGACGCGGCCGAGCATGCGGTAGGCCACGCCGATGAGCATCGGCCGGTGTTCTTCGAAGACGTCGGTCAGGGTGTCGGTCGCCACTCCACCATCCCAGCCGACCGGCGGGAGTCTGTCCAGTTCCGTCCGGGCCCTTGAACTCCTGGCTACTGAGCGGTAATCCTTGCTGACAGGGTGTCTAAGTCAGGGAGTCAAGCGTATGTCCGAGCAGATCTCGTTCACGATCGAATCCCCGCGCGGTCCGCGGCCCGTGTCCCTGACGTACGAACGCAGGGGTGCGGGTGAGCCGTTGCTGCTGCTCCACGGCATCGGTCACCACTGGCAGGCGTGGGAGCCGGTCCTCGACATCCTCGCTGCCGAACGCGACGTCGTTGCCGTCGACCTGCCCGGTTTCGGCGCCTCGCCCGCGCTGCCGGAGGGCTTCGACTACGACCTGTCGACAGTCGTTCCGGTGCTCGGTGCCTTCTGTGAGGCCCTCGGGATCGAACGGCCGCATGTGGCGGGCAACTCCCTCGGCGGGCTCCTCTCCCTCGAACTCGGCCGTGAGAAGCGGGTGCGCTCCGTCACCGCACTCTCCCCGGCCGGGTTCTGGTCGGAGAGCGAACGCCGGTACGCCTTCGGCACGCTGCGCGCGATGCGGGCCGCCGCGCTCTCGATGCCCGTGCCGCTGATCGAGCGGCTGTCCCGCAGCGCCGCCGGGCGTACGGCGCTGACGAGCACGATCTACGCACGTCCAGGGCGCCGCTCACCCGAGGCGGTGGTCGCCGAGACGCTCGCGCTGCGCGAGGCCACCGGCTTCCGGGAGACGCTGGAGGCCGGCCGGACCGTGCTGTTCGGCGACGACGTCTCGGCCGTGCCGGTCACCGTCGCCTGGGGCACCCGCGACCGGCTGCTGCTGCGCCGGCAGGGCGTCCGGGCCAAGCACACGATGCCCGGTGCCCGGCTCGTACGACTGCCCGGCTGCGGTCATGTCCCCATGAGCGACGACCCGGCGCTCGTCGCGCGGGTGATCCTCGACGGCAGCCGCTGACGGCTTCGATCGCTTGAACAGGCCCGTTCCGAGGGCCGCTCCGGCGCCCACGAGGACGCTGCCGGCCGCCTGCGGGAGGCCGAAGCCGCCGGTGGAGACGAGCACCGCGGTCAGCGCGGCGGCGACGGGGATCGCGCCGGTGAACAGGGTGGCGCGCTCCATGCCGAGCCGCTGGACCCCCATGTAGAACAGGACGAAGCCGACGACCGTGGCCAGGGCGGCCTGGCAGACCAGGGCGCCGCTCTCCACGGCCGTCGGGAGCCGCAGGAACGCGCCGCCGTCCACGACAAGACCGATAACGGCCGACTCGACGGCGGCGACACCGCAGACGACGGCCGTGAGCAGCTTCGGCCCGAGCGGGCGCAGCACGGGCACGGCGAGGACGGTGAATCCGACCTCGCCCGCCAGGGCTCCTACGGAGTAGGAGAGTCCGGGCAGATCGGTACGGCCCCACCCCTGGACGGTGAAGGCACCGGCGGCGACGAGCAGCGCACCGTAGAGGACCGGCCGAGCGGGCCTGCGCCCGTCGAGCAGCGGCACGAGAACGGCCACGACCACGGGGGCGCAGCCGACGAGGACACCGGGGACCGCGGGCTCCGCGGTGCGCTCGGCGGCGAGAACCGCGAGATTGAAGCCGACCATCCCGACACCGGCGAGCACGGCCAGGCGCCCCCACTGCCGGGCACCGAGCGCACGGAGCGGAACGAGCCCGCCGGGGCCGAGGAACGGGAGCAGGAGAAGACATGCGGCGCCGTAGCGCAGGGCCTGGCCGCCCGCGTACGGGTAGTCGCCGAGAAGGCTGTTGGCAGTGAAGGAGGCGCCGACGAGCGCGTAGGCGACGGTCACGAGGACGGCGCCCCGCAGGGAGTTCGCTTTCATGCTCCCGACGCTAGGAAGCGAGGAGGCCCGGTTTAAGGTCCACTTCCCCGACGTCTTCGGGGACCACTTTCCTCAACGGGCCGGTATGAGTCGCTCGTACACAGTGCGACTCCGGCAGGATCGACGTGCGGTCGGGGGGTTCGGTCGCGACGACGAAGGCGAAGAGGGTGGTGTCGTGGACTGCGAAGAGTCCACGACACGACGGGGGAGGGGGACATCGAGGATGCGGGCCTACACGGCGTGGGAGTTGCTGCTCCCCGCGGCGGGTGCGCCGGTGCGGCGGCGCGGGCGGGCGCTTCAGGAGGCGCTGCGCGAGGCGGTGCGCAGCGGTCGCCTCACGGCGGGGACGCGGATGCCGTCGAGTCGTGAACTGGCGGCCGATCTCGGTGTCTCGCGCGGCCTGGTGACGGAGGCGTACGAGCAGCTCACCGCAGAGGGCTATCTGCGCAGCGACCGCGGTTCGGGCACCTGGGTGGGCGAGGCGGTGCGGGCGGCCACGTCCCAGGCCGCGCGGGATCGGGCGCCGCGCACGCCGGGCGTCCAGGTGGACTTCCGTCCCGGGACGCCCGATCTCTCGCTCTTCCCGCGCGCCGCCTGGGCGGCTGCCCAGCGGTCGGTGCTGTCCGCGCTTCCGCACCGCGCGCTCGGCTATCCGGATCCCCGGGGACTGCCGGAGCTACGGACCGCGCTCGCCGGGATGCTCGCCCGTCGGCGTGGGGTGGTGGCCGATCCCGAACGTCTCGTGGTGTGCTCGGGCGTGGCACAGGCGTCGACGCTGCTCGGATTCGTCCTGGCGGCGCGCGGGATGCGGACCGTCGGGATCGAGGACCCCGGCAGCCCGGAGCACGAACGGCTCTTCGCCTCGACCGGTCTCGAGACGGTGTGGCTGCCGACGGACGAGGAGGGGCTGCTGCCCGGTCCGCTCACCGCGTCGGGGGTACGGGCGGTCGTGACGACCCCCTCCCACCAGTTCCCCACCGGGATCGCCTACTCGGCGTCGCGCCGCGCCGTACTCCTCGACTGGGCCCGGTCGGTGGACGGCTATGTCCTGGAGGACGACTACGACGGGGACTTCCGCTACGACCGGGCACCTGTCGGCGCACTGCAGGGGCTCGATCCGGAACGGGTCGCGTACACCGGCTCCGTGAGCAAGTCCCTCGCACCCGGACTACGGCTCGGCTGGATGCTGGTGCCGGAGGATCTGGTCGCGGAGGTCGTGGAGCGCAAACGGACGATGGACCTCGGGAACCCCGCCCTGGACCAGGCGCTGCTCACGGAGTTCGTGACGCGCGGCGGCTACGACCGGCAGCTGCGCCGCTGCCAGCGCGCGTACCGGGAACGGCGGGACGCGCTGGTCAACGCCCTGGAGAAGCACTTCCCGGGCACCGAGGTGAGTGGGATCGCCGCCGGGCTGCACATCATCGCGCGCGTGCCGGAGCGTTACGGCCCCGGCGCGCGCTTCGTGGAACGGGCGGCGGCGGCCGGTGTCGCCCTGCGCCCCCTGGAGGAGTACGGCACGGCCCGCCCGATGGACGGCGCCGTTCGGTTGGTGATCGGTTACGCCCATCTGACGCCGTCCGAGATCGAGCGGGGGGTGGGGCTGGCGGCGGAGGCGTGCGGCTAACGGCGGAGGCGTGGGGGCCGGACGGGGCGGTGTGCGGCTGAAGCCGGGCCGCTCCCCCGCCGGCCCGGCCGGCGGGCGGTTGGGCCGAACGGGGTCGACTCCGGTCTGTTCACGCGGGGTTCGTGTGTCCGCCGTCCCCTGCCGTTAGGCATGAGGGCGGCACAACGGACCCACCCGGCCCAGTACTTGGAGGCGCTTCGATGTCCTACTCCGTCCCCGACGGCTCGTCCCCCGCCCGCCGCAGCGTGCTGCGTGGCTCGCTCGCCGCGTCGGCGGCGCTCACCCTCGGCGGTGCCGCGGCCGCCGCCCCGGCGCTGGCGCTCTCGGGGCGGCCGCGGGCCGCGTGGGGGGTGCAGACGGATGATGTGACCGCCTCCTCGGGTCTGGTCTGGGTCCGTTCGGACCGGCCCGCCCGGATGATCGTGGAGACCTCGACGAGCGAATCGTTCCGCCGTACGCACCGCCACTTCGGGCCCCTGCTCGGCGCGGGCAGCGACTTCACCGGGACGACGGCGTTGCGCGGGCTGCCCGCGGGCGAGCAGATCCACTACCGGGTCACGCTCGCGGACCCGGACGAGCCGCGCCGTACCGGCGAACCGGTCGTCGGCACGTTCCGTACGGCTCCGGCGCGGCGCCGCGACGGGGTGCGCTTCCTCTGGTCGGGCGACATCGCCGGACAGGGCTGGGGCATCAATCCGGACATCGGCGGCTTCCGGGCGTACGAGGAGATGCGCCGGCTGAACCCGGACTTCTTCCTGTGCAGCGGCGACACGATCTACGCGGACGGTCCCATCCAGCCGAGCGTGACCCTGCCCGACGGACGGATCTGGCGGAACGCCACGACGCCGGAGAAGTCGAAGGTCGCCGAGACCCTGGACGAGTACCGCGGCAACTTCCGTTACAACCTCCTCGACCACCATGTGCGCGCCTTCAACGCGCAGGTGCCGTCGATCGTGCAGTGGGACGACCACGAGGTCCGCAACAACTGGTACCCCGGCCAGATCCTGGACGACGCCCGGTACACGGAGAAGGACGTGGACGTGCTCGCGGCCCGTGCCTCGCGGGCGTTCGCCGAGTACTTCCCCGTCTCCACGCTCCACGCACGCGGTGGCGCCGTGGAACGCCGGATGCACCGGGTGGTGCGCTACGGTCCGCTGCTCGACGTCTTCGTGCTCGACATGCGCTCGTACCGCAACGCCAACTCCCCCGGCCGGCAGGCGGACGACACCACGGGCATCCTCGGCGTCGAGCAGCTGGCCTGGCTCAAGCGGGAGCTGAGCCGTTCACGGGCGGTGTGGAAGGTGCTCGCCGCCGACATGCCGCTGGGCCTCGTCGTCCCCGACGGCGCGGCGAACATCGAGGCGATCGCCCAGGGCGACCCCGGCGCCCCGCTCGGCCGGGAGCTGCAGATCGCCGAGCTGCTGCGCTTCATCAAGCACCGGCGGATCACCGGCACACTGTGGCTGACGGCCGACGTCCACTACACCTCGGCCCAGCACTACGCGCCGGAGCGCGCCGCGTTCCAGGACTTCGCACCGTTCTGGGAGTTCGTCTCCGGCCCCCTGGCCGCGGGCGGCTTCCCGGCCAACAAGCTGGACGCCACCTTCGGCCCGGAGCGGGTCTTCGTACGGGCGCCGGAGCGGGCAAACCTCTCGCCGATGGAGAGCCCGCAGTACTTCGGCGAGGTCGACATCGACGGCGGAAGCGGCGAGCTGACGGTCCGGCTCCGCGCGGAGGGCGGAACGGTCCTGTTCAGCAAGGCACTTCAGCCGGGACGCGTCGGTCAGTAGACCGCTGCCCCTCATTGCCTCGACAGCATTTACTTGCCATAGTGGAAAGTAGTTGCTGTCGAGGACAAGGGGGATGGTCATGTCCGCACACCCGGACGCGGCACAGGCGTTGCACCGTTCACGCGCCATGGAGGACGAGGTACGGAAGCGGAGCGGCTGGTACGGGCGGTATCTGCTGGTCTTCGGCGCCACCCAACTCGCCCTGGTGCCGACCGTCCTGCTGTGGCGGAGCCCGCTCGTCGTCGCCGTGTCGATGACGCTCTACGCGCTCGTCGTGGCCGGGTTGAGCGTGTACGCGGCCCGTCAGCGCGCCGTCCGGCGGAGCTTCGGGCTGCGGCACGGTCTCGTCATCGGGACCTGGGGCGCCCTGTACGCGGCGGCGCTGGCCCTGGGGCTGAACGTGTGGGCGGGCAGTGCCCCGTTCGCCGTGGTCGCGGCCGTCGGTTGCGCGCTCCCGCCCGCGGTCGGGGCGCGGCTGGAGACGCGGAGGCCCACGGCGTGAGCGCCACGGAGAAGCAGGGCGCGCACCCCCGCCACGATCTGGAGCCGCTGCTGACGTCGCCGGTACGGCTCTCGGTCGTCGCGGCTCTCGCGCCGCTGGACAAGGCGGAGTTCGCGTTCGTACGGGATCTGGTGGAGGTGACCGACTCGGCGCTGTCGAAGCAGGTGGCGGCGTTGGAGGAGGCCGGTCTCGTGTCCGTGGACAAGGGCCGGGTGGGACGCCGGCCCCGGACGTGGCTGGCACTGACGACTGAGGGGCGGGCCGTGTACCGACGTCACCTGGACGCGCTGCGGGCGATCGCCGGGGCGTGAGCGTGGGCGGTGCGGGCTTCCGGCGGCAGGCGAGGGCACGTGAATCGACCTCCCCGCGGCTGAGGGGCCCGCGGAGCGGCTCCCCGCGGCGGTCGAGGAACACCTGAATCGACCACCCCGCGGCGGCCGAAGGACCCGCGAAGCGGCCTCCCCGCTGCGGTCTCGGCTGATTGTCAGTGGTGGGTCCTAGCGTCCTTTCCATGACGCGATCCGTACAGGCGCTCGCCTACTCACGCCCGTCCGCCCTGGAGTCCTCCGGTGCCGGCCGGCTGCTCGGCTTGGAGACCTCCGGTGGGCTGACACCCGCCGGTGCCGAGGCTCATCCCCGCTTCTTCTCCGGCTTTCTGACGTCCCCGCAGATCGCCGCGCGCGGTCTGCTCGCGGTGGCGGACGTGGCGGCCGCCCGCTACTACCAGCGGATACGGCCGGGGTCGCTGGACCCGGTCGTGACGGGGAACGGCGACCGGCTTCGGTTCGAGTCGTTCTCGGGATGCGGCGGGGTGTACGCACGGCTCGACGTGCTCAGCGAGGGGCTGGACGGCGCCGAGACGGGGCACGGCACCACCAACGTCGACGTCAACAACCCGCTGCGCGAGGCGCTGTCCCGGATGACGGGGAGCGATCCGCTGCATCTGCGGGTCGGCCCGGACGAGTTGGCGGTGACCACCTTGGAGGGCGCGGTCGTCGAGAAGAGGGTGCCGCTGCCCGACCGCTGGCTGCGCGGTTTCGCCGAGGCGCAGGTGGCGTCCGCCGGTTTCGATCTGCGCGCGGAGCTGACGGGCCCCGAGGCGGTGCGGTTCCTGCGCTCGCTGCCGCGCTCGCAGGGCCGGGGGGCCGGCCCCCTCTGGGTCGTTCAGAACGGCCGCATCCTGCGGCCCACCACCCTGCCGGTGCCGGGCGCCGTCTGTCTGCCGGGTCCGGACCGGCTGGTGGCGCTCGAGCGGGTGCTGCGGCACGCGACCGCGCTGCGGGTCTACGGTCCGGTGCCGGACGGCGTCGCGACCGCGAGCGCCTGGGAGGTGGCGCTGCCGGGAATGCGCCTGACGCTGACCCTGTCGCCCGACGCCTCCCGGGGCTTCTCCGGCGAGGGCGGTGTTCTGGAGGCACTGGCCACGGAGGAGGCGGCGCAGGACGCCGAGCTCGTCTCGGTCCTGCTGGCCTGGGAGCCGCGCATCGATCTCGCCGAACTGGGCGCGCAGGCGGGGCTGTCGGTGGACCGGGTGCGCGCCGCGCTGACCCGGCTCGGCACGGCGGGCCGGGCCGGCTACGACGTGGCCGACGCGGCGTACTTCCACCGGGAGCTGCCGTACGACGCCGACCGCGCCGAACGGCACAATCCCCGCCTGGTGGCGGCGCGCGCCCTCGTCGCGGAGGGAGCGGTCTCGCTCGACGGCGAACTGGCGACGGTCGCCTCCGGCGAACGGCGCTACCAGGTACGGGAGTCCGGCGGGCTGCTGAGTTGTACGTGCCAATGGTGGGCGGACTACAGGGGCCGCCGGGGACCGTGCAAGCACGCGCTGGCGGTGCGGATGGCCCGGCGCGGTGCCGTACCGAGTGCCATGACGGGGGCAGCGGCCGGAGTCGTGTCTGTCGGAGGTGCGCGATGAGCCGCGGCATCGACGAGACCGCGCTGAAGGCGCGGCTGACCGCGGCCCGGGAGGGACGGGCGGTGAACAAGCTGCTGATCACGGTTCGGGCGGGACGGGACGAGGGCGTTCCCGGACGGCTGAAGGAGCTGGGACCCGGCGATCGGAAGACCGCGCTCGCGGAGCTCAAGGCCCTGCGGACCGAGGTCCGCGGCTGGGGCTGGGCTCGCTGGAACGAGCAGACGAGGGTCCAGCGCGCGCTGCGGGTGGCCGGCGCCGGGTGCCACACGGGTGCGGCGGCCGCGGCGGCCTGGATCGGTGGCCGCGACCTGAACGACTGGAGCAGGTCGACCACGGACCTCGTCCTGGGCGTGCTCGCCGACCGTGAGCCCGCGTGGCTGGGCGACGTGGCCCAGCGCCTCGCCGAGCGGCCGGCCGTGGCGGAGGGCGACTACCGGCTGGTCCATGAACTGGTCCTGCGTTCCGGCTGCGCCGTTCCGACGACGGACGGCTACATCCTGGGCTGGACGCGCGAGGTGACCGGGCCCAGGCTTCTGGAGCAGCTGCGCGCCGACCGGCAGACGCCGATCCTGGTGCCTCGGATCTTCGACATGATCGAGACGCCCGATCGGCTCACCTGGGCGGCGGGACCGGAGGCTCCCACCCACTGGCCCACCGCGCTCAAGGCGCTGGTCGACGAGGGCGTCCTCGACCGCGCGAGGCTGGTGGACGGCTGCGTCGCGCGGCTGCTGCGCGGCGGAAAGCCGCGTGATCTGCGCTTCCCGCTCGCGCTGCTCCAGCTGCTCGGCACGGATGGGGAGGAGCGCCGCGGCCGGACGGCCGAGTGGATCGGGATGGCGGCCGATGCTCCGTCGCCCGTCGCGGCCTATGCGCAGGAGATCCTGGCGGGGCTCGCCGCCGAGGGATCGCTCTCCGTCCAGGACCTGGCCGAGATGTCGGGGCCGGTGCTGTTCCGTACGGAGAAGAAGCTGGTACGCGCCCAGCTGTCGCTGCTCGCCAAGGAGTTGCGGCGCCGGTCCGGTGCGGCGGCCGACCTGCTGCCCCTGGTCGCGGACGCGTTCGGGCATGAGGACACCGGTATCCAGGAGCGGGCGCTGAAGCTGGTCGGGCGGCACCTGGCGGAGGTGGACGAGCAGGTGCGCGAGGAACTGGCATGTGCCGCCGCCTCCTTGAGCCCCGTGCACCGGCAGACGGCCGAGGAGCTGTTCGGCAGGGCGACGGACTTCGGGGACGACCTGCCGTACGAGGAGGTCCTTCCCTCGGTGCCGGAGCTGCGGCCCGTGCGGGATCCCGCGGAGACGGTCGCGGAGCTGATCGAGGATCTGGTGGCCGTGTCCAAGGGCCGCACGAACGCGCCCGAGGAGTTCGAGCGCGCACTTGACGGACTCGTCCGCCATGCCCATCTCCACCGCGAGAAGCTGACGGGGGCGGTGGCCGCCGCTTTCGCCGACGCGTTCTGGATGCAGAAGTCGCCGGACGGAGGGCTCCGGGACCCCTTCGGGCACTACACCTACGGCGTGGACGTGGTGCTCGCGGCCTTGATGGGCATGGTGCGGCCGTCACGCATCCACGATGCCCTGGTGCGGGGTCAGGGCTCCGGCTCCTGTGTGCACCAGGCCCTGAGCAGGGTGGTCGACGCCCGGCTGTGGGAGATCGCCTCCCGGATCGGTGGCGACCCGCTCCCGTTCCTGCTCGCGGCCCCCACCCGGCACACCGGTGCCATCGACCCGTCGGTCCTGGTGGAGCGGCTGCGGGTCTACCGGGACGCGGGGATCGAACCGGCCCCTGTCGATCTCGGCCAGGCGCTGCTACGGGTCCGCAAGGCCGACCCGTCCGCCGGGGACGCGGGAGCGGCCGCCGCGGACCTCGGCACCCGGGCCGGGGAACGCCTCGCGCACTGGCTGACAGCGGATGCGACCCTCGCACCCGGTCCGCGGTTCCTGTCCCGTGACCGCGACCGCGACCGGGCGGAGGGGAAGGTGTGGTCGGCGGAGCGGCTCGTGCTCGGGTTCCGCGAGCGCCGGGCCGTACGGGAGGAGTTCCCGCCCGTGTTCCGATGGCTGGGCGAGGCCGAGGCGGAGACCACCCGCCACTGCTATCACTGGAGCGGCGAGCGGCGGAACTGGCCGAGCGTCCTGCCGGACGACCGGGAGACCCTCGCGGCCCTGCTGGTGCCGACGGTGGCCGGCGGCGCCGAGTGGGACGAGCGCGGAGCCGCGTCGAGCCTGACGGCGCTTGCCGAGTGCGAGGGGCCGGTCGGTCCCGCGACGCATCTCGCGGTGGCGATCGGTCTCGGCTCCCGGCACGCGGAGGACCGGCTGACCGCCGTGGACGCATGGCTGGTGCTCACGGCCCGCGGCGATCTCGACGCGGGATGCCTCGGCACGACCCTCGCGCAGCTCGTCGCCGAGGGCGCGGTCAAGGTCAACCGCCTCGCGGACGCAGCCCGTACGGCCGCCGCCACCGGCGCGTACGCCACCACGTGGGCGGTGCTGGCGGGCACGCTGCCCGGTCTGCTGGCGGCGGAGAAGCCGGTGCGCGGGCTCGGTGAACTGCTGGCCGTGGCCGCCGACTGCGTGGAGCGGTGCGGAGGGACGGCCGAGGTCGGGGGCCTCGACGCGGTCGCCGGGCGCGGCGGCTCCTCCCAGTTCGTGGTGCAGGCCCGGCGACTGCGGAAGGCACTTCACCATCCGTCCCTCCACGCCGATCAGGACGCGACACAACTGGTCGGAAAACGTCACCAAGCCCTCAGATCGGCGCTTAACCCGTCAGTCACAAAGCGTTCGTGATCACGCAACACCGCTGGGTCACAGTGAAGCCATGACTGATGTGACATCCGCGAAGAGCGCCCGCCGTCCCCACCACTGGCGACGGGACCTCATCGAGCTGGCCGCCCTGTTCACGGCCGTGGTGGTGGCCGACACGATCGCCAAGACCGTCGTCCGCGGCGCCGACGGTCCGTACCTGCTGGTGTTCTCGGCGATCGCCCTGATCGCCACGGCCGCCTTCCACACATGGTGGGCACGGCGCCACAGCCATGCGCCGCCGGCCGGTGATCCCGGCGGCAGCGGGCACACCCCGCTGCCGTCGGACACCGGCACCGGCGAGCCCGTCGAGACGAGCCTCTGGCGGATGCGGACCACGGTCCGTGACGCCCCGGGCAGCCTCGCCGCGCTGTGCACGGCGCTGGCCCGCCACGAGGTCGACATCCTGACCCTGCAGACCCATCCGCTCGCCGAGGGCACGGTCGACGAGTTCCTGCTGCGCGCCCCGACCGTCCTCCAGGCCAACGAACTCACCCACGAGATCGCCGCCGCGGGCGGAAGCAGCACCTGGATCGAGCGGGCCGACGCCCACGACCTGGTGGACACCCCGACCCGACTGCTCGGCCTCGCCACCCGTACCGCCCTCGACGCTGCCGAACTCCCGCTGGCCCTGCGCCAGTTGCTCGGCCGGTGCACCATCCACTCGCTGCCCGCCGTCTCCCTGACCGGCCGACCCACCGGGGAGACCGCACCGGTCGAGGGTGTCCTGGAGGAGACGGTGATGCGGCTGCGCGACCCCAACGGCGGGGCGATCACGATCGAGCGGCCCTATCTGCCGTTCACCCCGACCGAGTTCGCCCGCGCTCGCGCGCTCGTCGAACTCGACGCACGCCTCGGCCCGCGCATCCCGCGCAGCCACGACGTCCTCACCCTGCCCGAGGGCAACGAGATCACGGTCCGCCGCGTCGACCAGAGCGACCTGGTCGCGGCCCGCGCCATGCACGACCGCTGCTCCGAGCGCACCCTGGGACTGCGCTACCACGGGCCGGTCGGCGACGCCGACCGCTATCTCAGCCACCTCCTCAGCCCCCGCTTCGGCCGCACCCTCGCCGTGCAGACGGCCTCCGGCCGGCTCGTCGCCCTCGGCCATCTGCTGTGGGACGGCGACGAGACGGAGGTCGCCCTGATGGTCGAGGACGACTGGCAGCGCCGGGGCATCGGCTCCGAACTGCTCGGCCGTCTTGTGGCCATGGCCGTCGAGGCCGGATGCGAGAGCGTCTACGCGGTGACCCAGTCCTCCAACACGGGCATGGTCGCCGCGATGCGGGCGCTCAACCTCCCCCTCGACTACCAGATCGAGGAGGGGACCCTCGTCATCACCGCCCGGCTCGGGTCGACTCCGACGCGGAGCCGTCTGCCGTACGAGGAGTACCAGCAGGCGGAGCGCTGAGCGCCTGGGTCAGATCCCGCCACAGGTCCTCCACGTCCTCGAGACCGACCGACATCCGGAGCAGCCGGTCGCTGACACCCGCCGAGCGCCGGTCTCCCTCGGCCACGATCCGGTGGCTGATGGAGGCCGGGTGCTGGATCAGGGTGTCGACGCTGCCGAGACTGACAGCCGGCGTGATCAGCCGTACGCCGGCGATCACGTCGTGCGGGTCTCCGTACACCTCGAACGAGACCATCGCGCCGCCCACCCTCGGGTAGTGGACCCGGGCGATACGCGGATCGGTGGCCAGCCGCCGGACCAGCTCCGCGGCCGTCGACGACGCCGCCCGTACCCGTACCGGCAGGGTGGAGAGTCCCCGCAGCAGCAGATAGCCGGCCAGCGGGTGCAGCACTCCGCCGGTCGCGAACCGCACCTGGCGCAGCGAGCGGGCGAACTCCTCGTCGCAGGCCACGACGCCGCCCATGACGTCGCCGTGTCCGCCCAGGTACTTGGTCGCGCTGTGCAGCACGATCCGCGCCCCGTGCTCGACCGGCCGCTGGAGCACCGGGGTGGCGAAGGTGTTGTCGACCAGCAGCGGCACCGAGCCGCAGGCGTGGGCCACGGCGCGGATGTCGACCTCGGCGAGGGTCGGGTTGGCGGGGGACTCCACCATCACCAGGCCGGTGTCCGGGCGGATCGCCTCGGCGATGCCCGCCGGATCGGTCCAGGTGACCTCGGTGCCGAGCAGGCCGGCGTTCAGCAGATGGTCGCTGCAGCCGTACAACGGCCGGACGGCCACCACGTGGCGCAGCCCGAGGCTCGCCCGGACGAGCAGTACGGCGGTGAGCGCCGCCATGCCGCTGGCGAAGGCCACGGCGGAGTCGGTCCCCTCCAGCCGGGCGAGCGCCGACTCGAAACGGGCGGTGGTGGGGTTGTCCAGGCGGGCGTAGACGGGCGGCCCGTCGAGCCGGGCTCCCGTGGTCGCGAACTCGTCGATCCGGGCGGCTTCGGCCCGGGTGTCGTACGAGGGGTACGTCGTGGACAGATCGATCGGCGGGGCGTGCACGCCGAGATCCGCGAGGTCTTCGCGGCCGGCGTGCACGGCTTCGGTGGCCAGAGCCCTGGGGGTGGAGGCGTCGTAGTCCATGTACATGGCGGAACTGTGAACGGATACCGGAAAGTAGCGTCGAATGTCCGTGCTACGTTCGGCGAATGGCCGATTCTGTCGTACTGGACCCGGTCGATCTGCACATACTTCGCCTCCTGCAGAACGACGCCCGGACCACCTACCGCGAACTCGCCGCCGAGGTCGGCGTGGCGCCGTCCACCTGCCTCGACCGGGTGGCGCGGCTCCGCCGCACGGGAGTGATCCTGGGACACCGGCTCCGACTGGATTCGGCCAAACTCGGCCGGGGGCTCGAAGCGCTCCTCCTTGTCCAGGTCCGCCCGCACCGGCGTGAACTGATCGGTCCGTTCGTCGAACGCATTCGCGCGCTTCCGGAGTCCCGGGCGCTGTTCCATCTGACGGGACCCGACGACTATCTCGTGCACGTGGCCGTGGCCGACCCCGCCGACCTGCAACGACTCGTGCTCGACGAGTTCACCTCGCGCCGTGAGGTGGCCCGCGTGGAGACCCGGTTGATCTTCCAGCAGTGGGAGTGCGGGCCACTTCTGCCGCCCTCTCCCGGCGCTCATTTGTCAGCCGACTGAGATCGAATGAGGGTGACGCGGGGATGCCGGAGGCACGAGGATGAGCCTCATGCCAACGACTTCCAGCAGCGCGCTGCCCCGCCAGGTCGCCGACACCTACGTCGACGCACTCATCGAACTCGACCCGATCACCGGTACATACCTGGGAGTCAAAGAGAGCGCAGGTCGCCTTCCCGACTTCTCGCCGGCCGGGCAGGAGGCGGTGGCCGAACTCGCCCGCCGCACCCTGGCCCTGCTCGACGAGGCCGAGAAGCAGCCTGGGGCGGAGAACGATGCCGAACGGCGCTGCGGCCGCCTGCTGCGGGAGCGACTGACGGCCGAGCTCGCCGTCCATGAGGCCGATGAGGGCCTCTGTACGGTCAGCAACATTCGGTCCCCCGCGCACAGCGTGCGGATCGTGTTCACCGTGATGCCGACGGAGACCGAGGAGGACTGGGAGGCCGTGGCCCAGCGGCTGCGCGCGGTTCCGGCGGCCCTGGAGGGCCACCGCGCCTCGCTCGCCCTCGGTCTTGAGCGCAAGCTTCTCGGCGGGCCCCGGCCGACCGCGACCTTCATCGACCAGCTGACGGAGTGGTCGGGCGGGGACGCCGAAGGCCGTGGCTGGTTCGAGGAGTTCGCCGCGCAGGCACCGGAGTCACTCCGTCCCGAGCTGCGTACGGAACTCGCCGAGGCGGCCGCGGGTGCGACCGAGGCGGTCGCCGCACTGCGGGACTGGATGCGCGAGGTGTACGCTCCTGCGGTCGTCGGCGCCCCCGACACGGTGGGCCGCGAGCGCTACGAGCGGTGGTCGCGCTACTTCAACGGCACGGACCTGGACCTCGACCAGGCCTACGCGTACGGCTGGTCCGAGTACCACCGTCTCCTCGCCGAGATGCGCGTCGAGGCGGAGCGCATCCTGCCCGGCTCGGGTCCGTGGGAGGCCCTGGCGCACCTGGACGCGCACGGCACCCACATCGAGGGCGTCGAGGAGGTCAGGGTCTGGCTGCAGAACCTGATGGACGAGGCGATCGAGGCGCTCGACGGCACCCACTTCGAACTCGCCGAGCGGGTACGGAAGGTGGAGTCGCACATCGCTCCGCCCGGCGGCGCCGCGGCGCCCTACTACACCGGCCCCTCGGAGGACTTCTCCCGGCCCGGCCGCACCTGGCTGCCGGTCGACGGCCAGACCCGCTTCCCGGTGTACGACCTGGTGTCGACCTGGTACCACGAGGGTGTCCCGGGCCACCATCTGCAGATCGCCCAGTGGGTGCACGTGGCCGATCAGCTCTCCCGCTACCAGGCGACGATCGGCGGGGTCAGCGCCAACGCCGAGGGCTGGGCGCTCTATGCGGAGCGGCTGATGGACGAGCTCGGCTTCCTGCCGGACGCCGAACGGCGGATCGGCTACCTGGACGGGCAGATGATGCGGGCCTGCCGCGTGATCGTCGACATCGGCATGCACCTGCGGCTGGAGATCCCGGCGGACTCGCCCTTCCACCCGGGCGAGCGGTGGACGCCCGAGCTGGCGGAGGAGTTCTTCCAGCAGCACTCCAGCCGGCCGCCGGCCTTCGTCGCGAGCGAGATGACCCGCTATCTGTCGATGCCGGGCCAGGCGATCGGCTACAAGCTGGGCGAGCGGGCCTGGCTGCTCGGCCGCGCCAACGCACAGGCGGCGCACGGCGACGCGTTCGACGCGAAGGCCTGGCACATGGCGGCGCTGTCGCAGGGCCCGCTGGGCCTCGACGACCTCGTGGACGAGATCTCGCGTCTCTGATCGCGGGCGACGGGGCCACGGCTACCGCGCCGGTCATGGGCCGGCGGCCCACGGACGGAGCGGCGACGGGCCGAGTGGCGACGGGCCGAGTGAGGGCGGGGCCGGGTGGGGGAATCCTGCCCACTTCCCGTTCCGTACGGCGAGAATCCCCGGGCGCTTCTTGATCGCCCGGGGATTTCCCTGCTACATCTCGTCCATGAGCGGATACTCACCGGACGCCACCGACTGGCACATCCTGCAGGCCCTGCAGACCGAGGGCAGGGCCAGCTTCGCCGAGCTGGCGCGGGCCGTGTCCATGTCCGCGTCCGCGGTGACCGAGCGGGTGCGCAGGCTGGAGGAGGCCGGGGTGATCGCCGGGTACACGGCGGTGGTGGACCAGGAGCGGCTCGGGCTGCCGATCCTGGCCTTCGTCCGGCTGCGCTACCCCAACGGCAACTACAAGCCCTTCCACGATCTCGTCGGGACCACCCCCGAGATCCTGGAGGCGCACCATGTGACCGGCGACGACTGCTTCGTGATCAAGGTCGCGGCCCGGTCCATGAAGCACCTGGAGGAGATCTCCGGGAAGATCGCCACGCTCGGCTCGGTGACGACGAACGTCGTCTACTCCTCGCCCCTCCCCCGGCGCCCGATCAGCCGCTGAGGCCGCCTCCCGTACGGAGCTTCACGGCCGAGCCGCCGCGCTCCTTGACCACCTCAAGCTGGGCCGGGATGCGGCGGCGCAGGTCGCCCACGTGGCTGACGATACCGACGCTTCGGTCTCGTTCGCGCAGGGAGTCGAGGACGTCGAGCACCTCGTCGAGAGTCTGGTCGTCCAGGCTGCCGAAACCCTCGTCGATGAAGAGGGTGTCCAACCGGACGCCGCCGGCCTCGTCGGTGACGACGTCGGCGAGGCCGAGTGCGAGCGCCAGGGAGGCGAAGAAGGTCTCGCCACCGGAGAGGGTGGCGGTGTCGCGCTCGTTGCCCGTCCAGGCGTCGACCACGTGGAGGCCCAGTCCTGCGCGCTTGCCGCCGGTTCGGGCGTCGGAGTGGACCAGGGTGTAGCGGCCGGAGGACATGCGCTGGAGGCGGGCGGTGGCGGCGGCCGCGACCTGTTCGAGCCGGGCGGCCAGTACGTACGACTCCAGCCGCATCTTCCGTTCGTTCTCGGCCGAGGTGCCGGCGGTGAGTCCGGCGAGCCGGGCGACCCGTTCGTACTCCTCCCGGAGCGGCCCCAAGCGGCGAACCTCCGTGTCGGCCTGCCGGGAGAGCCGGGCCAGCTCCGCGCACCGGTCGCGTACGACCGCGAGGGCCGACGTGGCGTCCCGCAGGGCCCGTTCGGCCGCGGTGTGCGCGGTCTCGGCGCTCGCCGGTTCGGCGGGCGGCCGGTCGGCGGCGGCCCGCGTCTCGGGCTCGGCGAGCCGGTCGGCGACGGCGGCGGCCTCAGCCTGCCAGGCGTCGAGTCGTTGCTGGAGGATGCGGCGCGCGCCGTCCTCCAGGAGGGCGCGGGCGGCCTGGGCGGGGGTGTCGAAACCGGCGCGGAACGCGGCGTCGGCGAGCCGGTCGTCGGCCTCCTTGAGCCGCTGGGAGGTGAGGTCAACGGCCCGTACGGTCTCGGCCGCGTCGATCAGGATGGCGATCTTCCGCTCCAGCCGCGAGGCGTGCTCGGCGACGCTCCCGGACTCGCCACGGCCCCTGACCAGTTCGGCGTCCAGGCCGGCCTGCTCGCGGTCGAGCGCCTCACGCTGCGAGGTCCGCCCGGCCATCCGCCGCTCGGCGTCCCGCTGCGCGCCGACCCTTCTCTCGTACTCCCGCTCGGCCCGCGCGAGCGCCTCACGCGCCCCGTGCGTCTGCGCGGCGAGCGCGTGCGCCTCGGCGTGCCGCCCGGCCAACTCCTCGACCTCGCGGGTCAGTTCGGCGACGGTGGGCTCGGCCACCGCTTCCGCCGGGACCCGCCCGCCGGCCACGGGAGCGGCGCCCTCGCGGGCGCCTACCGCCGCATGGCCCGCGGCGGCACCGGGCCCGCCGAAGGCGGCGAACTCACCCCACGTCGCGCCGCCCTGGCGGTCGCCCGCCGTGCCGGGCGCCCGAGGCGCCGGCTCCGCGTCGCCCGTCGTGCCGCTCGGCGCCCGCCCGACGGAGGCGGGCAGAGCGGACGGCTCGTCGTCGGCGGGCGTGTGGCCCGGATTCGGGGTTGCTGTGGCGCTTCCCGTAAGGACCCCTGCGACCGGCTCCGCGTCGGCAGGGGTGCGGCCCTGCGTCGGGATCGTGGGGGCCGTTCCCGCCAGGACCTCCGCGCGGGACGCGGACCAGGATTCGCGGGTGACCGCGAGCTCGCGTTCGGCAGTGGTCCTGGTCTCCTCCGCGCGCGTGAAGGCGGCGTAGGCCGCGTCCTCCGCGGTGCGGTCGACGTGGTCGGCGCCGGTGCGGGCGGGGGCCGGGTGGTCGGCGGAGCCGCAGACCTGGCAGGGGGCGCCTGGGGTGAGGGCGGCTGCCAGTTCGGCCGCGATGCCCTGCAGGCGCCGGGACTTGACGTCGAGCCAGGCTTCGTGGGCCGCGTTGCGGTGCTCGCGGGCGGCCGTGAGCCGGGCCTCGGCGGTGTTCGTCCGCTCCGCGAGGTCGTCGCGGCGGCGGGCCGCCGACAGCCTGCGGCGGGCGGGTTCGAGGCGGCCCGCCAGGTGCTCGGCGCGGGCGGCGGCCTCCTGGGCCGACTCGATGCGTGCCGTCAGCTCCGCGCGCCGGGTCCCCCACCCGGCGAGCCAGCCGCCCGCGTCCTGGAGGATCTCCTCGTCGGCGCGGGCCTGGCGCTCCAGAACGGCGCGCTCCTGGGCGATGTCGGCGCTGCGCCGCTCGGCGCGCCGCGCGGACTCGAGGCCGCCGAGCTCCTCGCGCAGTCGGCGCTCCAGGGCGGACAGTTGCTCCGCGCCCGCGTCGGCCAGGTCGGCGGGCAGCCTGCCGCGGATCTGCTCCCGGGCGGAGCCCGCCGCCGCGTGATCGCGCTCCGCGTCGGCCCGCAGGCCGAGGGCGGGCGCCACGCGGTCGGCCTTGCGGGCGCGCTCCAGCGTCGCCTCCCATGTGTCCCGCTCGGGCCGGCGTTCCTCCAGCTCCCGCTGCCGTCGCCGCGCCTCCGCGTGCCGCGCCTGACGGGCCGCCAGGTCCCTTTCCGCGTCGAGCGCGTGGCGGGCTGCCGCCTGTCGCCACTCGGCCGCCGAGACGGCGGAGTCGGCGATGTCGAGCGCCTCGCGCGCCTCGGACCGGGCCACGGCAGCCCCGGTCTGGACGGCCTCGGCGAGTCCGGGCTCGCCGGGCCGCTCCTCGACCACGGCGCCGCCCGTTTCCTGCGCCATCCGGTGGGAGAGCGCGAGCAGCCGTTCGTCCCCGTCCCGTACCTGCTGCTCGGCGGCGCGCCGCAGATCGGCGAGGCGCTCCTCGACGGCCGCGAACCGCCGGGTGTCGAAGAGCCGGCCGAGCAGCTTGCCGCGGGCCTCGGCGTCGGCCCGCAGGAAGCGCGCGAAGTCGCCCTGCGGAAGGAGGACGACCTGGCAGAACTGCTCACGGCTCATCCCGACGAGCTGGGTGATCTCCTCACCGATCTCCTGGTGGGAGCGGCTGAGCCCGGTCCACTCCGCCGTCCCGGCGTCGTACTCCCGCAGCCAGCTCTGCGCCTTCTCGGTGGTGAAACCGCCGCCCCGCTTCTTGGGGCGCGGCTGGGCCGGGCGTCGGGTGATCTCCAACCGCCGGTCCCCCACGGTCAGTTCGAGCGTGACCTCGGTGGAGGTGCCGGTCGGGGCGTGGTCGCTACGGAGCGAGGCTCCCGGGGACTGCCGCGCGCCCGGCACGGCGCCGTACAGGGCGAAGCAGACGGCGTCGAGGACGGAGGTCTTGCCCGCGCCGGTCGGCCCGTGGAGCAGGAAGAGCCCCGCGGAGGACAGGGCGTCGAAGTCGATCTCCTGGGTGGTGCCGAAGGGCCCGAAGGCGGTGACGACAAGGCGGTGCAGTCTCACCGGACGCCCACCTCGCGCTCCGCCGCGTCCACCCGGACGTCGTCGAACGCGCCGTACAGCACGCTCCGTTCGGCGCCGTCCGGTCCCTCGCCGCCGCGCACATGTGCCACGAAGTCCTCCGCGATCTGCTGGTCGCTGCGGTCGCGCAGCCGCTGTGCGTACGAGGCGAAGGGGTCGCCCTCGGTGCGCTCGGGCTCGAAGACCAGGTTCAGCGTGTGCGGGAAGCGTTCGGCGAGCCGGGCCATGGGCTCGGCGGGCCGAACGGGGTCTGTGAGGGTCGCCTCGACCCAGGACTGCTCGTGCCGTACGAGGGCGGGGTCGGCCAGCAGGTCGTCCAGCCGTCCCCTGATCCGGGCGAGGGGCCGGGGCACCGGGCAGTCGACACGCTCGGCGGCCCCGATCCCGCCCTCGGGTCCGAGGTCGATCAGCCACATGGTCTTGCGGTGGTCGGCCTCCGAGAAGGAGTAGGCCAGCGGGGAGCCGGAGTAGCGCACGCGCGGGGTGACGGCCTGGCTGCCGTGCAGATGGCCGAGGGCCACATAGTCGACGCCGTCGAAGACTCCGGCGGGGACGGCGGCGACACCGCCGACGGTGATGTCCCGTTCGCTGTCGCTCGGTTCGCCGCCGGCGACGAAGGCGTGGGCGAGGACCACGGACCGGGTGGAGTCGGGCCGCTGCGCGAGGTCGGCGCGGACGCGGTCCATGGCAGCGCCGAGGACCCCTTCGTGCCCGGCCTTGGAGACGCCGAACTGCTCGCGGACCAGGGCCGGTTCGAGGTAGGGCAGGCCGTACAGGGCCACGTCTCCATGGGCGTCGGTGAGCACGACGGGCGTGCCGACGCCGGCCGGGTCCGTCCGCAGATGGATTCCGGCGCGCTCGATGAGGCCGGCGCCGACCCCGAGGCGGCGCGCCGAGTCGTGGTTCCCGGAGATCATGACGGTCGGCACTCCGACCTCGGCGAGCCGGTGCAGGGCGGCGTCGAAGAGCTCGACGGCGGAGAGCGGCGGCACGGCCCGGTCGTAGACATCCCCGGCGACGAGGACCGCGTCCACGTCACGCTCGCGCACCGTGGCCACCAGGTGGTCGAGGAACGCGGACTGGGCGTCGAGCAGGCCGACCCGGTGGAACGACCTTCCCAGGTGCCAGTCCGACGTGTGCAGGAATCTCATGATCCAGGAGCGTATCGGTGGGGTCGGACATCGGTCGGGGCTTCAGGAATCCCGGGGGCTGCGGGAATCCCGAAGACATCGGGGAGCCCCGGGGCCGCGGACGGGTGCCCGCGGTGGGTGACGCGCTCAGGCATCGCCGTACGCCTCGCCGCCGAGCTCCAGCGTGGCCGTGCCGGCCGTCGCGTCCGCGAGCCAGGCGCGGAACTCCGCCACGTCCGCGTCCGGCAGACCGATCTCGATGGTGACCCCCTCGGCGTACGTCACCTCACGGACCGCACGCCCGGTCGCCCGCAGGTCGTTCTCCAGCTTGCCCGCGCGCTGGTGATCGACGGTGACGGTGGCGAGACGGAAGCGCTGCCGGGTGATCGTTCCGAGTGCGTCCAGGGCCTCGCCGACCACGCCGCCGTACGCCCTGATCAGACCGCCCGCGCCGAGCTTCACGCCGCCGTAGTAACGGGTCACGACCGCGGCGACGTACCGCACCTCCCGCCGCACGAGCATCTGGAGCATCGGCACACCCGCCGTGCCGCCGGGCTCGCCGTCGTCGCTCGCCTTCTGGACGGCCGCGTCGGCGCCGATGACGTACGCGAAGCAGTTGTGCGTGGCGGTCGGGTGCTCCTTGCGGATGCGGGCGACGAACTCCTGCGCCTCCTGCTCGGTCGCGACGGGTGCCAGCGCGCAGATGAAGCGCGATCGGTTGATCTCGGTCTCGTGCACACCCTCGCGGGCGAGCGTGCGGTACTGCTCCTGCATCCCGCCACCCTATGCGCCCGCGCCCGTGCTCCCCGCCGTCAGTCCCCCGGCGCCCGCTCGGGCTCCGCGCCGAGGTCGCCGAAGTCGCCGAAGTCGCCCGATCCACCGAGGTCCCCGAAATCGCCGACGTCGGCCGGGTCGCCGAGGTCGGCGAGGGGCAGCGCCCTCAGCGCCAGGGACCATCCGAGGCGGGAGGCGCCCGACTCGCTGGAACGGCCGGTGAGCTCCGAGATACGGCTGATGCGGTTGAGGACCGTGTTGCGGTGGCAGTAGAGCTGCTCGGCGGCCCGGGCGGCCGAGCAGCCGTTGTCCAACCAGACCCGGAGGGTCTCGAGGAGGGCGGCGCGTTCGCCGCCGGTGGCCAGGACGGGTCCGAGGTGGACGGTGACGATCCGCTCGGCGATGTCGCCCCGGCCGCTGAGCAGCACCTCGGCGAGCCGGTCGTCGAACGTCTCCGCCTCGCCGCTGCCCGCGGGGAGCGTACGGAGGGTCTCCTCGGCCAGTCGCAGTGCCCGCCCGGCCCGTGCCAGCCGGTCGAACTCCGGGGAGACCCCGGCGGTCGCGCCCGTCCGGTGCCGGAGCAGGTCGAGCAGGGTGCGGTGGGCGTCCGCGCCGCGCGGCAGCCGGACGATGCCGGCGTAGCGGCCACCGCGGGGACGCCAGAACGACCACATGCCGTGCGCCTCGAGGACGGGTGCCGGGTGGGGCGGGGCGGCCGGGTCCTGGGCGGCGACCACCACGACGTACCGGTCCTGCTGCGGCACGCCGAGTGCGGCGGAGGCGGCCGCGGCGACGGCCGGGTCGTCGGCGCGGCCGTCGAGCAGCGCCTCGAAGAGGGCGACCCGGCGGGTGTCCTGGCGGCTCTGCATCTCCAGCTGGGTGAGGCGGTACGCGTCGGACATGACGACCGAGTAGCGGTCGATGGTCTCCCAGACCGCGCCGGCGACGTCGAGCTCGGTGTCGCGGCTGTCCGAGTCCCGGCCGGGCCTGGTCCGCAGATGCTCGGCCATCACCTGCCACAGGACGCGGCCGCCCCGGCGGTAGGCGCGCAGAACGGTGTCGAGCGGCACGTTCTGCTCGGCCCGGCGGCGGCCGGTCGCGCGGGCCGCGTCCTCGAAGTCTCCGCCGGTGGGGGCCAGTCCGCCGAAGTCCTCCAGGGCGCGCAGCAGGTTGTCGCGGACGAACCTCCACAGCTCCTCGCGCGTGACGGGGGTTCCGGAGGCGTACGTACCGCTGTGGGCGCGGATGTCGTCGACGGCCCGGTCGGTCAGGCGCTCGAGGTCGCCGATCAGCGCGGTGGCGAGGGTACGGCGCAGCGCGGCGGTGGCGGAGCCGACGGGGGTATGCGCGCCCGCACCTCCGGGAGCCGTCGCGCCGGACGTCGCGGAGCCACGCGCCGTAGAGCCGGGCGACGTGGAGCCGGGCGCCGCTGGACCGGACGTCGCGCCGGACGTCGCGGAGCCACCCGCCGCGGGACCGGACGTCGCGCCGGACGTCGTGGACCCGCGCGCCGCGTCTGCGGGCGTCGGGGGGCGGGGCGTCCTGCCGGGCGGCGTCGGGGAGCCGTGCGTCATGCCCGCACCGTAACGCCGGAATTTGGCGAATGCCACGCCCCGGACGGCCGCAGGGGGCCGCTGCCCAGCTCCGTCGGTCACATGGTGGGCAGATGCACATGGTGCCCGACCGGCAAGCGGACGGATTCTGTCTCGTGTCAAGCGATTGTCAACGCGGTGTTTCCTGGAGCGTGCCATGTCACTGAGCGTCGCCAACGTCCTGGGCGAGTCCGCCCGCCACTTCCCCGACCGGATCGCGGTGGTGGAGGGCGCGGCCCGGCTGACGTACGGGGAGCTGTGGGGCGAGGCTCTCCGCTGCGCCGCCGGGCTGCGCGCCGCGGGCGTGAAGCCGGGCGACCGGGTCGCGGTACTCCTGCCGAACACCACGGAGTTCCTGCGGGTGTACTACGGCGCGCTGGCCGCGGGCGCGACGGTCGTGCCCGTGCACGCGCTCCTGGTGGCCGAGGAGGTCCAGTACGTCCTGGAGCACAGCAAGGCGGTGGCGATCGTCAGCGGCGGGCCGCTGTGGCCGGTGGCCGAGGAGGCGGCGCGGGCCGCCGGGGTCCGCGCGATGCGGGGCGCCCCCTCGGCGACGGAGCCCCTAGGGGCCCCCGAGCCGGCCGAACCCTCCGACACGGCCGTGATCCTGTACACGAGCGGGACGACGGGACGGCCGAAAGGCGCCCGGCTCACGCACCTCAACATCGTGCTGAACGCCTCCGTGACCTCGCAGGACCTGCTGGGTCTGGGCGCGGAGGACGTGGTGCTCGGCTGTCTGCCGCTGTTCCACAGCTACGGGCAGACGTGCGCCATGAACGGGACTCTGCGGGCCGGGGCCACGCTGGTCCTGATGCCCCGGTTCACCGGGGCCGCGGCGCTGGAGGTGCTGGCCGGGGAGGGGGTCACCGTCTTCATGGGCGTTCCGACGATGTACCACGCCCTGGTGGAGGCGGCGGCCGTGTCGGACTCCCGGCCGGTGGCGCTGCGCGCCGCGGTCTCGGGTGGCGCGGCGCTCCCGGTGGCCGTGCTCGAACGGTTCGAGGAGACGTTCTCGACCCAGATCCTGGAGGGCTACGGCCTCACCGAGACCTCGCCGGTCGCGACCTTCAATCAGCCGCACATCGGACGGCGTCCCGGGACGGTCGGACACCCCGTCTGGGGTGTCGAGGTCGGGATCGCGGACGCGGCCGTGGACGACGAGGTCCGGTTGCTCGCGGACGGCGAGATCGGCGAGGTGGTGGTGCGCGGGCACAACGTCTTCGCGGGGTATCTCGACGACCCGGAGGCGACGGCCGCGGCGGTGGTCGACGGCTGGTTCCGCACGGGTGACCTCGGAGTCCGTGACGAGGACGGGTTCCTGAGCATCGTGGACCGGAAGAAGGACCTCGTGATCCGGGGCGGCTTCAACATCTACCCGCGCGAGGTCGAGGAGGTCCTGGTCCGCCACCCGGCCGTCTCCGAGGTCGCGGTGATCGGCATCCCCGACGACGCTAAGGGCGAGGAGGTCTGCGCGGTGGTCGTTCGGCGCGCCGGCGCCGGCGTGGTCACGGCGGAGGAACTCGTCGAATGGTCGAAGGAGCGTCTCGGTCGTCACAAGTACCCGCGGGTGGTCCGGTTCGTCGACGAGCTGCCGCTCGGGCCGACCGGCAAGGTCCTGAAGCGGGCGCTGGTGTCCGCGGTCTGAGCACGGCGCGGCGCGCCGAGGAGGGGGCTGAACCGATGTCCGATGGGGCCCGTCCGCTGGTGACCACATGTGACGGTGTCCTGCGGGGCTCCCTGGAAGGCGGTGTGGCCTCCTTCCTCGGTGTCCCGTACGCCCGGGCCCCCGTGGGTCCGCTGCGCTTCGGGGCGCCCGAGGCCGTCGAGCCCTGGGACGGCGTGCGCGAGGCGGTCGCCTTCGGGGCGACGGCGCCCAAGCGCCCGTACGCCCCGCCTCTGGACGCGCTGCTCCCGGATCCGGACGTCGAGGGCGAAAACTGTCTCAACCTCAACGTATGGGCCCCCTCGGAGGGCGGGGCCGGCAGCCGGCCGGTCATGGTCTGGATCCACGGTGGTTCGCTCGTCCATGGTTCGTCGTCCGTCCCCGTCTACGACGGGGCGGCGTTCGCCCGCGACGGTGTCGTGCTCGTCTCGCTCAACTACCGGCTCGGCATCGAGGGGTTCGGGGTGTTCCCGGACGCCCCGGCCAATCTGGGGCTGCGTGACCAGCTGGCCGCGCTGACCTGGGTACGGGAGAACATCGCGGCCTTCGGCGGCGACCCGGAGCGCGTGACGGTCTCCGGCGAGTCGGCGGGCGCGATCTCGATCGCCGCGCTGCTCGCCTCCCCGCTCGCCAAGGGGCTGTTCCGGCGCGCCGTGCTCCAGAGCGGGGCGCCGACCGCGCTGCCGCTCGAACGGGCCCGCCGGACGACGGAGGCCATCGCGTCGCACCTGGGCGTCGAGGCGACGGCGCGGGCGCTGTCCGCCGTACCCCGTGACCGGCTCCTCGACGCGCAGACCGCGGTGACCGGGAAGGGCTCGCCGCTGACGGGTGGGCACTCCTTCCAGATCGCCATCGACGGCGAGGTGCTCCCCCGCGACCCGGCCGAGGCGCTGCGCGACGGGGCGTCGGCGGAGGTCGATCTGCTCATGGGGACGAACACCGAGGAGTACCGCCTGTGGTTCGTCCCCAGCCGGCTGACCGAGCGGCTGAGCCGCCTCGCGCTGCGGGTGGCGCTGTGGAGGACCAAGGTGCCGTCGCGGACCACGCGCGCGTACCGGGCGAACCGGCCCGGGGAGACGCCGGGTGAGCTGCTCGGGGCGCTCGCGACGGACAAGCTGCTGCGCGTGCCGCTGAACCGAGTCGCGGAGGCCCGGCCGACGGGTCCCGGCTCGACCTATGTGTACGAGTTCGGCTGGCGTTCCCCGGTCATGGGCCTCGGCGCCTGCCACGCCCTGGAGATCGCCTTCGTCTTCGACACCTTGGACCGGCCCGAGGCGGTGGCGCTCGCCGGCCCGGACGCACCACGCGAGCTGGCGGCGGCGATGCACGGAGCTTGGATGCGGTTCGCGGCGACCGGCGATCCGGGATGGCGTCCCTGGGACCCGTCCCGGCCGGTGATGACCTTCGGCCCCGGCGCCCCGACGCTGGTGGAGTCCCCGCGCGAGGACGAACGGCGGGCCTGGGACACCTGACCTGACCGGCGGGGAATCACCGGGGCCCGTGACTCGTTCTGGACAGCGACGAGCCACGGGAGGCAGCAGATGAGCGTCGAGACCGCGACCACCGAGTCGGACACCGTACGGAAGATCCTGACCACGACGGGCGACACCTGGGCGGTCGTGGGCCTGTCGTCGAACCAGGCGCGCGCGGCGTACGGCGTGGCCGCGGTGCTGCAGCGCTTCGGCAAGCGGATCGTGCCCGTCCACCCGAAGGCGGAGACGGTGCACGGCGAGCAGGGTTACGCCTCGCTCGCCGACATCCCGTTCCCGGTCGACGTGGTCGACGTGTTCGTCAACAGCGAGCACGCGGGACAGATCGCGGACGAGGCGGCCGCCATCGGCGCCAAGGCGGTGTGGTTCCAGCTCGGCGTGATCGACGAGGCGGCGTACGACCGGACCCGCGAGGCAGGCCTCGACATGGTCATGGACCGCTGCCCCGCGATCGAGATCCCGCGCCTCGCCTGAGCCGAGGCCCTCAAGCCCGCGCCTCGCCTGAGCCTTACCCCTCCGCCCCGCGCCTCAGCTGACGCCGAGGCCCTCCAGGACGACGGCGCCGGGCAGTTGGGCGAAGGCCTTGCCCGGCACGATGAGCTTGCCGCGCCGTCGGCCGCTGCCGATGAGGACCCACTCGGTGTCGACGACGGTGGCGTCGACGAGGACCGGCCAGTCGGCGGGGAGTCCGATCGGGGTGATGCCCCCGTACTCCATGCCGCTCCCGCCGGTCGCGGTCTCCATCGGCGCGAACCGCGCCTTGCGGGACCCCAGGTGCTTACGGACGACTCCGTTGACGTCGACCCGGGTGGCCGAGCGCACCACGCAGGCGGCCAGGGTCGTCTCCTCGCCGCGCTTCCCGGCGACGATCACGCAGTTCGCGGACTGGTCGAGCAGCCGGGGCCCGTAGTGCTCGACGAAGACGTCCGTGTCGGCGATCTCCGGGTCGGTGTCCACGTACAGCAGCTGGTCGGCCGGGACGGCGCCCTGCCATGCGCGGACCGCGGCGGCGACCGGCTCCGTGAGCTGGTCGAGGCACTCGGGGGCGGGAACGGCGTTGTCGAAGTCTCCGATGGGTGCACGCATGGGCGACACGCTAACAAGCCGTCCGTTCCCCGGGTTTGGTCGTCTCAGCGTGCGGGCGGGATGGAGACCGCCATGGTCATCTCGGCCTTCTCCGTGCCGTCGTTGCGGTAGGCGTGCGGCACATTGGCCTCGAAGACGGCCGAGGTGCCGGCCGGGATCCGGTGCTCCTCGCCCTCCACGACGAGGGTGAGCTCGCCCTCCGTGACGTGCAGCAGTTCGGTGGTGCCCTCGGGGTGCGGGTCCGAGGCGCTGCCGTCGCCGGGCATCAGCGTCCAGGACCAGAGCTCCAGCGGGCCGCGCGCCTCGGTGCCGACCAGGAGCTTGGTGTGGCTGCCCGTGGACGTGGACCACATGCGCACGGCCTGATCGGGCGGGACGAGGCGGACGTGCGGTCCCTGCTCGTAGTCGAGGAGGGTCGTGATCGAGATGCCGAGCGCGTCGGCCAGCTTCACCGTGGTGCCGACGCTGGGGTTGGTGCGGGCCTGCTCGATCTGGATGATCATGCCGCGGCTGACCCCGGCCCGTGCGGCGAGCGCGTCCAGCGTGAAACCGCGCTCATTACGCCATCGCTTCAGATTCCGCGCGAGCGACTGCGTGAGCTGATCGAGGTCCGACACATTCCGTCCAATATTTTGGATGACAGAGTTCAACAGACTGAACTACCGTGTGGTCTATCGCGGTGTACTCAGCTGTACACCGCACTGTACTGCGAGACCACCACCCTGCGAGGATTCCATGACCGCGCTGTTCGCCCTGGCCACCGCCCTGCTCTGGGGACTGGCCGATTTCGGCGGGGGGCTGCTCACCCGGCGCATGCCCGCGCTGACGGTCGTCGTCGCCTCGCAGACGATCGCGGTCGTGGTCCTCGGCGCCATCGTCATCGCCACCGGCGGCTGGAGCGAGATCGGCCCCCGGCTCTGGTACGCGGTCGCCGCGGGTGTGGTCGGCCCGGTGGCCATGCTCTCCTTCTACAAGGCCCTGGCCCTCGGCCCGATGGGCGTGGTCTCCCCGCTCGGCTCGCTCGGCGTCGTCGTACCCGTGTCGGTGGGCCTGCTCATCGGCGACCGGCCGGGGCTCCTCCAGTTCGCCGGGATCGGCGTGGCGATCGTGGGCATCGTCCTGGCCGGCGGACCGGAGCTGCGCGGCGCGCCGGTGCAGCGCCAGGCGGTGCTCCTCACCCTGGTCGCGGCCTTCGGGTTCGGCTCGGTGATGGCCCTGATCGCGGAGGCGTCCACGACCCTCACCGGTCTGTTCCTCGCCCTGTTCGTGCAGCGCGTCACCAACGTGGCGGTCGGCGGCGGCGCGCTCTACGTCTCCGTGAAGCGGGGCGGCCGGGCGCTGCCCGAGGGCGGCGAGGGGATGAAGGTCGTCTGGGCGGCCCTCCCGGCGCTCGCCTTCGTCGGGCTCGCGGACGTCGCCGCCAACGGCACGTACTCGATCGCGGCGCAGAACGGTCCGGTCACCGTCGCCGCCGTCCTGGCCAACCTCTACCCGGTCGTGACGGCGCTGGCCGCACGCGGGGTGCTCAAGGAACGGTTGCGGGCGGTACAGGCGGCGGGCGCGGGCCTCGCCCTGGTCGGCACGGTGCTGCTCGCGACGGGCTGACGACGGGACTGAGGCAGCGGGACGAAGTCGGAACTCGCCAGGCAGCCGGGCCGGGCGACGGTCAGGCCGCGCGCCGCGCGCCGCGTCACCCCTCCGCGAGGTCCCAGGCCGCCAGCGCGGCGAGCTGCTCGTGTGTCACGCCTTCGGGGACCGGTACCGGCGCCGGCGTCCGCAGCGGCGGCTGCCAGCCCAGCTCCGGGTCCCAGCTGCGCACGACCTTCGCCGGGGCGCCGGCCACCACGGAGTGGTCCGGGACCTCGCCCCGTACGACCGCGCCCGCAGCGACCACCACGTTCCGGCCGAGCTTGGCGCCCGGCAGGATCACCGCGCCCGTGCCCAGCCAGCAGCCCGGCCCGATCTCGACCGGCTCGGAGCGCGGCCACTGCCTGCCGACCGGCTCGTCGGGATCGTCGTAACTGTGGTTGGTCGAGGTGATGTAGACGTACGGACCGCAGTAGGTGTCCGAGCCGATCGTCACCGTCGTGTCCGCGATGACGTGGCTGCCGCGCCCCAGGACGACGCCGTTCCCCAGGGTCAGGACCGGGTCGGGGCCGAGGTCGAGCCCCGGCAACATGCCGGCCGTCAGGGTGACCTGCTCGGCGATGATGCAGCACTCGCCGATCTCGATCCACTGCTCGCCGAAGACCGTGCCTTGCGGGAAGGCGAGTCGGGTGCCCGCGCCGAGCCGGCGGAACCGCAGTCGTCCGGGGCTCTCGGCGGTCACGGAACCGGCCTCCTGCACCCAGCGCCATCCGCCCTGCACGGCACGGGCGAGAACGCGGCGCCGCCAGGCGGCGAGAGAGGAGAACGTGTTTCTGTTCTTGGGCACCCGGACACGGTAGTCCTCGCCGTCGTACCTGATCAGGGGGGTGCCCTGTGATGTCGGTCATCAGGCGGGGCTAGATTGCCCCGCAGGGCGTGACGCAACGACGAAGGATCAGGAGCGAACGATGACAGAGGCGTTGATCAAGGGCGTGGGCGGCAAGGAGCCGCGGGTCGATCCGACCGCCTTCACCGCGCCGACCTCCGTCGTGCTCGGCGAGGTCACGCTCGGCGCCCGCGCGAGCGTCTGGTACCACGCGGTGCTCCGGGCGGACTGCGGTCCGGTCGTCGTCGGCGAGGACTCCAACATCCAGGACAACTGCACGGTCCATGTCGACCCCGGCTTCCCGGTCACGATCGGCGAGCGTGTGACGGTCGGCCACAACGCGACCGTCCACGGCTGCACGATCGAGGACGACGTCCTGGTCGGCATGGGCGCCACGATCCTGAACGGGGCCCGTATCGGTGCCGGTTCGCTCGTCGCCGCGCAGGCGCTCGTCCCCCAGGGCATGGAGATCCCGCCGGGCTCGCTGGTCGCGGGCGTCCCGGCGAAGGTCCGGCGCCCGCTGACGGAGGAGGAGCAGGCCGGTATCCGTCTCAACGCGGAGATGTACCTGCACCTGGCCAAGGGCCACGCCGAGGCTTTCGAGGACTGAGGGCGCCGGATACGGCGAAGGGCGCGGCACCCGTAGCGGGTACCACGCCCTTCGCCGTATCTCCGAAGTCTCGAGCCGGGTCAGTCCGCGACGGTCGCCGGGACGGGCTCCGCGGCCGGCTCGGCCGAGGATTCCGCCTTGGCCGCGGCCTTCTTCGCGCGGTTCTTCAGGATCAGCATCGAGGAGAGGCCGATCACGACGGCGAGCACCAGGCCGAGCCAGGAGAAGCGCTTGAGCCAGGCCTCGGCGACGATGCCCACCGAGTAGATGACGGCCGTCGTGCCGCCAGCCCAGAGGATGCCGCCGAAGACGTTGGCGATGGCGAACTTCCAGTACGGCATCTTCAGCACACCCGCGAGCGGTCCGGCGAAGATCCGCAGCAGGGCGACGAAGCGGCCGAAGAAGACCGCCCACATGCCCCACTTCTCGAAGGACCGCTCGGCCAGCCCGATGTTGGCCTCGCTGAAGTGCTTGGGGAACTTCTTCCCCAGCCAGGCGAGCAGCGGTCGCCCGCCCTTGCGGCCGATCGCGTAGCCGATCGAGTCGCCGATGATCGCGCCGGCCGTGGCGCAGGCGCCGAGGACGTACGGATTGATGTCGCCGTGCTGTGAGGCCAGCAGGGCCGAGCTCACGAGGACGATCTCGCCGGGCAGCGGGATGCCCAGGCTCTCGAGCCCGATCACCACCCCCACCAGCGCGTAGACGGCGACCGCGGGGATCGTCTCCAGCCACTCCTGGACGTGCAACGCGGATTCCTCCCGTGTCGAGGCGCGCGCCGCGTCGCGCACGCCGGGGCAGCCTACCTGGTCACAGGGGTCTCACCACGACCTCCGCGCGAAGCCGGGGATCACGGGAGGAGGCTCCCACCACGACCGTGCGCCGGCCCGTCCCGAGCACCCAGCCGTGCCGTGCGATGTCCCAGGAGGAGAGGGTGCGGGCGGCGACGGGCACGGTCACGCGGCGCCGCTCGCCCGGCGCCAGCTCCACGCGCCGGTACCCGGCCAGGAGCCGACGCGGCTGGTCGACGCCGAGCGCGGCGAGGTGGGGCGAGGGGCCGAGGTAGACCTGGGCCACGTCGATCCCGGCCCGGCCGCCGGTGTTCCGCACCGTGAAGGTGACCGCGAGTGCGCCGTCGTCGGCGGACTCGACCGCCAGGCCGTCGTACCGGAACGTGGTGTACGAGAGCCCGTGCCCGAAGGGGAACAGCGGCTTCACCCTCTCGGCGTCGTACCAGCGGTGGCCGACGTGGACGCCCTCGCTGTACTCCTGGATCCCGTCCCGCCCCGGGTAGCGGAGCGGGTCGCCCGCCGTGGGGTGCCGGTCCTCGGCGGCGGGGAAGGTCTGGGTGAGCCGTCCGCCGGGGTCGGCGTCGCCGAAGAGGACGGCCGTGGTCGCGGCGGCGCCCTCCTGCCCGGGGTAGTACATCTGCAGCACGGCGGCGCTGCTCTCCAGCCAGGGCATGGTGACGGCGGACGAGGTGTTGAGGACGACGGTCGTACGGGGGTTGGCGGCCGTCACCGCGTCGATCAGGGTCTCCTGGTTGCCGGGAAGCGCCAGGCTCGTGCGGTCCTGGCCCTCGGTGGCGTCCTCGTACGCGAAGAGCACGACGCTCCGCGCGGCGCGGGCCGCGCTGACGGCCTCCGCGAAGTCCTCCGCCCGCTGGGAGTCGCTGATCGCGCGGAGCCGGAGGACCTGGCCGGTGGCCCCGCCGCGGGCGGTGACGGTCAGGCGGTGAGTGCCCGCGATGAGCTCGACGGTGTCGCGGCGGACGGAGAGGCCGTCCGGAGCGCGGCTCAGCAGTCCTCCCGGGAGCTGCTCGGGGGCGCCCGGGACGACGGGGAAGAGCTCGGTGGAGTCCAGGGTGACGAGGGGCCGAGCGCCGCTGTGGTGGAGGTGGAAGGTCCAGCGGTCGGTCTCGGGGACGGTGAGCGTGCCCTCGTAGGTCCAGGTGGCCCTGGCGGCGACGGTGCGGCTCTCCAGGTCGGTCGGGGGCTCCGTGGCGGGCAACGGCCGGCCGAAGAGGTCCTCGCCGAGGGCGTAGGTGACGGTGGCGTCGGCGCCGGCCCGGTCCCGGATGGCGTCGAGGGGGCGGGCGGCGGAGTCGGGGACCACGAAGGCGCTGCCGCCGCCGCTGACGAAGGGGAGCGTGCCCGTGGGGCCGATCACGGCGAGCGAGCGGGCGGCGGGGCCGGTGAGCGGCAGCATCCCGCCCCTGTTGCGCAGCAGGGTGGCTCCGGCAGTGGCGACACGCAGGGCGATGGCGGCGCCCGCCTCCGCGTCCCGGTCCGGCCTGGTGGCCTCGTCGAGGAGCCCGAACCGTGCCCGTACGGACAGGATGCGGCGCACGGCCCGGTCGACGGTCGCCTCGGTCACCAGGCCGTCCCGCACCGCCTTCTTGAGCGCGTCGCCGTAGCGCGTGCCCCGCGGCATCTCCATGTCGAGGCCGGCGGCGAGGGCGGGGGCGGTGCTGTGCGTGGCACCCCAGTCGCTCATCACCCAGCCGTCGAAACCCCAGCGGGTGCGCAGCACATCGGTCAGGAGCGCCGCGTTCTCGGTGGAGTGCACGCCGTCGACCTTGTTGTACGCGGCCATGACGGACCCCACGCCTGCGGCGACGGCGGCCTCGAAGCCGCGCAGCTCGGTCTCGTGGAGGGTCTGCTCGTCGGCGCGCACGTCGAGGGACGTCCGGTCCTTCTCCTGGTTGTTGAGGGCGAAGTGCTTGACCGTGGCGATCAGGCCCTCGTCCTGGATGCCGCGGATCTCCTCGGCGACGAGGTCGGCGGAGAGCAGCGGGTCCTCGGAGAAGGTCTCGAAGTTCCGTCCCGCGTACGGCGTGCGGATCAGGTTGACCATCGGGGAGAGCAGCACGTCCTGTCCGAGCGCGCGCCCCTCACGGCCGATGACCCCGCCGTAGGCGCGGGCGAGGTCGGGGTCGAACGCGGCGGCGAGCATGACGGGCGCGGGCAGAGCGGTGGCGGCGAGCTTCACGCGCACCCCGGCCGGGCCGTCGGCGAGCCGCAGCGGCGGCAGGCCGAGCCGCGCCACACCGGGTACGTAACCGGCCTGGCCGAGGCCCTTCGGGTCGGCGGCGCCGTGCAGCAGGGAGACCTTCTCCTCGAGCGTGAGCGCCGCGAGGAGCTCGTCGACCCGGTCGACCCGGCGGCGCGCCGGGTTCGGTCGTGCCGGGTTGCGTCGCGCCTGGTTCGCGTGTGCCGGCTTCGCATGTGCCGGTACGGCCACGGAGGCAGCGGCGGCGACGGCCCCGCCGAGCAGCCACAGGGCGGCCCTGCGCGGCAGACGTCCCTCGGCATGGGCCCGCGCCGGTCCGGAGCGCGCGCGACGCGCGCCCGCTTCGGGGGACGGGTCGTCCTCGCGGCCGTGGGACGGCAGTTTCGGCTCACGGGAATCGGCGTCTGACAATGCGCTGCTCCTTCGCACGGAGGCGGATGCCGCGTATACGCGGTGAGCGCACTATGCGTGAGAGGTTGTCATTTTTTCGCCGCATTCCCGCCGACGCGGCCGCCCCCGCACCCGAATTGGCGTGCGGGGGCGGCTCGCGGTGATATGTCAGGCGTTCGGGCGCAGGGTCCAGACGACCGTCATCTCGCCGGTCACGGCACCGTCCTCGCGCGTGATCGCGATGTGGACCGGGAACTCCGGGCGGGCGCCGGCGTCGAGCTCGGCGACGACGTCGGCGGCCGGGCGGCCGAGGGTGGCGGTGGCCGTGACGACGCCCATCGCGAGCTTCTTGTAGCCGATCTCGGCGGTGACGGCGAGCGGCACCGCGCGGCTCAGCTGGTCGCCGAAGGCGGCCAGGACGATCGCGCCGCTGGCGGACTCGGCCAGCGTGAACATGGCTCCGGCGTGCGGGCCGCCGACGTGGTTGTGGTAGTCGGCCTGGTCCGGCAGGCGGACTACGGCACGCTCGGAAGTGGTCTCCAGGAACTCGAGGTTGAGGGTCCTGGCCATGGGAACCGTGGCGGCGAGCATCTCGCCGACGGACATCTGGTCTGCGCTCATGCCGCGATGTTACCCACGAGTAGCACAGAAGACCATCCCTGCCCTCGCGCGCCCGTATGGGGGCGGGCGTAGCAGGGTTCCCGCCACACCTCTATGGTTACTGGCCATGTGGCCAGGACAGCAGCCGCCCGGGGGCGAGCAGAACCCGCAGGACCAGAGTCAGAACCCGTACCAGCAGTCGGGTTACCAGCAGCCGAACCCCTATCAGCAGCCGGGGTACCAACAGCAGCCCGGATACCCGCAGCAGCCGCCGACGCAGCCGGCCCAGCCCGGGTACCAGCAGCCCAACCCGTACCAGCAGCCGACCGTGCCGCAGTACCAGGTGCCGGGCGCGCCGCCGCAGCCCGGCGGTCCCGGTGACGGCAAGAAGAAGCAGACGACGATCATCGCCATCGCCGCCGCGACCGCCGTGGTCGTCGCCGCCGGCGTCACCGGTTTCCTGGTCCTCGGCAAGGACGACGAGAAGAACACCAACGCCGGCGACGACCCGAAGCCGCCCTCCTCGTCCTCGTCGGCCTCCAGCAACCCCCAGTCGTCCCCTCCGATCGACAACCCGCGCGACGACGCCCAGCAGCAGCCGACGATCCCGGGCTGGAAGGTCGTCCACAATCCCAAGTACGGCACGCTCTTCGACGTGCCGCCGGAGTGGGAGCTGCTGAAGCCCGGCTCCATCACCTTCTTCGAGGACGAGAAGAAGGGCGACGGCTCGCCGGTCGTCACCATGTCCGCGCCCGCGCGCTTCAAGAGCAAGTGGTGCACGTTCGACACCGACAAGAACGGCACCGAGGAGACCTGGGGCCTGAGCACCGCGGGCACCAAGGGTGGCCAGGGCGCGAAGAACACCGAGGAGGCGGCGTTCAACGAGGCCGGCAACTGGGTGTGGGCGGGCTACGCCCAGCACATGCCCAAGGGCACCATCAAGATCACCAAGGCTGTGCCGTACACCACCAAGTCCGGGCTCGTCGGCAGCATGTCGACGGCCACCGCCCCGGGGATCAAGAAGCGGAACAAGTGCGAGTCGGACGGCAAGTCCATCGCGTTCTCCTTCAAGAACTCCGCCGGTGACTTCTCGTCGTTCGTGCTCTACGCGACCGACGGGGTCAAGGACGAGCTGCCGGACGCGACGATCCAGCAGATCCTCTCGACGGTGCGACTGGCCCCGGCCTCGTCCTGACGGAGACCGTACAGGGCGAGGTCGTCCGGATATCGGTTTGGCAGGAGGCGGCGGGGACGGGGATAGTCCCGGGGTGAGAACTCCCGCCGCCTCCCCCCGCACCTCGCTGCTCTCCCGCCGTCCCGAGTGGGCGGGGCGCAACTATCTGCTGCTGACCGCCGCCGCGATGGTCACCAACCTGGGCACCCACGGTGCCCTGATCGCGACGGCGTTCGCCGTGATGGAGTCCGGCGGGGACACCGGTGACGTGGGCCTGGTGGCGGCGGCCCGCATCGTCCCGCTCGTGCTCTTCCTGCTCATCGGCGGCGCCGTCGCGGACCGGATACCCCGGCACCGGGTGATGGTCGCCGCCAACGCCCTCAACTTCGCCTCCCAGGGCGTCTTCGCCGTCCTCGTCCTCACGGGCGACCCGCAGCTGTGGCAGATGATGCTGCTGACGGCGCTGTGCGGAACGGGCCAGGCGTTCTTCAACCCGGCGGCCGAGGGCATGTTGATGTCCAGCGTCAGCGGCGAACAGGTCAGTCGCGCCTTCGCCCTGTTCCGGATGGCGATGCACGGCGCCGGCATCGGCGGCGCGGCTCTCGGCGGCGCGATGATCGCCGCGGTCGGCCCCGGCTGGGTCCTCGCGATCGACGCGGCGGCCTTCGCGGTCGCCGGCGCGATGCGCGCCTTCCTCGACGTCAGCCACATCGCGAAGCGCGAGGCGGGAGGCGGCCTGCTCGCCGATCTGCGCGAGGGCTGGCACGAGTTCATCGGACGGCCCTGGCTGTGGTCCATCGTGGCCCAGTTCTCCATCGTCGTGGCGCTCGTCGGCGCGGCCGAGTCCGTCTACGGGCCGCTGGTGGCCCGGGACCAGCTCGGCGGTGCCAGGCCCTGGGGAATCGCCCTGGCCTTCTTCGGCGTGGGCACGCTCGCCGGCGCGCTGCTGATGATGCGCTGGAAACCCCGCCGGATGCTGCTCGTGGGCACCCTGGGCGTCTTCCCGATCGCCCTGCCGTCGGCGGCGCTCGCCGTCCCGCTCGACGTGGTGGGTCTCTCGGCCGCGATGTTCGTCAGCGGTGTGGCCATCGAGGTGTTCGGCGTGGCGTGGATGACGACGCTGCACCAGGAGATCCCGGAGGAGAAGCTGTCGCGGGTGTCCGCGTACGACTGGTTCGGCTCGACGGCCATGCTGCCCCTGTCCACGGCGCTCGCGGGCCCGGCGGAGAGCCTCTTCGGCCGCGGCGAGGCGCTGTGGGGCTCGGCCGCGCTGATCGTGGTGGTGACGGCCCTGGTCCTGCTGGTCCCGGACGTCCGGAACCTGCGGCGCCGTACGAAGGAGGTGGGCGGTTCCGCCGCGCCCGCGAGGACCGCCGCACCGAACACGGTCGCGGAGACCCCGACGGCGCACCCGGGCTCCTGACGCTCGCGGGAGTGGTCAGCCGATGCTGAAGGATCCGTCCGGCGGGACGGGGGACGGCACCGCGTCCGTGTCGGTCACACGGCGGGCGGATCCCGTGAAGCGGGTGAGGGTGGCTCCGTACTCCACGCGTGCGGGGAAGGCGTCCCCGGCCGCGCGCCGGGCCAGACGGGCCGTGTCGATCTCCTGGCCGGAGGCGACGAGGACCGCGTTGCCGAAGCGGCGGCCGCGCAGCACCGCCGGTTCGGCGATCAGGGCCAGCTCTGTAAAGACGCCCGCGAAGGTCGCCAGTTGGGAGCGGAGGAAGGCGAACGGCGAACCGTCGGCGAGGTTTGCCGCGTAGACACCGCCCGGCCGCAGCACCCGCCGGGCCTCCCGCGCGTACTCGACGGAGGTCAGATGCGCGGGTACCCGCGAGCCGCCGAAGACATCGGCGATGAGCACATCCACGGAGGCGTCGGGCGCGGCTTCCAGCCAGCTCCGGGCGTCCGCGGCGTGCAGGGTGACCCCCGCGTCGTCGGGCAGCGGGAGCTGTTCCGTCACCAGGTCGAGCAGTCCCCGGTCTGCCTCGACCACGTCCTGGCGGGAGCCGGGGCGGGTCGCGGCCACGTAGCGGGGCAGGGTGAGCGCCCCGCCGCCGAGGTGCAGGACGGCGAGGGGCGCGCCCTCGTCGGCGAAGCAGTCGACGACATGGGCGAGCCGGCGGGCGTACTCGAACTCGAGGTGTGTCGGCTCGTCGAGGTCCACGTAGGACTGCGGCGCGCCGTCGACGGTGAGCAGCCAGGCCCGGTCCCGGTCGACATCGGGCATCAGCTTGGCGGTTCCCCGGTCGACGTCCCGGATGACGGGTATCTGCTCGTTCACGCTCTCATTGTGCCCACAGGGCACGGGCCGCCTCCGCATGGGCCGCGGCCTGGGCCCGTCCGGCGCGGGCTGCGGGGCCCCGGCGGCTCGGGTCGAGGGGGTTGCGGCCGAAGGCCGCCTTGGAGTCGGCGTCCGGGGTGATGACCTCGACCCGGGCGCCCGCCGAGGCGAGCGCCGCGCCCTGGCGAGCCGGGGAGACGATGACCTTGCTGCCGGATCCATTGGGCGCGATGACGACGACCCTGTCGTACCCGACGGCGAGGTGCGCGTTGGCGGTGGAGTGCACTCCTCCGTCGATCCAGCGGCGTCCGTCGATGGTGGCGGGCGGCCAGAGCCCCGGAATGGCGCAGCTCGCGGTGACGGCGTCGAGGAGCGCGGCGCCGCTGTCCCTGTCGTACGCCCTGAGCTCGCCGGTCAGCGCGTCGACGGCCGTGACGAGCAGCCGGCGCTCCGGCCACTGGGCCACCGGAGCGAGGCGGCGGGCGACGGTGTCGCGGCGGGTGGCCTCGTCGACCGTCGTGGCGCCGAGCGCGAGCGCGCCGAGCTTGCGCCCGTACGCCTCGGCCGTACGGGAGGTCAGGACGGCGATCGCGTAATGGAGGATCGTTCCTGCGCCGAGGCGGCCCGCCGGCTCGCCCTGACCGTCGTCCAGCCGGCTCTCGTACAGCTCCGCGACGGTGATCTTGCCGGAGGCGAGCTGCGTGCCGACGACCGCGCCCGCCGAGCTGCCGATGATCAGATCCGCGGTGGACAGGTCGGTCCCCGCCTCGGCCAGGCCGTGCAGGACGCCCGTCGCCCAGCCCGCACCTGTCATTCCGCCCGAACCCAGAACCAGTGCTGTCCGCGTCATGATCCGAGTGTGGCGCAGGGAGTTGGGCCCGCATTCCGCGGGGTGCGGAATGCGGGCCCTCCACCCGACCGGGTGCTCAGCCGACGGTCGTGACCGTGCCGGCGCCGACCGTACGGCCGCCCTCACGGATCGCGAAGCCGAGTCCCGCCTCCAGCGGGACGTCACGGCCGAGTTCGACGGTCATGGTGACCGTGTCGCCCGGGCGCGCGACCGCCGTCTCGCCGAGGTCGACGTCGCCGACGACGTCCGCGGTCCTGATGTAGAACTGCGGCCGGTAGCCGGTCGAGACGGGGGTGGTGCGACCACCCTCCTTGCCCGACAGGACGTAGACCTGCGCGGTGAACCGCCGACTCGGTACGACGCTGCCCGGCGCGGCCACCACATGCCCGCGGCGGACCGCGTCACGGGCGACACCACGCAGCAGCAGCGCGACGTTGTCGCCGGCCTCGGCCGACTCCATCGGCTTGCCGAAGGTCTCGACCCCGGTGACGACCGTCTCGGTCTCCGCGCCCAGCACCTCCACGCGGTCGCCGACCCGCACCGTCCCGCGCTCGACGGCGCCCGTGACGACGGTGCCGCGGCCGGTGATGGTGAGGACGTTCTCGACGGACATCAGGAACGGCGCGTCCACGTACCGCACGGGCATGGGCACATAGGTGTCCACCGCGTCGAGCAGCGCCTCGATCGCCGCCGTCCAACGCGGGTCGCCCTCAAGGGCCTTGAGCCCCGACACCCGGACGACGGGGACGGAGTCGCCGCCGTAGCCGTGCGCGGTCAGCAGCTCCCGTACCTCCAGCTCGACCAGGTCGGTCAGCTCGTCGTCGCCCGCGTCGGCCTTGTTGAGCGCGACCACGATGTGGTCCACGCCGACCTGACGGGCGAGCAGGACGTGCTCGGCCGTCTGCGGCATGATCCCGTCGAGCGCGGAGACGACGAGGATGGCCCCGTCGAGCTGGGCGGCGCCGGTGACCATGTTCTTGACGTAGTCGGCGTGGCCCGGCATGTCGACATGGGCGTAGTGGCGGGTGTCGGTCTCGTACTCGACGTGCGCGATGTTGATGGTGATGCCGCGCTGGGCCTCCTCGGGCGCGCGGTCGATTTGGGCGAACGAAACATAGGAAGTGGGGCTGCCGGTCCCGCGCTCGCTGAGGACCTTGGTGATGGCGGCGGTCAGGGTGGTCTTGCCGTGGTCGACGTGGCCCATGGTGCCGATATTGAGGTGCGGCTTGGTGCGCACGTATGCCGTCTTGGACATGGTTCGCTCGTTCCTTGAGCTCGAAGCGTGTGAGGGGACCCCGGGGCCGGACCGACCCTCCCCCTGTGGGGTCCGCCGGACGAGCCGGGGAGGGTCAGCTTCGGGCGCCGTCGAGTGCGACGGCCGCGAGCGCGGCGGCTGCGAACGCAGCGGCGGCGACGGGTGCGACGGCAGCCTTCGGCGCGGCCGCGACTGCGGGCCGTGCTTCGAGGAAGGCGTACCGGAACATGTCCACGATCATCCCGGGACGGGTGGTCGCCGTCGAACGATTTTCTGCCGCAGGACAGTTCAGAGGTTCTTGAGCGCCTCGCGTACGGAGAGCGGGGCGAGGCGGGCCCGGTTCTCCTCGACGAACGCGCGGACCTCGTCGGGGCCGGTCTTCGCGTACTCGCGCAGGGACCAGCCGATTGCCTTGCGGAGGAAGAAGTCGGTGTCGCCGGCCCGGCGCAGGCAGTAGGCGAACAGCCGCTCGGTGTCGGTCCCGTCCTTGAACGTGAGTTGGTGCAGCAGCGCGGTGCGCGCGACCCACAGGTCGTCGTCCTCGATCCACTCGTCCATCCGCTCGGCGAGCGCCGGATCGGCCGCGACGAGGCCGCCGACCACATGGGCGGCGAGGAGGTCGACGGTGTCCCACCAGGAGTCGGTGGTGACGAGCCGAAGGGCGACCGGCAGGAAGCCGGAGGAGCAGCGCTTGACGTGACGGCGCAGGTAGTCGACGGCGAAGTAGTGGTACTCGCGCTCGGGGAGCGCGAAGCAGCGCAGCGCGACGGCGGCGCAGTCGGCCTCGTCGGGGCGGGGGGTGCCGTCGAGGACCGTGCGGGACAGGGCGCGCCGCTCGGGGGTGCGGATGCCCAGGAAGGGGGCGACGCCCTTCATGTACGCGACCATCTCCTGCGCCCGGAAGGGGTCGCCGGCCACCGGATAGACGTCGGTGAGGCGGGCGAGCACGCTGTCGGCGAGAGTGCTGTCGGGCACGGCGGGCCCAGCGGGCACGGCGGTCGTCATGCGGCCCAGACTACGGCCGATGACGGACATTACGGCGATCACATGTGCCCGTCGGTTACTCTCCCCGGATGCTCGACCCCGTCACCCGGCCGCCGGGCTCCCTCGCACTGCGCTGCTCCCGGGCTCTGCTGTCGCCCTGGTCGCGGCTGTCCCTGCTCGCGGTGCTCCTTGCCGCAGCGGCGACGACCATGGTCCTGTACGAGCCCCAGCGGCTGCTGTCGGCGGGCTGGCCGCCGCAGATGAGCGGCGCGGGCGCGGTGGTGGTGTTCGGGCTCGCCTACGGGGCGTGCACGGCCGCCTTCGTACCGCGGCCGATCCTGAACCTGGCGGCGGGCGCGCTCTTCGGCACCCAGGCGGGACTGGCGGCGGCGGTGGCCGGGACGGTCCTGGGGGCGGGAATCTCGTTCACCCTGGGGCGAGTTCTGGGGCAGGGCGCGCTGCGGCCGCTGCTGCGGGGGCGCTGGCTGAAGGCGGCGGACGGGCAGCTGAGCCGGCACGGCTTCCGCTCGATGCTGGCGATCCGGCTCTTCCCCGGCGTTCCGTTCGCCGCCGCCAACTACTGCGCGGCGGTCTCCCGGATGGGGTACGCGCCGTTCCTCCTGGCGACGGCGATCGGCACGATCCCCAACACGGCCGCGTACGTGGTGGCGGGCAGCGAGGCCGCCTCACCGACCTCGCCCGCCTTTCTGATCTCGATGGGCTTCATCGTCGTCTCCGGCCTCGCCGCGGCGACCGTCGCCTGGCGCAAGCGCCACGGCCTGCGGCCGGCGCCGGCCGAACCGACCGACCCGAGCGAGCCCCGCCCGCTGGCGGGCGTGGGGGCTTCGCGAGAGGCCTAGGCCGCGGACGGGGTGCGTAGGGCGCCGGCGCGCTTCGCCGCCCGCGGGAGGCGGCCCGCCCGTGCGCCCGCCGCCAGGCCCCTCAGAGCGCCTCGACGATCATCGCGTTCGCCAGGCCGCCCGCCTCGCACATCGCCTGGAGGCCGTACCGGGCGCCACGGGCTCGCAGGGCATGGACCAGGGTGGTCGTCAGCCGGGTGCCGCTGGCGCCGAGGGGGTGGCCGAGCGCGATGGCGCCGCCGTGGACGTTGACCTTGGCCGGGTCGGCGCCGGTCTCCTGCTGCCAGGCGAGCACGACGCTGGCGAACGCCTCGTTGATCTCGAAGAGATCGATGTCGTCGAGGCCGAGCCCCGCCCTGCGCAGCACCTTCTCCGTCGCCGGGATCACGCCGGTCAGCATCAGCAGCGGGTCGGAGCCGGTCACCGCGAAGCTGTGCAGCCGGGCGAGCGGGCGGAGCCCGAGCCGCTCCGCGGTGTCCGCCGCCATGACGAGCACGGCGGAGGCGCCGTCGTTGGTCGGGCTGCTGTTGCCCGCCGTCACCGACCAGTCGATCTGCGGGAATCGCTCGGCGAAGGCCGAGTCCTGGAACGCGGGCCGGAGCCCGGCCAGGATCTCGGGAGTGGTCGTGGGCCGCACCGACTCGTCGCGGCGGACGTCTCCGTACGGGACGACCTCGGCGTCGAAGAGCCCGGCCTCCCAGCTCCGGGCGGCCTTGGTGTGCGAGGCGGCGGCGAACTCGTCCATCGCCTCGCGCCCGATCGACCACTTCGCGGCGATCAGCTCCGCGCTGATGCCCTGCGGGACCAGACCCTCGGGGTACCGATCGGCCACCCCGGGGCCGAAGGGGTCCGCGCCCGGCGGCACGTTCGACCACATCGGGACGCGGCTCATGGACTCGACCCCGCAGGCCACGGCGATGTCGTACGCCCCCGAGAGCACGCCCTGGGCCGCGAAGTGCACGGCCTGCTGGGAGGAGCCGCACTGCCGGTCGACGGTGGTGGCGGGCACGGAATCGGGCAAGCCCGCGCCCAGCCAGGCGTAGCGGGTGGTGTTCATGGCCTGCTCGCCGACCTGGTCGACCGTTCCGCCGATGACGTCGTCGACGAGGGCGGGGTCGATGCCGCTGCGTTCGATCAGCGCGCCGAGGGTGTGGGAGAGCAGGGCGACGGGGTGGACCTCGGCCAGGGCACCGTTGGCCTTTCCCCGGCCTATGGGCGTACGGACTGCTTCGACGATGACGGCGTCGCGCATGATGACGGCTCCTCGATCACCTGGTGAGTTGGAAAACTGGATCCAACACTTGGCAGTAACATAGCCTAGCCAGTTGGATTCTCAAACCCTCTCCTCGACCCTGCCTTAGGCTGGGCCCATGAAGGCAGCCCCCCGCCCCTGCTCGATCGCCGACGCCCTCACCCTCGTCGGTGAGAAGTACTCGCTGCTCGTCCTGCGCGAGATCTCGCTCGGCGTCCGCCGCTTCGACCGGATCGCGCGGAACACCGGTGCCCCGCGCGACATCCTCACCGCCCGTCTGAAGCGGCTGGTGGAGGCCGGAATCCTGGAGAAGGTGCCGTACAGCGAACGTCCGCGGCGCTTCGAGTACCGCGCCACTCCGGCCGGCCAGGAGCTGCAGCCGGTGCTGCTCACGCTCATGGCCTGGGGCGACCGCCACCTGAACCAGAAGGACCGTCCGGTGGTCCTGGAGCACAGCTGCGGCGAGGTCCTCAGCCCCCGGGTCGTGTGCGCCTGCTGCGGTGACGAGGCGGACGCGGCGAGCCTGACCCATCACGTGCGAACCCCGGGCTGGACGACGACCGGCCCCGTGGAGACCTGAGATCGGGGCCTTCATCCAGGGACGGTACGCTGCGCAACGACCGGCGGTCGATCTCCGATCCGACCGCCCTTTCTGACCGCACGAGCACATTCGGGACGGCCCTAGCCCCATGAGTTGGTTCGAATCATTCATCCTCGGACTCGTCCAGGGGCTGACGGAGTTCCTTCCCATCTCCTCCAGCGCGCACCTCCGCCTCACCGCCGCCTTCGCCGGCTGGGAGGACCCCGGCGCGGCCTTCACCGCGATCACCCAGATCGGCACGGAGACGGCCGTCCTGATCTACTTCCGCAAGGACATCGCGCGGATCGTCTCCGCCTGGTTCCGCTCGCTGCGGGACAAGTCCATGCGCAGCGACCACGACGCCCAGATGGGCTGGCTGGTCATCGTCGGCTCGATCCCGATCGGCGTGCTGGGTGTGACGCTCAAGGACCAGATCGAGGGCCCGTTCCGTGATCTGCGGCTGATCGCCACGACCCTCATCGTGATGGGCATCGTCCTCGGCGTCGCGGACCGTCTCGCCGCCCGCGACGAGATCGGCGGGCGGCACCGCGTCGTCCGCGAGCGCAAGACGCTCAAGGACCTCGGAGTGAAGGACGGCCTGATCTTCGGCATCTGCCAGGCGATGGCCCTGATCCCCGGCGTCTCCCGCTCCGGCGCGACGATCTCCGGCGGTCTGCTCATGGGCTACACCCGCGAGGCTGCGGCCCGGTACTCGTTCCTGCTGGCCATCCCGGCGGTGCTCGCCTCGGGCGCCTACGAGCTGAAGGACGCCGGCGAGGGCCATGTGTCCTGGGGTCCGACGATCTTCGCGACGATCATCGCGTTCGCCGTCGGATACGCGGTGATCGCCTGGTTCATGAAGTTCATCACGACCAAGAGCTTCATGCCGTTCGTGATCTACCGGATCCTGCTCGGCATCGTCCTGTTCATCCTCATCGGCACGGACGTCCTGAGCCCCCATGCGGGCGAGTCCGGCCACTGACCTCAGGTCTCGCACAGGCCGGAGCCCGTCCGCGGGCGTCGGCGGTCGATCGACCGCCGGCGCGCGGACGGGCTCATGTCCGTTCGGGTGGGGACCGGGTTCCGCGCGCCGATCGGGACGGGTCGCCGGACTCGGGGGGTTTTCCGGGGACTCTTCTCTGGTGCGCCCCTACCGAAGGGACGCGACGATCCTCCCGCCGGGAGGGGAGAGCGGCGAGCGTGTGCGCGCCCCCTGTCGACGCGTTCCGTTCACACCCCGAGTGAACCAGCTCTGTGAAACGGCCTGTGAAACGGCCTGTGAAACGGCCTGTGAAACGGGCATGTGAACGGACCTGGCGTGAACCGGCCTGGTGTTGATCGACGGTCTGCGGCGGGCGTGTGGACCGGACCTCTCCACCGCCCGGCAGGATCCGCCGGGCGGGATCCGGGGGCTCGTCGCACCCTGGAACCATGGCCTGGCAAGCACCCATCGTCATCCACCGCCCCTCCCCCGACGGCGGGCGGCGCGTCACCGTCCGCGGGCAAATCGTGGGCCTTGCGCACAACGACACCGACCTCGTCGAGTTCCTGCGCCGAGCCGGACTCGAGGACGCCGACATGATCCTCGACGATCCGCATCTGGTGGAGTGGCGCGGCGGCCGTCCCCACCGGTGGGAGGCCGCCTAGCAGGCGCCGCGCACCGCGCTCGTCAGGCCTGGGAGTCGTACGGGACCCGGGCGATCTCCTGGATCCCGCCGAGCGTCCCCCATTCGTTCCGGCCGAGCCGGGTGAGCGGGCGCATGAGCGTGATCTCGGGGTGGCCGTCCACCATCACGGACTCGTCCACGGCCGCGTGCACCACCCGTCCGAAGACGACGGTCGAGTCCCCGATCCGCAGGGTGCTGTGCAGCTCGCACTCCAGCGCCACCGGCGCGTGTGCCACCCGCGGCGGCTTGACCCGCAGGCTCGGCTCGCGTTCCACGCCACAGGCGTCGAACTCGCTCACCCCGCGCGGAAAGTCCGTCGCCGTGGCGTTGATCTGTTCGAAGAGCGGCTCGGGCGCGAAGTTCACCACGAAGGCCCCGGTGTCCTCGATGTTGCGCAGCGAGTCCTTGCGGCCCACCGAGGTGAACTGGACCACCGGCGGAGTGACCGACGAGATCGTGAAGAAGGAGTGCGGGGCCAGATTGTCGGTCCCGTCGGCCGAGGTCGTGGAGATCCAGGCGATCGGCCGGGGCACGACGGTGGCGGTGAGCAGCCGGTAGAAGGTGTTCCGGTCGCTCAGGGCGGGATCGATGTCGATGCGCATGACGCAAAGTATGACCGGTATCCGACCACGCCCTCGCCGCACGGCTCTTGGCCCCGCGCCTCCCCCTGCCCGACACTGTGCCGATGACGCAGCGCGTGGATCTCGCGACCGTGATGGACCGGCTTGCCATCGACGACCTCGTCACCGGGTACGCGGTGGCCGTGGACGACTCCGACTGGACGGGCTACCGGGCGCTGTTCACGCGCGACGGCAGGGCCGACTACCGCGATTCCGGCGGTGTCGAGGGCCCGGCGGCCGAGGTCGCCGACTGGCTCGAGGAGACGATGCGGCTCTTCCCGGTACGGCAGCACCTGATCGTGAACCGCCGGGTGACCATTCAGGATCTCGGCGGCTACCCGGGGGACTCGGCCGAGGTCCGGGCCGACTATGTGAACCCGATGCGCTTCGAGTCGGGCGAGGACTTCGTCTGTGGCGGCCGTTACACGTTCTCCCTGCTCCGGACGGACGCCGGCTGGCGGCTCCACTCGGTCGTCGTACGGGAGAAGTGGCGCCGCGCCTAGGGGCGGGGCGGGGGGTGCGCGGCGCACACTGGAGGCGACACCTGGAGGCGCTGCGTGGGAATTGCGTTCGGTCGGCGCGGCACCGGCGCGGAGCACGGGCCCGGTGCCCGGGGCCCGCGCCGGACACGTGCGGCAGCCGAGGACGGGGCAGGCACGGGAGCCGGAGCCCCCGCAGGGGACGGGCCGTCCGAGGGCGCTCGGTCCCGCACGCCGCGGACACCGCACGGCGCCGCCCGCGCCGCGCTCGCGGTCGTCGCGGGCGCCCTGCCCGCGCTCGCCTTCCCGGCGCCCGCCCTCTGGTGGTTCGCCTCCGTCGCCCTCGTCCCGTGGCTGCTGCTGCTCCGTACCGCGCCCACCGCGCGCCGTGCCGCCCTGGAGGGCTGGCTGGGCGGTATCGGCTTCATGGTGGCCATGCACCACTGGCTCATGCCGAGCCTGCACGTCTTCCTTCTCGTACTGGCCGCGCTGCTCGGGCTGTTGTGGGTGCCCTGGGGGTGGCTGGTGCGGGCGATGCTCGGGGACGGGCCGTCAGGTACGCGTGCCGCCGCCGCGCTCCTGGTCGTCCCCTCCGGCTGGCTGATGATCGAACTGGTCCGTTCCTGGGAGGCCTTGGGCGGGCCCTGGGGTCTGTTGGGCGCGAGTCAGTGGCAGGTCGCGCCGGCGCTGCGGCTCGCCTCCGTCGGTGGCGTCTGGCTCGTGTCCCTGCTGGTGGTGGCGGTCAACACGGCCGTGGCGCTTCTCGTGGTGTCGGCGGCCGCCGTTCGAATGGTGGCCCTGGTGGGACTTGTGGTGTGCGCGCTCACCGTGGGCGTGGTCTGGTGGGGTGCCGGGCCACCTCGGGAGCAGGGGACGGCGCGGATCGCCGTCGTACAGCCGGGGGTGTACGACGGATCCGGCGGCGCCGAGCGGCGGTTCGCGCGGGGCGAGGAGTTGACGCGTGAACTGGTCGGCAAGGACCTGGATCTGGTCGTCTGGGGCGAGAGCAGTGTCGGCGCCGATCTGGCGACCCGTCCGGACCTCGCCGCCCGGTTGACCGCCCTCTCCCGTGCGGTGGACGCGCCGATCCTCGTCAATGTGGACGCCCGCCGTTCCGACCGGCCGGGCATCTTCAAGAGCGCCGTGCTGATCGGGGAGCAGGGCCCCACCGGCGACCGCTACGACAAGATGCGGCTCGTGCCGTTCGGCGAGTACATCCCGGCCCGCCCGTTCCTCGGCTGGGTGACGTCGGTCGGCAAGGCGGCGGGCGAGGACCGGCGGCGTGGCACCGAGCCCGTGGTGATGAGCCTTCCGGCCGACGGAGCCGACCCGGCACTGCGGATCGGTCCGCTGGTCTGTTTCGAGTCGGCCTTCCCCGACATGTCACGCCGCCTGACCCGCGACGGCGCGGACGTGCTGATCGCCCAGTCGGCGACCTCGACCTTCCAGCACAGCTGGGCGCCCGCCCAGCACGCCTCGCTCGCGGCGCTGCGCGCGGCGGAGTCCGGCCGTCCGATGGTGCACGCCACGCTGACCGGCGTGAGCGCGGTGTACGGCCCCGACGGGCGCCGGATCGGTACGACGCTGGACACCGACCGCAGCGCGGCGGCCGTCTACGACGTGCCCCTCGCGCGGACGACCACGGGCTACGCGCAGTTCGGCGACTGGCCGCTGTACGGCGCCCTGACCGTCCTCGCCGCACTGTGCGCCGCCGAGGGCATGGGCGCGCTCAGGAGGCCTGCGTCAGAGCCTCGCGCACGACGCGCTCGCACAGCTCGTGGGTCGAAAGAGCGTCCCGGGCGCTGAGCTGCTTGCCCGCTCGTACGGCGTCGAGGAAGGTGAGGACGGCCTGTTCGATGCCGCGCTGGCGGGCCACCGGCACCCAGTCCCCGCGTCGCCGGATCGTGGGCTGGCCCTTGTGGTCCACGACGTCCGCGAGGTTGAGGACCTGACGCTTGGTGTCCTGGCCCGACACCTCCAGGATCTCCTCGGTGGAGCCGTTCATCCGGTTCATCATCCCGATGGCGGTGAATCCGTCGCCGGAGAGCTGGAGCACCACGTGGTGCATGAGTCCGTCGCGGATCCGGGCCCGTACGTCCGTGTGCTCCACCTCTCCCGGCAGAAGGAAGCGGAGGGTGTCGACGACGTGGATGAAGTCGTCGAGGACGAGGGTGCGCGGGTCCTCGGGCAGGCCGAGCCGGTTCTTCTGCATGAGGATGAGTTCGCGCGGGTGGTCCAGGCACTGCGCATAGCCGGGTGCCAGGCGGCGGTTGAAGCCGACGGCCAGGCTCACCGCGCGGTCCTCGGCGAGCTCCACGAGCCGCTCGGATTCGGCGTACTCGTACGCCAGGGGCTTGTCGACATAGGTCGCCACCCCGGCCTGGAGGAGCCGGGTGACGATCTCGGCGTGCGCGGCGGTCGGCGCATGCACGAACGCGGCGTCGAGGCCTGCGGAGAGCAGCGAGTCGAGGTCGCTGTGGCGCCGCACGGCCGGCACGTGGTGGATCTCGGCGACCCGCTCCAGGGTGGCCTCCGTCCGTGTCTGCAGATGGAGTTCGACCCCGGGGAGGGCGGCGAGGACCGGGAGATATGCCTTCTGCGCGATGTCGCCGAGTCCGATGCAGCCGACCTTCACGGGGTCTCCCTAGCGCTGAGTGATCTGTCGTAAGCGCTGGTCAGCTTACTCGCGCGCGGTCGGCGGCCGACGGCGGCCGCCGGTCGGCGATGCCGTCGAAGCCGCGCAGGACGAGGCCGGGGCCGAAGCGGGAGACGGCGGCGATGAGCGCGTTGCGCTGGGCGACGGCGGGCGGGGCGGCAAGGAGGGCGAGCCGGCCGGTCCGGGCGGCCTTGCGGACGATCGCCGTGGTGCGCGGCAGCCGGTCGGCGGTGTACGCGGCCAGTGCCCGGCTCGGGCGACGTCCCGGGCGGGCGTGGTGGACCAGGCCGATCGCGTCCTCGATGGTTGCCGCCCTGCCCCAGGGTGGGCCCCAGGTCTCGTGCGGCACCGAGCCGAGACGAACTGCGCGTGGGGTTCGACGAGTTGTTGCGCGGAATGCTCGGCGGGTGAACCGCGCCGGATCCCCTGGCGCCCACCGCGGCCATCGGCGACGATGCCCGGTATGACCTCCGTGGAACACACCGCACGCACCGAACCGTCGACCACCGCGGGCGAGCGCGAGATGCTCGAGGGCTGGCTGGACTACCACCGCCGGACGCTCGCCCTGAAATGCGAGGGCTTGGCCGAACCGCAGCTGCGCACCGCCTCCGCTCCCCCGTCGAACCTCAGCCTTCTCGGCCTGGTCCGCCACATGGCCGAGGTGGAACGCGGCTGGTTCCGGCGGGTGCTGGCCGGCGAGCGGCCCGGGCGGATCTACAGCACCGAGGAGGATCGCGACCGTGCCTTCCACCTCACCGGGGCGGACACCTGGGACGAGGCGTACGCGACCTGGCAGGGCGAGATCGTACGGGCCCGCGAGCTCGCCGCGGCGCACCACCTCGACGATCTGGCCAAGGGTGAGCACCACAGCGGGGAGACGTTCAACCTGCGCTGGATCTACACCCACATGATCGAGGAGTACGCGCGTCACAACGGTCACGCGGACCTGCTGCGCGAGCGGATCGACGGGGCCACGGGCGACTGACAGGCCCCGAGGGCGACCGCGTACCGGGGCGGCGTGACACCACGGCGCACGTCACCCCGTTCGCGGTGATCACTCGTGCGGGGCATTCCCCGTCGGTAGGGGCGCGAAGATCACCGATCGAGCAGCAGAGTTGCGCGGGTGCATGGAACGAGAACCTCAGCGATGATCCTGGTCGGGATGGCCGTCGCCGCCCTCTCCGGCTGCGTCTCGGTCGAGACGCAGCCCCCGGCCCCCGAACCGCCGAAGGAGGTCAGCCGACCGTCCGAGCAGGTGGACGTGGCCCCGCAGATCGTCGAGGGACCGGCCCGTGAGGCCCTGGAAGCGGCGCTGCCCCCGCCACCGTCGCCCCGCGCGACCCCCGGGCAGCGCAAGGGGAAGGGAAAGGTCGGGGCCGGGGCGTCGACGGGCAAGCAGCGGCCTCCGTCCGTACCGCACCAGCACGCTCGCGTACCGGCCGTGAAGGTCCCCGACGCGCCCGAGCCGCCCCGCTCCCGGGCGGACGTCTGCGCGCTGGGTGAGCAGTACGGAGGCTGGCACCCCGGCAGCGACCAGGCCAGGGTCTGCCGCGGTACGTACGGGAAGTGAGACCGGCACCGGGCTATCGCGCGCGGAGCCGTACCTCCAGGCGCTCGATCGCGGCGCGCACCCCGTTGCCGTATCCGTCGTCGTCCAGTGCGTCCGATGCCGCGCGGGCCCGGTCCAGATGGACCCGCGCCGCGTCGGGCCGCTGCAGCTTCAGATAGTCGGCGGCCAGGTTGAGGTGGAGGGAGGGGTACAGCGCCCTCAGGGCGACCGCGGAGTCGTGCTCGGCCAGCCGCTCCTCGCCGATCTCCTCGGCCGCCAGGAGGGCCCGCAGGTCCCAGGCCAGCTCGACGTCCGGGTCGTCCTGCGCATCGGCCATGTAGTGCGCGAGGGTGCAGCGGTGCAGGGGGTCGCCGTCGGGACCGATGTGCGCCCACAGGTCCCCGAAGCGGTTGCGTGCCTCCTCGCGGTCCCCACCGTGGAGCAGCATCGTCGCCTGACCGATCCTGGTCATGACGCCGTCATCCGACACCTGCTGCTGCTCGGTCACTACGGCCTCCACGCGCTCTGTGTCCAGGAGGTCCGACGCTAGCCGCAGCGACCCCCGATCCGACTCAGGCTCGGGCGCAGGCCGGGGCCTGTCAGCCGGGCGGGCTCAGACGCCCACCCGGACAGTGGCCCGGCGGCGTCAGCCCAGGTCGGGGATGCGCCAGTCGATCGCCTCGTGACCCTGGGCCGCGATCGCGTCGTCGATCTGCGTGAAGGGGTGGGAACCGAAGAACTTCTTCGCCGACAGGGGCGAGGGGTGCGCGCCCTTCACCACCACGTGGCGCTCCTCGTCGATCAGGGGAAGCTTCTTCTGCGCGTAGTTCCCCCACAGCACGAAGACGGCCGGGTCCGGCCGGGACGCCACGGCGGAGATCACCGCGTCCGTGAACTTCTCCCAGCCCTGGCCCTTGTGCGAGTTCGCCTCGCCGGCGCGGACGGTGAGGACCGCGTTGAGCAGCAGCACACCCTGCTCGGCCCACGGCATCAGATAGCCGTTGTCCGGCACCGGGTGCCCGAGCTCCTCCTTCATCTCCTTGTAGATGTTGCGGAGGGACGGCGGGGTCTTGACACCGGGCCGGACGGAGAAGCAGAGGCCGTGCCCCTGCCCTTCTCCGTGGTACGGGTCCTGGCCGAGGACCAGGACCTTCACCTTGTCGTACGGGGTGGCGGCGAGGGCCGCGAAGACCTCGTCGCGCGGCGGGTAGACCGGCCCCTTCGCCCGCTCCTCCTCGACGAACTCGGTGAGCTGCTTGAAGTACGGCTTCTGCAGCTCGTCGCCGAGGACGCCGCGCCAGGACTCGGGCAGCATGTCGGTGTCGGTCACGTCAACAACCTCCGGTAGGCCATGTCTTCTTACGTGATGAAGAACCTACCGGGGGCCACTGACAACGCCGCTACCAGCTGGTCCTGCGGCTGAGTTCCCACATCTGCATGACGGTCTGCGGGTCGAGCGCGCGCTCTCCGCCCGCGATGTCCTCACCGGCCGCGATGTAGAGCTTGCCCTGCCACAGCGGGAGGAGCCGGACGTCGTCCACCATGATCTCCTGCGCCTCCTTGAACTCCTCGGCGGCGGCGCCGCGGTCGCTCTCGCGCCGCGACTTCGGCAGGATCTCGTCGGTGATGCGGGGGCTCACGTACGGCGTCCCCAGCGCGTTCTGCTTGCCGACGAACGGGGCGATGAAGTTGTCCGCGTCCGGGAAGTCGGGGAACCAGCCGCGACCGAAGACCGGGTACTCGCCCTTCTGGTAGCCGGCCGCGAACTCCTTCCACGGCTTGCTGCGCAGGGTCACCTTGAAGAGCCCGGAAGCGTCCAGCTGCCGCTTGAGCTCGGCGAACTCGAGCGCGGTGCCGGAGCCGTACCGGTCGGTGGTGTACCAGAAGGTCAGCTCGACCGGCTTGGTGATCCCGGCCCCGCGCAGGATCGACTTGGCCTTCGTGACGCTGGGCTCGCCGAAGGCGTCGAAGAACTCCGTGGTGTGCCCGGCGATGCCCTTGGGGACCATGGAGTACAGCGGCTCGGCCGTTCCCTTGTACGCCTTGTCGACCAGTTCCTCGCGGTCGACGATCTGGGCGATCGCCTTGCGAACCGGCTCCTTGGCCACCGAGGAGTCCCGCGCGTTGAAGACGAGGTAGCGGATGTCGGCGCCGGTCGACTCCACGAGCTGGAGCTTCTCGTTCGCCGGGGTGTCCTCCTGGAGGTCGACGACCTCCTCGGCGGTGAGACCCCGGTAGGTGGCGTCGATCTCCTTCTCCCGCAGCGCGGTGACCATGGCCTCGGACTCCTTGAAGTACCGAATGGTCACGCCGCCGTTCTTGCGGTCCGCGAACCCCTTGTACGTGGGGTTCTTGGTCAGCTCGGCCTTGTCGCCCTCGACGTATTCGTCGAGGACGTAGGGGCCGGAGCCGGTGAGCTTCCCATCCTCACGGAGCTTGTCGGCGGGGTAGTCGGCGGGGTCCACCAGGGACATGGCCGGCGTCGCGAGCACGAAGGGGAAGGTGGCGTCGGGCTTGTTCAGCTTGAAGACGACCGTACGGTCGTCCACGGTCTCGATCTTGTCGAGCGAGCCGAGCATCCCGTTGGGGCCACCGTCGGCATCGATCGTGCGGATGCGCTCGATGGAGTACTGGACCGCCTTGGCGTCCAGCTTGTGCCCGTTCGAGAACGTCAGGCCGTCGAGAAGCTTGCACTCGAAGATCCGGCTGGCGGTGTCGGAGAATTTGCAGTCGGCGGCATCGGACTGCGGGGTCGTACTGCCGGTGGGAAAACTCACCAGCGTCTGGAAGACATTTCGGTACAGCTCCCAGGAATTGTCCCAAGCGGCTGCCGGATCAAGCGTGGTGGGAGAACTCGTCGTGCCGACGACGATTCTCTGCTCCCCGGTGGATTCACCGTCCGAAAACAGGCTGCATCCGGATACCAGGGATATGGACGCAAGGGCTGCAGCGGCCTGCAGACTGGTCCGGTTGAACACGTGCACGCTCCTCGTTCAGCCATGGGTCGGCCGACCATACCGCAGCGCCCCGCCAGGTCAATGTTCGACCCTGACGGGGCACTTGAGGCATTCAATGCTTAACCGGGGTCAAACCGGTCAGGAATTCAGGAAAGTGTCCGGATACCGGTCACTCGACGCCGGAGTTGAGGAAAAGACCCCCGTCGACCACCAGCGTCTGGCCGGTGATCCAGTCCGACTGGTCGGAGGTGAGGAAGGCGGCGGCGCCACCGATGTCCTCCGGGACCCCCAGCCGACCGAGCGGGTACGCAGCCGCCGCCTCGGCCTCCCGACCCTCGTAGAGGGCCTGGGCGAACTTGGTCTTGACGACGGCCGGGGCGATCGCGTTGACCCGCACCACCGGCGCGAATTCGTGCGCCAGCTGGAGGGTCAGATTGACCATGGCCGCCTTGCTCATCCCGTACGCGCCGATGAACGGCGAGGCGGAGATGGCGGCGATCGAGGCGATGTTCACGATCGCGCCGCCATGATCCTTCTGCCAGGCGCGCCAGGTCAGCTGGGCGAATCCCAGGGCCGAGATCACATTCGTCTCGTAGACCTTGCGGGCGACGTTCAGGTCCAGCTCGGCGATCGGCCCGAAGACCGGGTTCGTCCCGGCGTTGTTCACCAGGAAGTCGACCCGGCCGAACGCCTCCATCGTGGCCTCGACTGCAGCGGCCTGGTGGGCCTCGTCGTGGGCCTTGCCGGGCACCGCGATGACCCGGTCGGCGCCGAGGCGCTCGACGGCCTCCTTGAGGGCCTCCTCGCCCCGGCCGGTGATGCACACACGGTCGCCGCGGGCGACCAGCGCCTCGGCGATGCCGTAGCCGATGCCCCGGCTGGCGCCGGTGACCAGAGCGACCTTGCCGGACGGCTCGGGCAGTTCCTTCGTGCTCACGGATGTCTCCTTCTTGCCGCTCGCGGCGTCAGTTGAGCGGGCCGCCGGCCACGTACAGGACCTGGCCGGACACGAAGCCGGCGTCTTCGCCCGTGAAGAAGGCGATGGCGTTGGCGATGTCCTCGGGCTTGCCGACCCGCTGCACCGGGATCATGGAGGCGGCCGCGGCCTGGAAGTCCTCGAAGCCCATGCCGACACGCTCGGCTGTCTGCGCCGTCATCTCGGTGACGATGAAGCCCGGCGCGACGGCGTTGGCGGTGATGTTGAACTTGCCGAGTTCCTTGGCGAGGGTCTTGGTGAAGCCCTGCAGACCGGCCTTGACGGCCGAGTAGTTCGCCTGGCCGCGGTTGCCGAGCGCGGAGGACGAGGAGAGCGAGACGATCCGACCGAAGCCCGCGTCCACCATGTGCTTCTGGCACGCCTTGGCCATCAGGAACGCGCCCTTGAGGTGCACGTTCATGACCATGTCCCAGTCGGACTCGCTCATCTTGAACAGCAGGTTGTCGCGGAGCACGCCGGCGTTGTTGACGAGGATCGTCGGGGCGCCGAGCTCGGTGGCGACGCGCGCGACGGCGGCCTCCACCTGAGCGCTGTCGGAGACGTCGCAGCCGACGGCGATGGCGGTGCCACCGGCGGCCGTGATCTTCTCGACGGTGTCCTTGCAGGCCGCCTCGTCGAGGTCGAGTACGGCGACGGCGCGGCCCTCCGCGGCCAGCCGTACCGCGGTCGCGGCGCCAATGCCCCGCGCCGCGCCGGTGACGACGGCTACGCGCTGCTCGGTGGTCGACATGCTGGTTCTCCTCGCCCTTGGATCATCCATGGATGCGGCCCGCACGGCGCGTCCCACACATGAGCGACCGCTTAGTACCTTCCGCAGACGAGACGCTAGAAGCCCTGGCACCCGGTGTCAACGGCCCACCGGGTGCACAGCATCACTCCGCGCCACACCTGACGGCGCTCAGCGCACCAGCAGATCGAGCAGCCTTTCGACCTCACCCTCCGGATCGGCGGTCAGTCCGGTGTGCACCGGGCCCGGCTGGACGACCGTGGAGCGGGGTGCGATCAGCCACCGGAAGCGCCGGCCCGCGTCGTCACGGGCCGCCTGCCCGGCGTCCTCGCCACCCCGGCAGACCCCCTCGACCGCGTGCAGCGCGGCCCGCACGCCGGTCACGTCGGCGCCGGGGTCGAGCACCCTGAGCTTGGCCTCGTCGAGGTGCGTGCGGGCGGCGACGAAGGATTTCGCCCGGCAGTAGACCACCACGCCCGCGTTGAAGAACTCGCCGCGCTCGACGCGTGGCACGACGCGCAGCAGCGCGTACTCGAAGACATCGCGGTCGGTCACGTGGTGCGGTCCTTCTGGGCGGGGTGCGGCCGGGGGGCAAGGCGTTCGGCGAGCCAGCCGGGCGGCTGAGCCGGCCCGCGCTCGGCCCGCGGACCGAGAGTGATCCGCTCGTGGATGGTCGCGGCGCGCGGCAGCAGCGTCTCCACGTACGCGGCGCGCAGCTCGTCGGTGCTCTCGAAGCCGGGCTCGTCCACCAGCCACTCGTCGGGGACGTCGGCGGCGACCTCCTCGAGCAGCTCCCGTGTGACCAGGGGCGCCAGCTCGGCCGCCGCGGCGGCGACGTCCGGCGAGAAGGGCGCGAGGGCGTGGTCGGAGGCGTCGTACGGCTTCGCGGCGGAGGCCTGGGCGCCCCGCCAGTTGTGGTGCCAGATCATGGTGGCGCCGTGGTCGATCAGCCACAGGTCGCCGTGCCAGACGAGCATGTTCGGGTTGCGCCAGGACCGGTCGACGTTGTTGATCACCGCGTCGAGCCAGACGACCTTCCCCGCCTCCTTCGGGTCCACCTCGTACGCCAGCGGGTCGAAGCCCAGCGAGCCGGGAAGGTAGTCCATCCCGAGGTTGAGTCCGCCACTGGCCTTCAGCAGCTCCTGGACCTCCTGGTCGGGCTCGGAGAGCCCGATGACGGGGTCGAGCTCGATGGCGACGAGCTCGGGCACACGCAGCCCGAGCCGGCGGGCGAGCTGCCCGCAGATCACCTCGGCGACGAGTGTCTTGCGCCCCTGCCCGGCCCCGGTGAACTTCATGACGTACGTACCGAGATCGTCGGCCTCGACGATCCCGGGGAGCGAGCCGCCCTCACGCAAGGGCGTGACATAGCGGGTCGCTATCACTTCGGTAAGCATTTTCCCAGGCTATCGGCCCGTCCGAGCTGCGGAGCACAGGAACTCGACCGGCCCCTCCCCCTCGCCGGGGAATGCTCCGTCATCCTCTGGGGAGTACGCGGGGAGTTTGGTCGGTCGCTCGGGTGCAGGACCCCCGGCCTCAGTCGAAGCGCAGGTCGGCAAGTTGCCGTTCGAGGGCGGTGACGTCGTCCGCGGGTTCGGCCCGGGGCGGGCGGGCCGCCATGAGTGCGGCCAGTTCGCCGCCCGCCCGCCGGACGCGCGCGGGCAGGCCGTCGGTGTACTCGTCTCCCCCTGATCCCCAGTCCTCGGACGCCGCGTACACCGCGGTCGGAACGACGGCGGCGCGCAGATAGGCGAAGAGCGGGCGCAGGGCATGTTCCAGGACCAGGGAGTGGCGGGCGGTGCCGCCGGTCGCCGCGATCAGGACCGGCTGCCCGGTGAGGGCGTCCGGGGCGATCACGTCGAAGAAGGACTTGAACAGCCCGCTGTAGGAGGCCGTGAACACCGGAGTCACGGCGATCAGGCCGTCGGATCTCGTCACCGTGTCGATCACGGCGGCCAGTCGCGGCGATGCGAAACCGGTCACGAAGTGGTTGGCGATGTCCCCGGCGAGTGCGCGCAGCTCGACGACCTCGATCGACACGGTGTGGCCCCGGTCGACGAGTTCGTCGCGGGCCGCCCCGGCCAGCCGGTCGGCGAGCAGGCGGGTGGAGGAGGGCGTGCTCAGCCCCGCGGAAACGACGGTCAGCTTCATGCGGCGGCCGCTCCCCGCTGCGTCGCGGCGGCGGTGACCCGTGCCGCGTGCGTCGGTGCGTCCGGAACGTCGGCGGGACGCCCGTTCGCGAACTCCTTGCGCAGCACGGGCACGACCTCCTCGCCGAGGATGTCGAGCTGCTCCAGGACGGTCTTCAGGGGCAGGCCGGCGTGGTCCATCAGGAAGAGCTGGCGCTGGTAGTCGCCGACGCCCTCCCTGAAGGTCAGGGTCCGCTCGATGACCTGCTGGGGAGAGCCCACCGTCAGCGGGGTCTGCTCGGTGAACTCCTCCAGCGACGGGCCGTGGCCGTAGACGGGCGCGTTGTCGAAGTACGGGCGGAACTCCCTTACGGCTGTCTGGGAGTTCTTCCGCATGAAGACCTGCCCGCCGAGGCCCACGACGGCGTCCTCCGGGCGGCCGTGGCCGTGGTGGGCGTACCGCCGACGGTACAGCTGGACCATGCGCCGGGTGTGGTCGGCCGGCCAGAAGATGTTGTTGTGGAAGAAGCCGTCGCCGTAGAACGCGGCCTGCTCCGCGATCTCCGGGGACCTGATGGAGCCGTGCCAGACGAACGGCGGGACGCCGTCCAGCGGCCGGGGCGTCGACGTGAAAGCCTGCAGGGGCGTACGGAACGTGCCCTCCCAGTCCACGACGTCCTCGCGCCACAGCCTGCGCAGCAGCGCATAGTTCTCCTTGGCGAGGTTGATGCCCTGACGGATGTCCTGTCCGAACCACGGGTACACCGGGCCGGTGTTGCCGCGCCCCAGCATGAGGTCGACCCGGCCGTCGGCCAGGTGCTGGAGCGTCGCGTAGTCCTCCGCGATCTTCACCGGGTCGTTGGTGGTGATCAGCGTCGTGGCGGTGGACAGGATCAGCTTCTCGGTGCGGGCGGCGATGTAGCCGAGCATGGTGGTCGGGGACGACGGGACGAACGGCGGGTTGTGGTGCTCGCCGGTCGCGAAGACATCCAGGCCGACCTCTTCGGCCTTGAGGGCGATGGCGATCATCGCCTTGATGCGCTCGTGTTCCGACGGAGTGCGGCCGTTGCTGGGGTCGGGGGTCACGTCCCCGACGGTGAATATGCCGAACTGCATGGGGTCTCTGTTCTCCTGGTCCTGTCTGGATCCTGCGGCGGTGGCCGTGGCCGGGGAAGGTGGGGTGACGCCGGGGTTTCGGCAGCACCCACCGCGGCAGCCGGGCCGGTTCCCCCGGCTGCCGCGCGGCGGTGCGCTCACCCTGTGTGAACCTGCGGGTGGGGCGTCACTTCGCCAGGAAGGCGAGGAGGGCGGTGTTGACCTCCTCGGCGTGGGTCCACAGCAGGCCGTGCGGGGCGCCCTCGATCTCGACGCAGTCGGCGGAGGCGAGCGCCTTGTGGAAGGGGCGCGCGGTGTTCTCGGCGGGCAGGATGCGGTCGGCCGTGCCGTGCAGGATCAGGGCGGGCACGTCGACGGACGGGATGTCGGCGCGGAAGTCGGTGTACCAGGTCGACGGTGCGGCGGACGCGGCGAAGAAGCCGCCGCCGGCCGCGGTGTTCCAGCTGTTGCGGACCGCTTCCTCGCTGATCCGGGTGCCCAGGTTCTCGTCGAGGTTGTAGAAGTCGTTGAAGAAGGCGGTGTAGTAGGCGTAGCGGTCGGCCTTGACGGCGGCGACGATTCCGTCGAAGAACTCCTTCGGCGCGACGCCGTCCGGATTGTCGTCGGTCTTGAGCAGGCAGGGCTCGAGCGAGGCCAGGAAGGCGACCTTGGCGACGCGGGCGGAGCCGTACGTGGACACGTAGCGGGCGACCTCGCCGGTGCCCATGGAGAAGCCGACGAGGACGGCGTCGTTCAGGTCGAGGGTCTCCATCACGGTGTTCAGGTCGGCCGCGAAGGTGTCGTAGTCGTAGCCGGTCGTCGGCTGCGAGGACTGCCCGAAGCCGCGGCGGTCGTACGTGATCACGCGGTGGCCGGCGTCGAGGAGCGCGGCGCTCTGGCGCTCCCAGGAGTGGCCGTCGAGCGGGAAGCCGTGGATGAGCACGACCGGCTGCCCCGTGCCGTGGTCCTCGTAGTAGAGGTCGATGGCTGTGGTGTTCTCCTGGCCCACGGTGATGTACGGCATGGGTTGTCTCCTCGATGCGAATCGATGCGAAGTGGCTGGTCCGCACCTCGGTGCGGTACGGAACGCCGTCACGCTACGGCCGGGGAAGCGCCGCCTGTTGTCGCGCCACGCACTGCGTCTTGCCCATGAGTGCAGCGTTCTGCCCGGTCTGGAAGTAGATCGATCGGACTGCACACGTCACTGGACGTGCCAGTCGGCTCCCCCGATTCCTGCCTGTGGTTCTGCCTGGAGGCAGAAACGACCCGCTGCTTGGCTGGTCAGTGCGGGCGGGAACCCGGGCCTCGCCGAAGTGGTCCGGTTGCGCTCCAGTGAGGTCGCTGCCTTACGACGAGCCGTCCGGCCCTGCCGGACACCGGCCACCGCCTTCCGGGGAGGTGCGGCGTCCTGTTCCCGCCCGTCGCAGCCCCGGAATCACTTCCCCCTGAGCGGAGAGCAATTTGAGCTTGGTGTTGACGACCGCCTCCGTACCGGACCGGGACAAGGTCGCGTTCTGGAACGATGCGGTGAGCAGGACACTGGTGCCGATGACGGTCGCCCCTCGGGGTGACGGGCCGTTCGACGGCCGGATCGCCACCGACCGCCTCGGATATCTCCAGGTCTCCACCATGGAGGCCGACGCGGAGCGGGTCAGCCGCACGCCGGCGCTGATCGCCAGGTCATCCGAGGCGCTGGTGGCGGTCGGTGTCCAGATATCCGGCACGGCCACCTTCGTCCAGGACGGCCGGCGGGCCGCGGTGGGTGAGGGTGACCTGGTGGTGTACGACACGACCCGGCCGTACTCCTTCGACTATCCGCAGCGGTTCGCCACGCACGTCTTCCAACTTCCGCGCCGCGCGCTGGGCGTGTCGGACAGCGACATCCGGCAGGTCACGGGCAACGCCATCGGCACCGGGGACGGCTTCGGCGCGATGCTGCTCCCGTTCCTGGCCACCCTGGCCTCCTCCTCGGCCGACTGCTACCCGCCGGCCGTCGCGAACCGGTTGGCCGGCAATGTCGTCGACCTGTTCGCCACCCTGATCGCCGAGCGGGCCCACCCGGGCGACACGGACGCGGACGCACGCAGCCATCTGATGCGGCGCGTCCGCGACCACATCAACCGGAACCTTGGCGACCCGGACCTGTCACCCGAGCTCATCGCCCGGACGCACCGGATCTCCGTCCGGTATCTGCACCGGCTGTTCGAAGGCGAGGGGACCACCGTCGGCCGGTTCATCCGGCAACGGCGCCTGGAGGAGTGCGGCCGCGAACTGGCCCGCCGCGGCAGGACCGCCCCCACCGTGTCCGCCGTGGCCCAGAGGTGGGGCTTCGTCAATCCCGCCCACTTCAGCCGGGCCTTCCGCGCCGCCTACGGCGTCTCCCCCCGTGAATGGCGCAACCTGCGCACCGCCCAGGAAGACCTCGGGCGGTCCCCGGGGGTCACTTCGGAGCCCGGGACCGTCCCCAAGGACGCCGCCGATGTCCATGGCACCGACCCGGCAAGGGGCTGACCTCCCGCTGTCCAGCGGGTAACGTCCCCGATCGGAGCCGCGCGGGCCACTCGGTGCACGCCCCGTGCCTGCGGCGGCAACGCCCCGCCCCGACAGCCGCCGCTCCCCGTTCCGCCGCTCGACCAGGGACCCGGTGCCCCCAACCACCCTTTCGCTTCAGACCCTCCCGGCAGGAGACCCTGTGTGACCGACTTCGTCTCTTCGTCCGCTCGGCACCCGGTCCTGGACCACCCCACCCGGGCATTCGTGGCCCGGCACACCTGCCCGCCGTCGGTGAACGACCCGGACCTGGAACAGGCCCGTCTGGACCTCGCGCGTCTCCAGGGAAAGACCGCCCCCGACCCTCTCGACGAGGAAGCCACCTCCACGGAGTGGTTCGCGCTGCCGGGCGGGCCGACGGGTCACGTACGGGTGCAGGTGGTCAGGCCCGCCGACAGTATCGGCGAGATCCCCGTCGTGCTGTTCCTGCACGGTCTCGGCTGGGCCCTGGGCGACGCCGACACCCATGAACGTCTGGTGCGCGCGTTCGCCCTCGGCACGGACGCGGCCGTGGTCTTCGTCGAGTACGAGCGCGCCCCCGAGGCGCGGTATCCGATCGCCGTCGAGCAGTGCTACGCGGTCGCGAAGTGGATCTGCGAGCGAGGCGGCGAAATCGGCCTCGACGGAAGCCGGATGGCCGCCGTGGGCGACTCGGCGGGCGGCAACCTGGTGGCGGCACTGACCCTGCTCGCCAAGGAGCGCGGAGGGGTGCGGCTGCTACTGCAGGTGCTGCTCTGCCCGGTCACCGACGCCGGCTTCGACACCCCCTCGTACCAGGAGTTCGCCGACGGCTACTTCCTCGGCCGCGAGACCATGCGCTGGTTCTGGGACCAGTACCTGCCCGACGTACGGCAGCGGAGACAGGCCACCGCATCACCGCTGCGGGCTTCGCTGGAACAGCTCGCCGGACTGCCCCCGGCACTGGTGGTCACCAGCGAGGCCGACGTGGTGCGCGACGAGGGTGAGGCGTACGCGGCGAAGCTCCGGGCGGCCGGCGTACCGGTGGTCTCCATGCGTTACCACGGGACGGTCCACGGCTTCATGGTGCTCGATCCGCTCCGCGAAACGGACGCCGCCCGCGCCGCCCTCGTCCAGGCTCTCGACACCGTGCACGTCGCCCTGCACCGGCACCGCGGCTGAGCCCTCCGCCCCGCATACGCGGGACGGCAGGCGTCACTCACTCGGCGGGGAGCGAGTCCAGGAGCTTCTGTGCGGTCTTCAGGTCCTTGCTGTCGACCGCGTCGCCGAAGGCGACGGCCTGACGGAGACAGGAGCGGGCTTCCTCGGCTTCTCCCAGTTCGATCAGGGCCTCTCCGAGATGCACCAGCGTGCTGCCCTCGATGTGGGCAATGTCGATACGAGCGGACTGGACCACAGCATCGCGATAGTGGTCGGCAGCCTCGCGCCATCGCCGCAGGACGGCGTAGCCGCGACCGAGCGCGCGGGTTGTGTTGGCACGGTAGATGTCGGCGAGGTGCCCGCTCACCGGACAGTCGGGCGCATCCAGGAACGTGATGATGCGCTGGTGCTGGATCAAGGCTTCCTCGCCACGGCCGAGCAGGCCCAGGGAGGTTCCGTGGGTGAACATCGCACCCAGCCAGCCCTCGCGGTCGGCGGTCTCTTCGTAGAGGCCTATCGCGGCGAGCGACGTGTCGGCTGCCTCCTGGACCTGGCCGAGCTCCGATTGGGCCCATGCCGCCAGCGTCAGTGCCGAGGCCTGTTGGGAAGCGTTCTGGGCGCGGCGGGCGTAGTCCAGCCCTTCGCGGGCCTGTTCGATGGCCTCCCCGTACCGGGATTCGCAGGAGAGGGACCAGGAGTACATGTTGCGGTGGAAGGCCTGCATGTACGGGTCGTCAAGGGCGGTGGCGGCCTCGCCGGCCAGGCGGAAGACCTCGGGCCAATGCCCCCAGTGAACCCACAGGTCGCAGAACCATTCCATGGCACAGGCGGTCTCCACGACCTGGGTGTGCTCACCCCGGTGAGCGGCGCCACGCAGCGCGGCGAGCCAGGAGGGGGCTTCACTCTGGAGCCAGGCACGGGCCTGCTCGGCGCTCTCCAGCGGGACCAGGCCCTGCCAGGATGACGACGGCGCCCCGAACGTGGGCTTGTACCAGCGGCCGGCGACCACGGCCGTCTCCAGCAGCCAAGTGCGCAGCCGGTCGTCAGCTGCTTCCTGCTCGCCGGGTTCCTCCTCGCGTGAGAGACGGGCGCGGGCGAACAGTCGCAGCAGGTCGTGCAGTTGGTAGCGACCGGGGAAGGCGGACTGCAGCAGCCCGGCCTCGACCAGCTCCTCCATGACGTCCTCGGCCTCGAAGAGGCCGGTCGCGGTCAGGGCGGCGCCGTAGGCGACGGTCATGTCCGGCCCGGGCACCAGACTCAGCAGCCGCAGCATCCGCGCGGCCTGGCCGGTCAGCTGACGGTAGGACAGTTCGAAGGCCGCCTCCACCCGCACGTCGCCGGCGGCGAGCGCGCCCAGTCGACGTTCTTCGTCGGCCAGGCGCCCGACCAGGTGGTCGACGGTCCATCCGGAACGGACCGTCAGCCAGTTCGCCGCCACCCGCAGGGCCAACGGCAGACGCCCGCACAGCTCCGCCACCCGCGCCACAGCCTCGGCCTCGGCGTCCGCCCGCTCGTCGCCCAGGATCCGGCGCAGCAGATCGACCGCCTCGTCCTGCGCCATCTCCGACAGCGCCAGACGGTCGACATCCTCAAGGCCGGTCAACGGCCGCCGACTGGTGACCAGCACCAGACTCCGCCCGCCCGCGGGCAGCAACGCACGGACCTGCCCCTCGTCGCGGGCGTTGTCCAACACCACCAGGCACCGGCGGTCACCCAGCAGCGCCCGCAACAACCCCGCGCGGCCCTCCGGATCCTCGCGCGCCAGCCGACGGTCCGACACCCCAAGGGCCTTCAGCAGCTTCAGTAGCGCCTCACCCGTGTCCACGGGGCCTTCCACCCCGTGCAGGTCCACCACGAAACACCCGTCAGGGAACTCCTCCACCAGATCCGCTGCCGCCTGCAGCGCCAACGTCGTCTTCCCGCACCCCGGAGGACCCGAAACGACCCACACCGACAACTCCCCGCCGGCACGGGCCTGTTCCGCCGCCTCCCGCAGGAGCGCCAGCTCCGGGGCGCGTCCCGTGAAGTCCCCCACCGAACGCGGCGGCACAACCGTCCCCGCCACCGCCACCGCGCGTATCGGACGAGCCGCCCGCCCCACGGCGAGCAGAGTCTCCCGTTCCGCGTCCGTGAGCCCGAGCCCCTCCGCCAACGCCACCACCGTGCGCCGCTGCGGAACCCGACTACGCCCCCGCTCCATGTCGCCGATGGCCCGGACGCTCACACCCGACGCCTCGGCCAACTCCTCGATGGTCAAACGGCCTCGCTGCCGCAGACCGCGCAGAACGACCCCGAAAGACTTCTCCCCGGACACAACCCCTCTTTCCTCCCCCGGGGGAAGAATACGGTGTGCATGCCAGGGCAAAACCGCAGGGTAGCGACACAAACCACCGTGCCGAGCCCACCCCCGAAAGGTGGGCTCGGCACGGCCCCCGAAATCTGGCTGTACGTCAGTGGGCGGTGGACCGGACCGCGTCCTGGATCAGTTCGGCCACTGCCTTGGGCCGGGCGAGCATGACCAGGTGCGAGGATTCGACCTCGACGATGGTCATGCCGGCACGCTTGTAGCCGTAGCGCTCCACATCGGGGTTGATGGTCCGGTCGGAGGTGGCGACCAGGCCCCACGAGGGCTTGCTCTTCCACGCCGCGACCGGCGCCGCCTCAGCGAAGGCCCGTGCGGCCAGGGGGCGCTGGGAGACAGCGAGCACCGCAGCGAGTTCGGGGTCGACGTCGGCGGCGAAGATCTCGGGGAACTTCTCGACCTCCACCGAGACGTCGGTGCCGGTCTCGTCGGACCCCGCCACGGGGAACGGCGTGTAGACGAGAGCGTCCGCGAGGCAGGAGTCGGGGAAGCGCCCCTGCAGCTCGCCGAGGCTCTCACCCTCCTCCAAAGCGTATCCGGCCAGGTAGACCAGGGCGCGAACGTTGTCCTCCGTACCGGCGAGGGTGATGACGGCGCCGCCGTAGGAGTGCCCCACGAGGATCACCGGGCCGTCCACGGCACGTACGACCGAGGCGATGTACGCGGCGTCGTCGACGAGGCTGCGGTTGGGCACCGCCGGGGCCACCACCTTCAGGCCGGCGGCGGTCAGTTCGGGGATGACGCGGGCGTAGCTGGAGGCGTCGGCGAAGGCGCCGTGGACCAGGACGACGGTGGGGCGGGCGTGTCGGGACATGAGTGAACTCCTCGGTGCGTGGGCGGTGGTGTGGAACGTGGGGTTGGACGTGCGTGCTTCAGAGGCCGAACCGGGCGCGGCGCGTCTCGGGCACCAGGTCGGTGTACTCGGGGTGCTTGCGGATCCACCCCCGGATGAAGGGGCAGTACGGCAGGACGTGCAGCCCGCGTGTCCGGGCGTCGTCGAGGGCTCCCCGGGCGAGCAGCCCGCCCAGGCCCCGGCCGGCGAACCGGGAATCGATCTCGGTGTGGATGAACGCGATCTCGACCTCCGACTCGTCCTCCGAGAGGAAGTACTCGGCGAAGCCCGCGGTCTCCGTGCCGTCGTCACCGGCGAGGACCTCGTACCGGGTCTTCTCGGGGCGGTCCGCTACCTGCGGTTCCATGGGTGCTCCTGTGCGCTTGCGGTGTACAGGGTGTCGGTGGTGTTCAGAGCGTGCGGCGCACGCCTGCCTGGCGTTCCAGGTTTCGGAGTTGGACCGCGAGGTCGCCCTCCACGGCGGCGTGGGCGGGGCCGCTGCGGCCGATGGGCAGGACCTCCTCGCTGCGCATGTCCTCCAACATCAGGGCGAACGCGGCGTACATTGCGACGAGCGCCACCAGGAGTCCGAGGACCCCAGACGTGCGCGTGAGCCATTCGGCGCCTGTGAGGCCCGACAGACCGGTGGCGGCCCAGCGGGGCAGGGAGACCGTCAGGACGAGCCAGAGCGCGCGCTTGGGCCGGGTCACGGCGGTCATCAGCGCCCCGAAGCAGAGGAGCGCCAGGTTGAAGACGCCAAGCACGCGCAGGCCGTCGGCCGCACCGCTGAACATGACGAGTGCGTAGGCCAGCCAGCTGCCGGCGAAGACCGCCATGAGCGTCGCCGCGATCACGTCACGGGCGCCGAAGGCAAGGATGCTCACGAGGAACTGCAGGGCGAAGGCGGGCAGTACGCACAGGGCGACGGCGCCGCGAGCCGAGTCCTCGAAGAGCCCGAGCTGCATGCATCCCGTCATCACGGAGGCGATCGCCACCGTGAAGAAGCCCAGTGGCATGGGTGAGGCGATGGGGCGCAAGTTGATCCGGGTCATCGACCGGAGGTCCGGTTCGAAGCGGCGCCCCGGGGCGGCGACAGGCCCGGGGACAAGCCCGCCATCAGGCCCGGCGTCCGGCCGGCTGTCCGGACCGTCGTCGGCGCCGTCGGCGGAGGCGGAGTCAGTACTCATCGTGGGGATCTCTCGTTCAGTGCTCGAAGCAGGGGTCGAGGAACGGCGGAGGCGTCTCGGGAGGGGAGCCTCGGGCGACGCGCCAGCGGCGGTGCTGCTCGGACTCGGCGACGGCCTCGGCCACGAGCGACGCCTGGCGGGCACCGCTCTGGTAGCCGCCGAAGTGGGCCACCGGGCTCCACTCCGGGCTGACCGGCGGGACGGCCTCGTCGAGCCCCTCGTACTCCGCTGTCGCGTAGACGATGCGGCCGCCGACGACGGTGAGGACGGACTCGATGTCGGGGATGACGTCCTCGGGCACAGTCAGGAAGTCGTCGGAGAGGATCGCGAGATCGCCGTACCAGCCTTCCCGCAGGCTTCCCTTGACGTCCTGCTCGCCGGTGAGCCGGGCTCCGCCGCGTGTGTAGAGATCGAGGGCGGTCTCCCTGCCGATCCGGTTCCCGGCCGGGTGGAGCGCGGTGCCGCCGACGGTGCGCCCGGTCACCAGCCAGTGGAGGGCGACCCACGGGTTGTACGAGGAGACGCGGGTGGCGTCGGTTCCTGCGGCGACGGTCAGGCCCCGGTCGAGCATGGCCCGGACCGGCGGGGCGTGGGCGGCGGCCTCGGCGCCGTAGCGGTCGCGGAAGGCGGTGCCCTGGAAGGACATGCGGTTCTGGACGGACAGGGCGCCGCCGAGGGCAGCGATCCGGTCCAGGCTGTCGGCCGAGACGGTCTCGGCGTGGTCGAAGAGCCAGCGGTTGCCGCCGGGGAAGAGCCCTTCCGCCGCGAGCTTCTCGAAGACGGCCAGGTCGCGGCGGATCGTCTCGTCGTAGGTGGCGTGGAGGCGGAAGCCCCAGCCGTTCTCGAGGAGGAGCCGGACCGCCTTCTCGAACTCGGCCTCGTACCCCTCGGCGAGCTCGGGACGGGGTTCGGAGAAGTTCTCGAAGTCGGCGGCCGCCCAGGTGAGGTTCTCGCCCGCGCCGTTGAGCCGGAGCCACTCGTCCCCGTCCCCGGGCTTGACCATCTCGGTCCAGCGCTTCAGGTCGGCGAGCTCCTGACCGGCCGTCTGCGGGAACAGGTGGTAGGCGATCCGCAGGGACAGCTCCCCCGACCTGGCGAGGTCGACGACCGTGGCGTAGTTGTCGGGGAAGTTCTGGAACCCGCCGGCGGCGTCGACCGCGGAGGTCAGCCCGAAGCGGTTCAGCTCACGCAGGAAGTGACGGGTCGACGTGCGCTTGTCGGCTTCCTCCAGGGTCGGCGCCTTGGCCAGGGTCGAGTAGAGGATGAGGGCGCTGGGCGCCGCGAGGAGGACGCCGTTGGGTTCGCCGTCCCTTCCCCGTACGATGTGGCCGCCGCGCGGGTCGGGTGTGTCGCGGGTGAATCCGGCGGCCCGCACCGCGGCCCGGTTCATCAGGGCGGACTGGTAAAGGTGCAGGACGAACACCGGGGTGTCGGGGGCGGCGGCGTTCAGCTCGGCGACGGTCGGCATCCTGCGTTCGGCGAACTGTTCGGCGGTCCAGCCGCCGACGACCCGGATCCACTGCCCCTTGGGCGTACGGCCGGCCTGCTCCCGCAGCATGGCAAGGGCGTGGCGGAGGCTGCGCACCCCGTCCCAGCGCAGCTCCAGGACGTAGTTCAGGCCGCCCCTGATGACGTGCAGGTGCGAGTCGTTCAGGCCGGGGATCACCCGGCGGCCGAGGGCGTCGACGACCTTGGTCCCAGGTCCCACGAGGTGGGCGAGGTCGTGGTCGTCACCGAGGGCCGCGACCCGGCCGTCGCGGATCGCGACGGCGCGGGCCTCGGGACGACCGGGGTCGCCGGTGAACACCTTCGCGTTGCGGACGAGGAGGTCGACCTGCGCGTGTTCCTGGCGCAGGGCGGGCACGAGGCCCGCGACGGGCATGCTCGGAGACGGCTCGTCCATCCGAGTCGACGGCCCGGTCATGCGAGGGCCTTGCGCAGGGTGTCGACGGCGAGACCGATGGCGAGTTCCGCGCCCTGCGTCTCGCGCAGCGCGTTCAGCATGACGAAGTCGTGAATGACCCCTTGCACGCGAAGGGCGGTGACGGGGACTCCGGCGGCACGGAGCTTCGCCGCGTACGCCTCGCCCTCGTCGCGCAGGACGTCGGCCTCCGCGGTGATGACCAGGGCCGGCGGCAAGCCCGTGAGCTGCTCGGTGGTGGCACGCAGCGGCGAGGCGGTGATCTGCGCGCGCTCGGCCTCTTCGGTCGTGTACTGGTCCCAGAACCACTTCATGGCGTCGCGGCGCAGGAAGTAGCCCTCGGCGAAGGCGTGGTACGAGTCGGTGTCGAAGCTCGCGTCGGTGACCGGGTAGAAGAGGACCTGGTGGGTGAGGCGGACGTCGCCGCGCTGCTTGGCCATGAGGGTGAGGGCGGCGGTCATGTTGCCGCCGACCGAATCGCCCGCGACGGCGATCCGGGTGCCGTCGAGGTCCTTGTGGTGTCCCTCGCGGGCGATCCACTGGGCGACGCTGTAGTTCTGCTCGATGGCGACGGGGTAGCGGGCCTCGGGCGAGAGGTCGTACTCGGGGAAGACAACGGCCGCACGGGCGCCGACGGCGAGTTCGCGGACGAGCCGGTCGTGGGTGTGGGCGTTGCCGAAGACCCAGCCGGCGCCGTGGATGTAGAGGATGACGGGGAGCGGGCCGGTGGCGCCGCGCGGGCGGACGATGCGGGCGCGGACGTCGCCGGTGGGACCGCCGTGGACGGTGACCCATTCCTCGTCTACGGCGGGCAGGGGGACACCTTCACCGCTCTGGACACCGTCCACGGCCTTGCGGCCGTCCGCCACGGGGATCTGGTAGAGGAACGGCGGCTGGGCGGTGGCGTCGGCGAAGGCTTGGGCGGTGGGTTCGAGGATCGGCGTGATCGCCATGAGGGGTTTCCCTTCGTAGGACGTACGGGTGAGGTACGGGCGGGTGTTCAGCGGGTGGCGCGCGCGGCGTCGAGGATCACGTCGGTGACCACGCCCGGGCGGGAGACGGCCACGGCGTGCGAGGCGTCCACCTCGGTGGTGTGGGAGCCGGCGCGCCTCGCCATCCACCGCTCGGCCGCCGGCGGGATGTTCTTGTCGGCGGTGGCGATCAGCGCCCATGACGGGATCGTCTTCCACGCCGCTCCCCCGGCCTTCTCCTCCAGCGCGGCGGTGGCGACCGGGCGCTGGGTGGCGGCCATGACCGCCGCGTCGGCGGTGGGGACGTCAGCGGCGAACTGACGGTGGTACTTGGCCTGGTCGATGACGAGTTCGGTACCGATGCCGCCGCCGGGCAGCGGGTACGGCTGCGGGTTCACCGTCTCGCCGAGGGTGGAGCCGGGGAACTTGGCGGCCAGCTGGGCCGCGCTCTCGCCCTTGTCGGGGGTGAACGCGGCGATGTAGACGAGGGCCTTCACGCGGCTGTCGCCCACTGCGGCTCCGCTGATGACGGCGCCGCCGTAGGAGTGGCCGACCAGGACGACGGGGCCGTCGACGCCGGCGAGCACGCCGCGAAGGTAGGCGGTGTCGTCGGCGAGACCGCGCAGCGGGTTGGCGGTGGCGACGACCGGATAGCCCGCGCGACGCAGTCGCTTGATCGTGCCGCTCCAGCTGGAGGCGTCGGCGAACGCCCCGTGGACAAGGACGATGGTGGGCTTGGGCGCGTGCCGGTCGGTGTCGGCGGCGGGCGAGCTGCTCGTGGGTGCGGCACCGATCAGGGAGGCCAGCGTCGCGGGCAGGGCGAGGGCGAGCGTGAGGGTGCGCTTCGTGGGAAGCATGTGCGGTTCCTTGTCGGGTGCTTGTGTGGGTGCGGACGCGGTGCGGACGGACGATCGGCGGACGCCTCAGAGGCCGTACGCCTCAAGCAGCCGCAACCAGACCTCGCTGACCGTCGGGAATGCGGGGACGGCGTGCCACAGACGTTCGAGCGGGACTTCTCCCACGATGGCGACCGTGGCCGTGTGGATCAGCTCAGTCGCCATCGGGCCGGTGAGCGTGCAGCCGACGACGACTCCCCGCGTCTCGTCGACGACGAGCTTGGCGTGACCGCGGAAGTCGTCCGCGTACAGCGCGGCTCCCGCGACGTCGTCGATGCGGTACTCCACCGCGCGTACCGCGATACCCGCTTTGCGTGCGGCGCGTTCGGTGAGACCGACGCTCGCGATCTCGGGATGGGTGAACACGGCCTGCGGGACGGCGACGTGGTCGGCCTCCGCGTTCCAGGCCCGCCAACCGCCGGTGCCGGCCGGACGGCCCACGGCCCGCTCGGCGATCGCCGCGGCACAGGCACGGGCCTGATACTTGGCCATGTGGGTCAGCGGCGCCCGGTGGTTCACGTCGCCGACGGCGTAGAGCCAGTCCCCGGCGAGGTCGGTGACGCGGCCGGTGTCGTCGACCGGGAGCCAGCCACCGGCCGGCAGGCCTACGGTCTCCAGGCCGAGGTCCGCGGTACGCGGGCGACGGCCGACCGCGGCAAGCACCTCGTCGGCCACGAGGGTGGCGCCGTCGTCGGTCTCCACGGTCACGGTGTGGGTGGTCTCGTCACGGGCGACCCGGGTCGCCGAAACCCCGAAGCGGATCGTGATGCCCAGACCGGTCAGACCGCGCGTGACCTCCTCGCCGGCACACGGCTCCCAGCCGGTCAGCAGGGCCTGGTCGCGGACGAGCAGGGTGACGGAGGAGCCGAGCGAGCGCCACGCGGTGGCCATCTCGCAGGCCACCACTCCCCCGCCGATGACGACGAGCCGTTCGGGCACCGCATCGGCCGTGGTGGCCTGCCGGTTGGTCCACACACCGATCCGGTCGAGCCCGTCGACCGGCGGCAGCGCGGGTTCCGTGCCGGGGCTGAGGACGACCGCGAGCCGGGCCCGCAGGGTGCGGACCGTGCCATCAGCCCCGGTCACCTCCACGCGGCGCTCTCCGGCGAGCCGGCCGTGCCCCCGTACGAGGGGGATGCCGGCGCTGTTCAGCCAGTCGGCCTGGCCGGTGTCGTCGCCACGGCCGGTGAACCGGTCGCGGCGGGCCAGGACGTGCGCCGGGTCGAGCGCCCCGGTCACCGCCTGCCGTGCCCCGTCGACCGACCGTGCGGCCTCCCTGGCCGCACCGGGACGCAGCAGGGCCTTGCTGGGCACGCATGCCCGGTAGGAACACTCGCCGCCGACCGCCTCGGCCTCGACGACGACGGCGGTCAGCCCCGACCGGACGACCCGGTCGGCGGCGACCTCGCCGCTCGGCCCGCCGCCGACCACGACGACGTCGTACGTGTCCTCCATCAGCCGCGCACCAAGGGTGTGTCCACGAGGTGTTCGGCCAGGAACCACACCTGCGCCTCGCCGGTGCGGATGACGTCGGAGACGAGCAGGTCGGTGCTGCCCTCGTCGCCATCTGCCGAGATCCGGGCGGCGGCGTCCCGCGCGTCGATCAGGATCCGCTCGTGTGCGTCGAGGAGCCGCGACAGCATGACGGGGACCGGCTCCACGCCGTCCGGTGGCCGGGGAATCGCGGTCAGTTCCGCGACGTGGCGCGGGTCTCCTACCGCGACGCCGCCGAGGCTCTGGATCCGCTCGGCCAGCGCGTCCACGATGGCCAGTTGGGCCTCCGCGTGCTTGTCCAGCATGAGGTGGAGCGAGTAGAAGGTCGCACCACGCATGAGCCAGTGGTGCTTCTTGTAGAGGGAGTACAGGATCTGCGTGTCGGCGAGTACGCGGTTCAGCCGCTGGCAGGCATACATGCGGGTGTCGTGGCCGAGGCCGATCGGCAGCTGCTTGAGCGTGCCGAACGTCTGGGTCTCGGCGCCCTTCTGGTGCAGCAGCGGCTGGCCGCCGCCGTGCGGGGGTGCGGTGGTTGTGGATTCCATCGAGTTCTCCTGGAGGGTGGGAGGGCCCGGCCGTCCGGTCGGGGGGCGCGGAGCGGCCGGACCCGGTCTGTGTGGCTCGCGGTCAGCGCTCGCGGCGGGCGGCGCTCTGCGGCGCCGCCGGGGCTGCCCGGTGCAGTACGAGCCGGGTGAGGAGCCCACTGCCGAGACCGGCCACGAGCGCGAGGGCCGCCCACCACAGCGGGTACGGCGTGAGGCCGAGGGCCGCGTCGAGGGACCAGGCGCCGGGTCCGGTGGCGGCGAGTGCGGCGGCGGTGCCGATGAGGACGAGCGGGTACTCGTAGCCGTCGTTCTGCACCCAGAGGCCGTTGCGCCATTTCACGGTGAGGGCGACGGTCATGACCCCGATGGCCCCGGTGGCGGCGAGCGGGGTCAGGAGGCCGGCGGCGAGCAACAGACCCGATCCGATCTGGCCACCGCCCGCCGCCAGTGCGGTGAGGGCTCCGCCGCGGAAACCGTCGGCGCGGAACTCCTCCGTGCCGCCCTCGAGTCCCCTGCCGCCCAGGTGCGAGCTGATCTTCTGCACCCCGTGGCCGGCGACGAGCAGGCCCACCAGCAGACGCAGGATCAGAATGCCGGTGTCCAAGGAGGTCAGCCGGCCGCGTGCGCGCCGATGACGCTCTGCGCGTACACGACGCCCAGGCCGTAGGCGCCCGCGTGGGCCTTGACGATCTCCATGACCGCGCCGTACGACTCCTGGCGCGCCCAGTCGCGCTGCAGCTCCAGGAGCACCTGGACCCAGGTCACCGGCACCGCGCCGGCGGCGATCATCCGCTGGAGCGCGTGCTCGTGGGCGGCCGGGCTGACGCCGCCGGAGGCGTCGGAGACCACGTACACCTCGTATCCCTGCTCCAGCGCGGAGAGAGCGGGCAGCACCAGGCAGACCTCGGTCCACAGGCCGGAGAGGATGATCTTCTTGCGCCCGGTCGCCTTGACCGCCGCCACGAGCGCCTCGTCCTCCCAGGCGTTCATCGTCGTGCGGTCGATGACCTCGTTCTTGGGGAACACCTCGGCGAGCTGCGGCAGCAGGGGCCCGGAGAACGACTCGGCGGCGACCGTGGTCAGGACGGCGGGCACGTCAAATGCCTGAGCCGCCTTGGCAAGACCCACGGTGCTGTTGATGATCGCGGCGCGGTCGCCGCTCCCGGTGCCGAAGAACATCTGCGGCTGGTGGTCCACGAAGAGCATGACGGCGTTGTCGGGCGTAAGGAGGTCCGCGCTCGGGGCGGCCTGCACCTTGGTGATGTCGAACATGAGGGGTCCTTTCGGAGCAGTCGGTACCGTGCCGTCCGCGTTTCGCGGCTCGGCACACCCGAAAACTACGACCGGCCCGACCGACCGACTTTTCTTCCCGTGCCCAGGAGTTGGCACGACAGCGCACTACCCGCGCAAGGCCCGAAATGAGCCGGGGGTCGGCGGTTTGCCCGGTCCGGCTGGCCGACCGACAGATGGGGGAAGCCGCGGTCGAAGCGCGCCGGCCCTCAAGACGCCCGGCCACCCGGTCCGTCCAGTGGGGCGGGTCGGCCGAAATTGCCTGCCTTATGGCAACATCCGCGTAGGGGCGGTCACCAGCCGCCTCGCACGGGGAGTCGGAGTGCTGTGACGGAGTACGAGGCGGGACGCGCGGCTGTGCCGATCGGCCGTGAGGAGGCGACGGACCGGATCCTGCGGTGCCTGGACGTGCGCTCCGGTCCCCAGGGTCTGCTCGTGCTCGGGGAGACCGGCAGCGGCAGGTCCCGGATGCTGCGGTTCGCCGAGGAGACGGCTGCGGCACGGGGGGCCCTGGTTCTTTCGGTGCGGGGCTGGGGCGGGGAGCGGCCGACCCCCTTCGCCTCCCTGCACCAGCTGCTTCTGCCGGTGCAGGACGTCCCGGACACCGTTGCGGAGGACTGGCAGCAGGTGCTCCGTTCCGCCGTGGATCGGGGTGCGGGAGCCGGGCCGGAGGAACGGCGTACGCTCTGTGCCGCCACGCTCGCGCTCATGACCCGCCTCGCCCGGTCGAGCCAGGTGATCGTGGCGGTGGACGACGTCGAGGACTGCGACGACGCCTCCTTGGAGGTCCTGCTCTCCGTATGGCGGCGGCTCACGGATCAGACGGTGACCATGCTGTTCACCGCACGTGGCGAAGCTCCCCGGGCAGGAGTTCCGGCTGATCTTCCCGTCCTCAGGCTCGGACCGTTGTCCCGCGGGGCGGCAGCCCGGCTGCTGGACGCCCAGCCCCACGCACCCCGGGGGCGGCACCGGCTGGGCCTGCTTCGGCAGGCGGAGGGCAATCCCCTGGCGATCGTCGAGCTGAATCGGGCATCGGGCGTCGGTGCCGGGTCGGCCTCACTCGACTCGGAGGCAGGCCGCACCCTGCGGACCCCTCAGGTGTTCTCCGCACGTCTGGACCTGCTCCCGGAGGACACGCAGCGTGCGTTGCTCTATGCGTCGGCCGCGCTGCGCGACGAGGGACTCCGCATCGTCATGGCCGCCCTGGGCACGGACGACCTGGCGGTGTGGGCCCGGGCGGAGGAGGCCGGCCTGATCGGCGTCGCCGACGGCAGCCTCGTGTTCGGCCATCCACTGATCCGTACGGCGGCGTTCCACCGGCAGCCCGCGAAGCTGCGGCAGCAGGCCCATCAGGACCTGGCGACGGCGGTGGGCCAGAACCCGGCCTACAGGGCCTGGCATCTGGCCGCGGCCGCGATCGGCCCCGACGAGGAGGTGGCCGATGCCCTGGAGCGGACGACCGCTGTCCACGCCCTGCGGGTCGGGGACCGTTTCGCTTCGGCGGAGGCGTTGGAGCAGGCGGCGCGGCTCAGCGGGAACGACGAGGACCGGGCCCGCCGCCTTGCCGCGGCGATGGTCGCGGTGAGCGATCTCGGGGATCCGGAATGGGTCCGCGACCTGTACGCGGAGTTCTCCCGGGTCGCCCACAACCGGGACCTGCGGTGCGTGGCGGGCTGTGCCACGGCCGCCGCGCTGTCGCTTCTCTCGTACCAGCGGGAGGCCTTCGGGCTTCTGCTGGACGTGTGGCGGCACTCTCCCCCGCTTACCGCCACCACCTCCCTCGTACTGACCGCGCTCGCGGCGGCGATCGCCCACCAGTCCGGTCTGCCGGAGCACCACGAGGAGTTGCCCCGCCTGTTCGACCATGGCCGCCGGGTGGCCGGGGCCGCAGTCGACAGGGGCGACGACCGTGCCGAGCGCTGGGTGGACGCCCTGCCCGCCGGGCGTACCGATCCGGTGGCCCCGCACCCGTTTCCCAGGCTCGAAGGGCCCGGAGTCCTGGCAGCCCTGGACGCCTATGTGTCGGTGGGGCTCGATGCCGAAGGCGACCGCCACGGCCGCAGCCACAGAACCACCCGTCGGGCGCACGTCCCGTCGTCCGGACCGCTGGATGGACCGCTCGACGGATCGGCTGCACTGACCCGGCTGCTGGCCCATGCCTCGGTGGCCTACTACACCGACGAGTCGGAGCAGTGCGCGGAGCTGCACCGGCAGGCGAGCGCGCTGCACGCTGCCCGGGGGGCCTGGGGCTCGCGGCTGTGGACTCTTCCGCATCACGTGGACACCCTCGTCGCCATGGGCCGATGGCAGGAAGCCCACACCCTGATCGAGGAAGGGCGCGCCGCCGCGCTCGTCCACCCGTCGCCCCGTGTCGACATGGATCTGGAGGCACTGGACGTGACGCTGCGAGCCCTGCGCGGCGAGACCCTTCCGGACATCCCCTTCACCGGCCGCCACTGGTGCTCCGTCAACCTCGGCGAGAACCGGGCCACTCGAGTCAGGATGCTGCGCGCCAGCGGACTTCACGCACTGGCCCTGGGGGACGCTGAGGCTGCGTTCCATCATCTCCGGGCCCTCTTCTGCGAGGACGGATCGCCACTCGTCCGGTTCCTGTCTCCTCGCTGCATCAGTGAACTGGCCACCGCCGCACAGCGCGTCGGCCGTACGAACGAGGCAGCGCGCGTCCTTGGCGCGGTGCGGGAGTCCGTGGGTGAGCGGCCGACGACCCGCATGACGCTCCTGATGCACCACGCGGCGGCCCTCGTCGACGAGGATGCGGATCCCGAGCAGCACTTCCGACTGGCTCTGGTCAACCCCGAGGGAGACACCTGGCCGCTGGAGCGGGCACATGCCCGTCTGCACTACGCGATCTGGCTGCGCAGGCGCCGACGGCCCCTGGAGGCCCGCGCCCAGCTGACCGCGGTCCTGGAGGTGGCGGCGCGACTCGAAGCCCGGGACCTCGCGGACGCGGCCCGCGGTGAGCTGCGCGCGGCAGGGGTTGCCGACGCCTCCGCGTCCACCTCTGACGAGCGGCTGGCCGAGTTGACCGCCCAACAGCAGCAGATCGCGCGACTCGCCGCCCGTGGTCTGTCGAACCGTGAGATCGCCGAGCGGCTGTTTCTCTCGCCGCGTACCGTGGGCTCGCACCTCTACAACGTCTACCCCAAGCTCGGCGTCAGCAGCCGTCATCAACTCCGGGATGTCCTGCGCGACAGCTGACGTGTGCAAACGACTCACACCCCGTGGGGCCCGAGCGAGAGGCGGAACGAATGCAGCCGGAGCCCGACCGGGAGGCCGGCCCCGAGCAGCCGGCGCCCGTGATCCTGGATCCACTGGTACAGCGGCTCGTCGACGCGACTTCGACACCCCCGTACCTCCACGAGCTCGAACCGGGCGCCGCGCGCCAGGCGTTGCAGGAAGCTCAGGGCGATCGGATGGACGACTTCGACGTGGAAGCCACCTTCCATGCGGCGCCCGTGGGGCCCACCGGCCTGGTGGGCTTCTGGGTCGTGCGGCCGACCGAAGTCACGGGCCGGCCCCCCACCCTGCTCTACGTCCACGGGGGCCGCTGGATGCTGGGCGACGGGCATACGCACGCCTGGCTCATCAGTGAGCTGGTGCGCGAAGCCGGTGTCGCGGCCGTCGTTCCCGAGTACAGTCGCACGCCCGAGAGTCGCTATCCGGTCGCCCTCGAAGAGTGTTACGACCTGCTGACCTGGGCGGTCGGGCAGAGCGAGTCGCTCGGGCTCGACACCGACCGGCTCGCGGTCGCCGGGGACTGCGCGGGGGCCACTCTTGCCACGGCGCTCACGCTGCTGGCGCGGGCGCGCGGGGGTCCGGAGATCTGCGCCCAACTCCTGTACTACCCCCTTACCGATGCCCGTTGCGACAGCCCGTCACAACGGCTCTTCGCCACGAGGTATCCACTCACGCGGGAGGCCGTACGGTCATACTGGCGGCAGTACGCGGCAGATCCCCGGCAGCGGGACGAGCCGACCGCGGCCCCGCTGCGTGCGAGTACGGCCGCGCTCGCGGGACTGCCGCCGGCACTGGTCGTCACGGCCGAGGCCGACGTCGCCCGGGACGAGGCGGAGGAGTACGCGGGTCGACTGCTTCGGGCCGGTGTCGCCGCGACCGCGGCACGGTTCCAGGGCACGGTCCACGACTTCGTGTCACTGACCGCACTGCGCAACAGTCCATCGACGCGGGCGGCCGTACGGCTCGGCGGCAGATTCCTCCGCGCTCGCCTGCGGTGAGAGCGGCCGGGGACGACAGAGCACCAGTCGGGTGACTGATGGCGACGACAGCAGATGGTTCGATACTGGATTTCCTGCTGTTCCGACGCTCTCCAGGGAGCGTCCGCACGACCATGACGAGAGGTCATGATGTCCGTCGTACTCTCCGTCCTGCCGCTGCCTCCGTCCGAGCGGGCCGACTACTGGCAGAGCATCGTCTCCGACACCTTGGTTCCGATGGACGTCACGCTGCACGAGCGCGAGCCCGCGACGGGGACGATGACCGTCGATACGCTCGGCCCCCTCCAGATCTCGGTGGTCGAGGCCGGCCCGGCGCGCGTGTCGCGCAACGCCCCCCTGATCTCCAGGGGCGGAGCGGAGTACATGACCATCACACTCCAGCACCAGGGAACCGGGCGGCTCACCCAGGACGGGCGCCAGGCCCTGGTCCGCCCCGGTACCTTCACCTGCTCCGACGCCGGCCGGCCCTACGGCAGGGAACAGCCGGAGAACTTCCGGTTCACATCGATCCGGGTGCCGAAGGAGGTGCTGGCCGTGACGGACACCGAACTGCGGGCGATCACAGGGACCGTCTTCGACAGCCACTGCGGCACGTCCGGAGTGGTCGCCGGCCATCTGGAACGTCTGGCGGACCAGGCGGCCGGGTTCGACCCGTACACAGGCCGGCAACTCGCGATGACCGCCGTCGATCTCCTGACGGTGCTCGTGCGCGAGCGACAGGGGCTGCTGAACCCCCACGCGTCGGAGGTGGCCCGCGGGATGCTGGCCCGCATCAAGGACTACATCCTGCGCCACCTGGCGGATCCAGGTCTGTCTCCGGAGATGATCGCGGGCGCGCACCACATGTCCGTCCGGTATCTGCACAAGATCTTCGAGGCGGAGGGGACCACGGTGAGCCGTTGGATCCATCGCGAGCGCCTGGAGAGGTGCCGACGGGAGCTGTCCAGGCAGTCGAGGTCCGCACCTACCGTCTCGGCGGTGGCTCAGCGCTGGGGCTTCGTGAACCCGTCCCACTTCAGTCGGGCCTTTCGCACCGCGTACGGGATGTCGCCCCGGGACTGGCTGTCCAGCACGCGCCGCGTGTGAACCGAGGCGACGCTCCGCCGGTCCGCACCGAACGGACGGGCCGGCCGCCCCGTGCGAGCGCGCCGATCCCGCCCTGGCGGTGGGCGGGATCGCACGGACCCGGCCCGGGGAGCGGGTCAGCGAGAGGTGGATCGGACCGCGTCCTGGATGAGCTCGAACATGATCTGACTCCGCTGTGGGGAGTGCCTGGGGAGTTTCCCCGGCTCCTGGGGAGTCTGTGGGGAGTTCCAGCTGCACACATCAGAAAGTCCCTGAAAGGACCCGCCAAGAGAATCCCTGCAGGCCAGGAGTGCCGTGCACTAAAGTGCCAGGTCAGCAGCCTGATCCCGTGCCTTACATGACGTACGTACCGAGATCGTCGGCCTCGACGATGCCCGGGAGCGAGCCGCCCTCACGCAGAGGGGTGACATAGCGAGTCGCTGTCACTTCTGTAAGCATTTCGCCAGGCTATACGGCCTGACCCCCTGGAAATCCACGGACCAGGCAGGTGCCGCAGAGTCTGAGCGGGTCGCGCTGGGGAGCGTGAGCTCCGTCGTCGGCCGGTCGAACGGGTCGTACGCGGTGACGGCCTTGCCGTACGCCTGTCCGGTGTCCGAGAGGGCCTGCGTTGCAACGGGTTGCGGTCACTGTCCGGCCCGGATCATGTCCGAACACTTCTCGCCGATCATCATCGTGGTGATGCACGGATTGACCGCGGGCAGGAACGGCATGACCGAGGCGTCCGCCACCCGTAGCCCCTGCACCCCCTTGACCCGCAGCTGCGGGTCGAGGGGCGAGGTGGAGTCACGCTCGGCACCCATCCGTACAGTGCCCGCCGGGTGGTAGACCGTGTTGTGCGTCTGGCGGATGTAGGAGAACAGCTCCTCGTCGGTCGTGGCGTCCGGTCCGGGCGCCAGCTCCGCACCCCTCCAGCCGGCGAGCGGCGCCTGCGCCGCGATCTCCCGCGCCAGCCGCAGTCCGCGGATCATCACCCGAATGTCGTGCTCGTGGGTGAAGTAGCGCGGGTCGACCTTCGGCTTGTCCCGGAAGTCACGGCTGCGCAACCGGATCGTGCCCTCGGAGCGGGCGCGGGTGACGTTCGGCGTAAGGCAGAAGGCGTTGTCGGTGGTCGGATAGCCGCGACGGTAGGTGTTCATGTCGAACGGGACCGAACCGTAGTGGAACATCAGATCCGGCCGGTCCAGCCCCGGTTCGGTGTCCGCGAAGATCCCGATCTCCCACCACTGCGTGGACGAGGTGACCATGGGCTGCTTCGCCTCCCACATGATCACCCCCTCGGGATGGTCCTGGAGGTGTGAGCCGACGCCGGGGGAGTCCACGCGTACGTCCACGCCGTTGTCGCGCAGATGGGCGGCGGGTCCGATGCCCGACAGCATCAGCAGCTTCGGCGAGTCGATCGCCCCGCAGGAGACGATCACCTCGCGCCGCGCCCGTACGGCGTCGAGACGCACGGCGTCCGGCTGCAGGTACTCCACACCCGAGCAGCGCGCGCCGTCGAACAGCAGCCGCCTCGCCTGCACCCCGGTGCGCACCTCCAGCTGGGGCCGCTTGCCCATCACGGGATGCAGATACGACACCGAGGCGGAGGAACGGGTCCCGTCCTCGCGGCAGTTGATCTGGAACCAGTTCGCTCCGCGCACCACCGTGCGGCCGGAGTTGAACGGCACCGTCGGGATGTTGCCGGCCGCACAGGCCGCCAACAGCGCCCTCCCGCACGGGTCCCGCGGCGGCACCGAGCGGATCGTCACGGGTCCGGAGCGGCCGTGGTGGTCGCCTGTGCCGTCGTTGGTCTCCAGCCGCTGGTACAGCGGGAAGCAGTCGGCCGCGCTCCAGCCCGAGCACCCCATCGCGCCCCACTCGTCGAGGTCCTCGGCCGGCGCCCAGAAGGCGATGCACGAGTTGTGCGACGAGCAGCCGCCGAGCACCTTGGCACGGGCGTGGCGCATGAAGCTGTTGCCGTTCTCCTGCGGCTCCACCGGGTAGTCCCAGTCGTAACCCGACTCCAGCAGCGCCATCCACCGGTCCAGCCTCAGGATGCTCTCGTCGCCCTCGTCGGACGGCCCCGCCTCCAGCAGGCAGACGCTGACACCGGGATCCTCCGACAGGCGGGCCGCGACGACGGCCCCGGCGGTGCCGCCGCCGACCACGACGTAGTCGAACTCGGGCTCAGAGGGCTGTGCGGGCATGGTCTCTCCAGTGCGAGATGTCCCCGCGAGGGGAGGGAGCGCGGATCAGGGGACGTCTGCGCGGTGTTCGGCCAGCACGCCCGTACGGTGCCGCTGTACGAACCAGTAGTAGGCGAAGCCGCCGAGCGCCACGATGCCGACGAACAGGAACGCACCCCAGCGCAGGTACCAGTGCTGGGGCCCGGTCGCGTTGTAGACGTCTGCACGGGGCCAGGCCAGGTTCAGGGACATGGCGGCACCCCACAGCACCGCCAGGACGTTGATCGGCAGTCCGAGGCGGCCGAGCGAGAAGGCTCCCTCGCGGGGCTGCCATGTCCCGCGCAGCCGCTGGATCAGCATCGGGACGGTGACCATCAGGTACGCCACATAGATCATGATGATCGCGATGCTGGTGATCACCGAGAAGATCTGCGGCTGGTTGATGTTGATGACCAGGATGACCACACCCACCACGCCGATCACGACGGCGGGAACCACCGGGGTCCGGAAGCGGGGGCTCACCTTGGCGAGCACCGATCCGGCGGGCAGGTTGTTGTCCCGTGCCATCGCGAACATCAGCCGGATGCCCGCGGCTTGGACGGCCAGCACGCACACGGTGATCGCGACGACCACGCACCACAGGAAGATCTCACCGATCGTCGGCCCGAGCGTCTCCAGCACCACGTACTGCAGGCCGCCCGTGCTCAGCTCCTTCGCCTGCAGATCCGGCACCGCCATCAGCGCGAACAGCAGGATGAGGCCACCGAGGAGGAAGGACGCGACGAGCGCCCGCAGAATCGCGCGCGGCGCGTTCCGGCTCGGGTTGTGAGACTCCTCGCCGAGCGAGGAGGCCGTGTCGAAGCCGTACATCACGTACGCCGACGCGAGTGACGCGGTGAGGAACGCCCCGAAGTAGCCGAGCGGGTCCCCGCTGCCCAGACCGTACGTATCGGTGAGCACCGTGGCGGGTCCACGGGTGATGTGCGCGGCAAAGAAGATGATCAGAGCCACGGCGGCGATCAGTTCGATGAAGACACCCGCCGAGTTGATCCGCGCCATCAGCTGTACGCCGAAGGCGTTGACCAGCGTGGAGAAGAGGATCAGCACCGTGCCCAGCAGGACCGCGTTGGCCGCGGCGTCGTTCTCGCCGCTGCCGTCGCCGACGATCTGGAACCAGGGGTCGATCTGCGGCAGCGTGATCTGGTACGCCAGGGCCACGGCCGACAGGGTCACCATGGTGGCCGTCATCATCATCCAGCCGCCGAGCCAGCCCACGTGCGGGCCGCCCATCTTCTTCGCCCAGTTGTAGACCGAGCCCGCGACCGGGTAGCGCGCCGCCAGCTCGCAGAAGCACAGTGCCACCATCAGCTGGCCCACGAACACCATCGGCCACGACCACCAGTAGGCCGGGCCGCCGAAAGCGATTCCGAAGTAGAACAGCTGGAACGTGCCGGTCAGGATCGAGATGTAGCTGATCCCCGCGGCGAACGTGTGGAAGTTGCCCAGCGTGCGCTTCAGTTCGGGCCGGTAGCCGAGCTCGGTCACCGAGTCGTCGTCGTGCGGGGCGCCGTTGCCGGCGCTCGGCCGGTCCTGCCCTGTCGGCTGTGCGGTCACTCGAACCACCTCTGCGCCTTGGGGGCGAGATTGCGCCAGATGTGCTTGGTCTCCTGGTATTCGGCGAGTCCCGCCGGCCCCAGTTCACGGCCGAAACCGGATTGCTTCATGCCGCCCCATTCCGCCTGCGGCACGTAGGGGTGGAAGTCGTTGATCCACACGGTGCCCGCCCGGAGCCGGGACGCGACCCGGTGTGCGCGGCCCGTGTCCTGCGACCACACCGCACCCGCGAGGCCGTACATGGTGTCGTTGGCGACGGCGACGGCCTCGGCCTCGCTGTCGAACCGCTCGACCGTGAGCACCGGGCCGAACGACTCGTCCCGGACCACCGACATCCCGGGCGTGCAGTCGTCCAGCACGGTCGGCGGATAGTAGTAGCCCTGGGCGAGTTCCGGGTCCGTCGGCCGCGCCCCGCCACAGCGCAGCACCGCGCCCTCGGCCAGGCCCGCAGCCACGTAGGCCTCCACCTTGTCGCGGTGCGCTGCCGAGATCAGCGGCCCGGTCCGCGCGTTCTCGTCGAACGGGCCGCCCATCGGGATGGCCCGCGCGCGGGTCACGATCTCGTCGACGAAGGCGTCGTGCAGAGAGTCCTCCACGAGGAGCCGGGCACCTGCCGAGCAGACCTGCCCGGAGTGCAGGAAGACGGCCATCAGCGCGTAGTCGACAGCCGCCTCGAAGTCCGCGTCCGCGAAGACGATGTTCGGGTTCTTGCCGCCGAGCTCCAGGGCGACCTTCTTCACCGTGGGCGCCGCTGCCGCCATGATCCGGCGGCCGGTGGCCAGGCCGCCGGTGAACGACACCAGATCCACGCGGGGATCCTCGGTGAGCGGCGCACCAGCCTCGGCGCCCGTCCCCAGGACCAGGTTTCCGACCCCTGGTGGCAGCCCCGCCTCGGTCAGCAGCCGCATCAGCAGGATCGCGGTGTGCGGGGTCAGTTCGCTCGGCTTCAGCACGAACGTGTTGCCCGCCCCGAGCGCCGGGGCGACCTTCCACGCGGTCTGCAGCAGCGGATAGTTCCATGGGGTGATCAGTGCGCACACACCGACCGGTTCGTGCACCACCCGGCTGTCCGCCTCCGGGTTGCCGGTGGCGACGATCCGGTCGGTGCCGCCCGACGCGGTCAGATTGCCGAAGTAGCGGAAGCAGGCCGCGATGTCGTCCATGTCGTACTCGGACTCGACGAGCCGCTTGCCGGTGTCCAGGGACTCGGCACGGGCGAAGGCCGCCTTGTCACGTTCCAGCAGATCGGCGACGCGCACCAGCAGCCGTCCGCGCTCCGCGGCGTGCGTGGCGGGCCACGGCCCGCTGTCGAACGCCTCGCGGGCGGCGGCGACGGCCGCTGCCGCGTCCGTGGGACCGGCCTCGTCCACGGTGGCGACCAGAGTGCCGTCCGCCGGGCAGCGGATCTCCCGCGTGCGACCGTCGGCAGCGGCGGCCCACGTGCCTCCGATGAACAGCTCCGGCATCGCGCACCTCCGGGTCGATGGGCCGGGCACTGTCTGTGTGCTCCACCCCAAGACACTAGGCAGCCTTGGCCGACCCCGCAGAACGAAGGCGCGGGCTGGTGCCGGCGATGCCTGCCCGTCAAGGAGCTTCGTCCAGTGCATGCGATCGCAAGGGGCCGGAAGTCCTTGCAACGGAACGACCAGGGCTTTTGGCCAACGCTGGGGGACGCGACTGATCGTCCACAAGGAAAGCTCGCGCCCTGGCACACAGCCCGACAAGACTGCTCCGGAAGACACCCAAAGGCTCATCTGTGCAGGTCAGAGCCGAGCCACCGACCGGCTCAGGTGCCGGACGACGCCTGCGCCTCGGCCTCCGCGCGGTAGAGCCTGCGCAGCCGCACCACGCCCAGATCGTGCTGGTACAGGTTCTCCCTCTGGTCGGCGTCGGCGGGCATGGCCTCCAGCATCACGCGGTCCTGTTCCAGGACCTCCCAGTGACGCTTCTCGATCAGCGTCTTGTACAGGAAGCGCCAGGACGCGCGCTGCCAGTCCTCGACGCGGCGGTAGCGCCAGAAGAAGACACCGGAGCGCTGCTCGTCGACGGGGCAGACCATGCCCACGATCCCGAACGGTCCGCCCGGGCCGGCCGACGGCGGGTACGGGATGGACAGGTCGACCCAGTCGACACCGGTACGGCACAGCTCGACCCAGTCGAAGTTGACTCCCCGCTGGTCGGTCTTCTCGAAGAAGTAGCCGCGCTCGGTCTCCCGGATGCGGAACTTGGCGGTCGTGTCACCGGCGAACATGGTGTGCGACTCGTGGTGGAGGAAGGCGCCGTGCATGGGGTCGAGCAGGTTCTCCACGGCGTACCGCCACGGCACGTCCCACTCGGCGTAGCAGAGGAACGCGTCCACCGCCGGGTCCGTCAGCGGCTCGGGGAGCGTGAGCTCCGCCGGCTCGGGGTGCTCCTCGTCGCCGAACCAGGCGAGGATCGCCCCGCCGACCTCGCGCACGGGAAGCGAGGTGACCAGCTTCTTGCCCTCCAGGTTACAGCCGGGCAGACCGGGCACCGAGGTCACCGTGCCGTCGGAGCCGACCTCGACGCCGTGGTACCAGCAGGCCACCCGGTCGCCGAGGTGCTTGCCCAGCGACAGGGGCGCCCCACGGTGCGGGCAGCGGTCGGCGAGCATGGAGAGGGTTCCGTCGGAACGGCGGAACAGCAGCCACTGCTCGCCGAGCGCGGTCACCTTGCGCATCGCGCCGGGGGCGACGAAGCGCGAGGGGACGACGGGATGCCACTGGTTGCGCAGACCGGTGGCGTAGATGCGGTCCGCGGTGGCGGTGGACGACAGCGTCATGTCAGGCTCCCAGTCGGTTCATCTCGGCGCGGAAAGACTCCTCGGTCCACGGCGTGCCGTCGGCGGTCTGCACCTTGCGGGCGTTGAGCCCGCGCACCACGTCGGCCAGCTCGTGGCCCTCCTGGGTGAAGACCTCTTCGAGGGTGGCGGCGAGCTTGTACTCGTACGGCGTGGGCTCGTGCGTACGGGACTGGTGGATGTCCAGGTACGGCCAGGTGTCGGTCACGTTCTCTCCTGAGAAGGCGGGGGGGGAAGGGTCACAGATCGAGGACGAGCCGGCCGGAGGCGCACCGCGAGACGCAGATCATCATGGTGGCGCCGGCGGTCTGCTCCGCCTCGCTGAGCAGGAAGTCGCGGTGGTCGGGCGTGCCGTCGAGCACCCGGGTCTCGCAGGACCCGCAGATGCCGTCGCGGCAGGAACTGTTCACGCTGAGCCCGGCGCTCTCCGCGGCGTCGAGGATCGACGTGTCGGCGCCGACCCGGAGCGTCAGCCCCGAGGTACGGCACTCGACCTCGAACTCCTCGTCGTCTCCGGCCCGTTCCACGGTGGGGACGGCGAACCGCTCCAGTCGCAGTCGGCCTTCCGGGGCTCGTTCCTCCACGGCCGCGAGGAGAGGTTCGGGTCCGCACGAGTACACGAGCGCGCCGTCGGGGAGCCGGGTGAGCACCGCGTCCAGGTCGATGTGGCCCAACTCGTCCTGCGGGACGAGCGTCACATCGCCGCCGAGCAGGGCGAGTTCGGAGGTGAAGGCCATCGAGGCCCGGCTCCGTCCGCCGTAGACCATGCGCCACTCGGCGCCCCGGCGGGCGGCCTCGCGGGCCATCGCGAGGAGGGGGGTGATCCCGATGCCGCCGGCGACGAAGACGTACGAGCCGGCGTCCTCCAGGGCGAAGTGGTTGCGCGGCTCGGAGACCGTGACGGACTGGCCGGGGCGCAGCTTCGTGTGCACGTGGCGCGAACCGCCGCGCGACGAAGGTTCGTTGAGGACACCGATCCGGTACGCGCCCTGGTCGTGCGGGTCGCCGCACAGGCTGTACTGGCGGATCCGGCCCCCGACGTGCACGTCGATATGGGCGCCGGGCGTCCAGGCGGGCAGGGGTTTGCCGTCGGGGTGGGCAAACTCGACGGACAGTACGCCCTCGGCCTCCCATGTCATGCGGTGGACGATCAGCTGCAGCGGGTTCTCGCTCATGGCCTGGTGCCTCCTTACCGGCGATAGGCAGTACGGGACCGGATTAGCGGCCCGGGATCCTCACGGGTGGGGTGAACGGGTTCTTCATCGGGCCCAGGGCCGCGAGGTCGACCTCGACGAGCGTCGGCCCGTCCGAGGAGACGGCCTCGGCGATGACCGGTGCCGCCTGCTCCTCGGCGGCGATCCGCAGGTACGGCAGGCCGCAGGCGCGGGCAAGCAGTTCGAAGTCGGGTGTCACCAGGTCGACGCCGGAGCGTCGCTCGCTGTGGCGGTCCTGCATGTTGCGCAGCACGCCGTACCCGCCGTCGTTGAAGACGATGAGGGTGAGCCGGGGCCGCTCCTGGGCGAGGGTGAGCAGTTCACCGAGGTGGACGGCGAGTCCGCCGTCGCCGGCGAGGACGACGGTGGGTGCGTCGGGCCGTGCGAGCGCCGCGCCGATCCCCATGCCGAGGCCCTGGCCGATGCCGCCGCCGCGCGGGAAGACGTTGTCCCGCGGGTCGTACATCTCGAGCAGGCGGTTGCCCCAGCTGCTGGACGGGATGGTCACGTCGCGGGCGACGACCGCCTCGCGCGGCAGCGCGGCGCGGATCGCGTCGCAGATCGCGGCCTGCGGGCCGATGGCGTCGTGCAGATGGGCACGCACCTCGGCGCGCACGGCGTGGACGCGTTCGCGCCAGCCGTCCTCGGCGGGCGTGGCGTGCCCGGTCAGGGCCGCCAGAGTGGGCGCGGCATCGCCGTGCAGGGGGTGCGCGACCGGGTAGACCCGGCCGAGCGCCGCGGAGTCGATGTCGATCTGTATGTGCGCCGCGGGCAGGTCCAGGGTGTAGTCGGCGGTCTCGTTGGAGCGGAAGTGGGTGCCGATGGTGAGCAGCACGTCCGCGTCGGCGAGCAGGGCCCGCGCGGCGGGGGTGGTGGCGAAGTTGCCGATGACCTGTTCGTGGTCCTCGGGCACCGTGCCGCGCCCGGAGTTGGAGGTGAGCAGTCCCGCTCCGGTCGCCTCCAGGAGGCGGGTGAGTTCGGGGCGGGCCCCTGTCGCGCCGCCGCCGGCCCAGACGAGCGGGCGGCGGGCGGAGGCCAGCAGCTCGCCGGCGGCGGTCAGTTCACCGTCCGTGGGGGCGGGCACGGCCGGGTGGCCGGGAACGGCGGGACCGTCGGTCTGGGGGGCGTACTGGAGGTCGATCGGCCACTCCACGCTCGCCGGCCCGCCGGGGCCTCCCGGCCCGCTGAGCGCCGCCCGTGCCGCATCGCGCAGGATGCGACCCGCCCGTTCGGTGTCGGGCACGGTCGCCGCGTGGGCTGACACGGCGGTCAACATGCCGAGCTGGTCCTTGGTCTCGTGGATGAACCCCCGACCACTGCCCAGGAATTCGCTCTCCACCTGGCCGGTGACATGCAGCACGGAGCTGCCGGCGCTCAGCGACTCGATCAGCGATCCGGCGGCGTTGCCCGCGCCGGTTCCGGTGGAGGTCAACGCGCAGCCGATGGAGCCGCGGGCCCGCCCGTAGGCGTCGGCCGCGTTCACGGCGGACGCCTCGTGGCGCACCGGAACGAAGCGCAGTTCGCGGTCGACGGCCTCGACGAGCGGCAGGTTGTGCACGCTGACGATGCCGAAGACGGTGTCGATGCCCAGTTCACGCAGGACGGCGACGAGGAGATCGCCTCCGTTGTCGTAACGCATGGTGTCTCCTCAGAGGATGGAACGGCCGACGCCGCCGCACACGTCGATGCTGGTGCCGGTGATGTACGAGGCGTGGGGCGAGAGCAGGGTGACGACCGCGTACGCGACCTCCTCGGCCCGGCCGAGCCGGCCGAGGGCGACGCCTCGGTCGGCGGCCAGTTCCGCCTGCCAGTCCTCGTAGCTCGTGCCGGTGGCGGCCGCGGCGTGGCGACGGGTCCACTGGCCGGTGTCGATGAGGCCCAGGCACACGGAGTTGACCCGGATGCCGTCGCCGGCCAGTTCGGCCGACAGGGACTTGGAGAGGTTGAGGATGCCGGCGCGGGCGGCGCTGGTGGTGATCAGACGGGGCTCGGGCTGCTTGGCGAGGACCGCGTTGATGTTGACGATGCTCGCCGCTTCGGAGCGGGCGAGGTACGGGCGCGCGGCGCGCAGCGGGTTCAGCACCCCGGCGAACTTGAGCTCCAGTTCGTCGCGCCAGTCCTCGGCCGTCGAGTCGTCGAGCCCCTTCATGCGGGACTGTCCGGCGTTGTTGACGAGTCCGTCCACGCCGCCGAACGCGTCGGCGGCGCTGCGCACGAAGCGGTCCACGGCGTCGGCGTCTCTTACGTCGCACACGCCGGTGAGCAGGCGGTCGCGCCCGGCACGCAGCCGGGCGGCCGCATTGGCGAGACGGTCGGCGTCACGGCCGCAGGTGGCGACGCGGGCGCCCTCGTCGAGCAGGGCGCGGACCGTGGCCAGGCCGACGCCCGAGCTGCCGCCGGTGACCACGATGGTGCGGTCGGCGAGGCCCAGATCCATAACGGGTTTCTCCTGCGCTTCAGTTCATGGTGAAGCCGCCGTTGACGGCGATCACCTGTCCGGTCAGATAGCGGGACTCCTCGCCGAGCAGGTAGGAGACGATCCCGGTGAGGTCGTCGGGCTGCTGCGGCCGGGAGACGGCGCGGTTCATGCGGTAGAGGTCGTGCCGCTCGGCGGGCACGGTCTCGGTCGCCTCGCACTCGGTGAGTCCGGGGGCGACCGCGTTGACGGTGATCCCCTTGTCTCCGAGTTCGCGCGCCATGGCCCGGGTGAGGGCGATGACCGCTCCCTTGGAGGCGATGTAGTGGGCGAGGCGCGGGGAGCCGTAGAGCGCGGCGTCCGAGGCGATGTTGACGATCCGGCCCGGCGTCGCGAGGAGCGGGTACAGGGCCTTGGAGACCAGCCAGGGGCCGCGGGCGTTGACCGCCATCAGCCGGTCCCACACCTCGATGTCGATGTCCTGGAACTCCTTGCCGCCCACGCCGTTGGCGAGCGCCGCGTTGTTGACCAGGCCGTACAGCGGGCCGATCTCCCGCACGGCGGCCGCCAGCGCGGCCACCGAGTCCGGGTCGGCGACGTCGCAGCGTACGAAGCGGGCGTCGATGCCCTCCGCGCACAGCTCCGCGGCCGCGTGTTCGCCCCGCTCCCGCTCCACTTCGGCGACGACGACGCGGAAGCCGTCCTCGCCCGCCCGGCGGGCCATGGCCAGTCCCAGACCACGGCCCGCTCCGGTGACGACGACGGTGCGTACGTCGGCCGGGGGCAGGTCAGCCACGGGTGACGCCGTGCATCGGCGAGTACTCCGGGTAGGTCGGCACCTGCGGCTTCTGCGTGCCGATGACGACGCAGAAGAGGGCGTCGGTGTCCCCCTCGTTCTTCAGGGAACGGGTCACGCCGGCCGGGACGACGATCATGTCGCGGTATCCGAGCGTCCGGTACTCGACCTCGTCGGGGCCTCGGTGGATGCCGACCTTGACCTCGCCCTCGAGGACGAAGAAGGCCTCCTCGACGTCGTGGTGGGTGTGGGCCGGGCCCTCGGCGCCGGGCGGAAGCAGCATGTTGGAGAAGGTGAACCCACCGGACGGGATGATCCGGTTGTCGTTCTCGTGGTTGCCGGTGGCACCCGAGCCGACGTACCGGATCTGGCCGCGGCGGAACTGCGAGCCGGCCTTCTCCTGGAACGACAGGGTGTCGAAGTCGGCCACCCGGGAGGCCCTGGTGGCGATGAGCGAGTCGGTGTAGGCGGCGAGCTCGCCGCCGTTGTCGTACTCGGTGGTGGTCAGAGGCATGGGAGACAGCTCCTATTCGGGGATGCGTGCGGTGATACGGAGGTGGGAGAGGATCCAGGCGTTGAAGCGCCCGGGCTGCTCCTGATTGGCCAGGTGACCGGCGTCCTTGACGATCACGAAGGCGGTCCTGTGGAGGGCACCGGCGATGGCCTGGCTCGCCTCGATGCCGGTGACCTGGTCCTGGTCGCCACAGAGGACGAGCGAGGGCGCGGCGACCGAGGGCAGTTCGGCGCGGAGGTCGGCCGATGCCATGGACTCGGCGGCGTACGCGTAGCCCGGCAGCCGCACGGAGGCCGCCATGGTGTCGACGACCCGCCGGACCAGTTCGGCCGGGGCTCCGGGTGACACCAGGCGTGGTCCGCGGGCCGCGGCGAAGGCGCGCGGGCCGAGTTCGGCCAGCTCGGTGGCGCGGGCCCGCATGGCCGCCGCCTTCGTCCCGTCCGTGCCCGAGCCGGGGCTGGAGTCGGCGACGATCAGCGAGGCGACGAGGTCGGGGTGGCGGGCGGCGAGCCGCAGGGCGATCACGCCGCCCCAGGAGACGCCGAGCACATGGGCGCTCCCGCCGCGCTCGCGGATCAGTCCTGCCGCCACGTCCGCGAAGTCCTCGAGGGTGAGGGGGACTTCGGGGTCGGGCGACGAGGCGTACCCGGGGGCGTCCCAGGCGACGACCCGTGCGTACGAGGAGAGTTCGGCGAGCTGCGGGGCGAAGGCGGCCGACGACGAGCCGATGCCGTGCAGGCACAGGAGCAGGGGACCGTGGTCACCGGCTTCCTCGACGTGGACGTCCGTGGAGACGGGGGCGAGGACGTCGGTGCTCACAGGATCTGTCCCGTCCGTCCGGCGAGCGCGGCGAGGCTGCGCAGTACCGCGTACGGCACCACCTGGCTGGTCGCCGGGTTGCCCGGGTCCGGCAGGTGCGCGACCTCGAAGCGGTACGTCCCGTGCGCGCCGGCCGCCTCGACGAGGTGGCGGGTGTGGTGTGCCGCGGGATCGGCGACGACCCGGACCCGCACAGCGTCCAGGTCGCCGACGGCCAGCGCGACCGAGGCGGCCACGTTCGTCGACTTCGGGAATCTGACCGGAACCTCACGGGCCGTTCCGGTCATGACCTCGACCGGGCCGGTCGCCGTCCGCATCCGGCCGAGCAACTCCTCGTCCATCCACGGCTGTTCGAGGGTCGACGGCAGCTTCGTGGTGGTGAGGCGGACCTCGCTCAGGGGCCCCAGGGAGCGGGCCGCCTGAAGAAGGTCGAGACCGCCGACGGCACCGCCGGTGAAGTACACCCGGCCCGGGCCGGCCGCGAGCAGTCGCTTCGCCAGCTCGTCGTCGGTCAGTGCCCCGGTGGAGGCGATCAGCAGGTCGGTGCCGGAGGCCAGCACCCGCTCGCCCCATTCCCGTACGACTCCCTGGCCCGCCGCCTCCACGATCAGGTCGCAGCGGTCCAGTGCCTCTTCGAAGGGGACCTGCGGGGCCGGGGCGGCCTCGCCGAGCGGGCGGTTGTCGACGACGCACTCGAGCTCGGCGCCGCTCACGTCGCCCGCGGCGAGCGCGGTGCCGACGATCCGGCCGATCGCACCCCAGCCGACGATGCCGACCTTGCGTACGGTGCTCATACGGTGACCTCCTGGGCGTCGACGGGGGCGAGCGGGCCGGGGTCCGGCGCGCCCGCCATGTGGCAGCGGATCTCCTTCGACGGCGGACCCGCCGTCCCCCACAGGTCGGACAGGTCCGGCACCCGTCGCCAGACGCGGGCGATCCACGCGTCCTCGACGATCTGGGCGACCTCGGAGGTGTACTCGCAGACCAGTCCGGAGGGGTCGGTGAAGTAGGAGAAGGTGTTGTTCCCGGGACCGTGGCGGCCGGGTCCCCACTGGGGGGTGATGCCGTGGTGGCGGAGCCGGCCGAGGCCGCGCATGAAGTGGTCGACCGAGCTCATCTCGTACGCCACGTGGTTGAGCGAGGTCCACTCGGCCTGGTTGAACGCGATGCAGTGGTGGTCGGCGTTGCAGCGCAGGAACGCCATCTGGTGCTCGGACCAGTCGGAGACGCGCAGGCCGAGCACATCGCAGTAGAAGGCGACGGCGGCGTCGATGTCGACGGTGTTGAGCACGGCGTGGGTGACCCCGACGGGCACGGCGCCGTCCCGTCCGCGCGGGACGACCGCCTCGACGTGGGCGCTGATCTCGATGAGGCGCCCTTCGGGGTCGGTGAACCGCAGCCCGTATCCGCCGCCCGCCTGGTCCAGCGGTCCGGGGCCGAAGACGGGGACGAGGGAGCGCGCCTCCAGGCGCCGGGCCGCCTCGTCCACCTCGGCCGGGCTTCCGACGGCGAAGGAGATCCGGCCGAGGCCGACGCGCTCGCGCTCGGTCAGCTGGAGGACGTGGTGTTCGTCGCTCGTGCCGCGCAGCCAGTGTGTCCCCGTGTCGGACTCCACGGTTTCGAGGCCCCAGACGTCCTCGTAGAAGCCGGCGGCCTCGGTGAAGGCCGGGGTGTACAGCTCGACGGAGCGCAGCGAGCGGAGCCGGGCGATCGGACCTGGCGGTGTGTGGTGCATGAATCTCTCCAGACGGGCGGGCGTGCCGGGTCAGTTGGCCCAGGGCAGGGGAAGGTCGGAGGTGCCCCAGTACAGGGACTTCTGTCGCTGGTAGGCGCGGATCGCGTCCCGGCCCTTCTCCGTGCCGAGGCCGCTGTCCTTCCATCCGCTGAACGGTGTGGAGGCGCTGAACTGCTTGTACGTGTTGATCCAGACGGTGCCGGCCTCGATCCGGCGGGCGATCCGCCAGGCGGCGCGCAGGTCACGGGTCCAGATGCCGCAGGCCAGTCCGTAGACGGAGTCGTTGGCCTGGCGGACCAGGTCGTCCTCGTCGTCGTAGGGCAGGGCGACGAGGACCGGGCCGAAGATCTCCTCCTGGCAGGTGCGGGAGGTGTTGGCGAGGCCGTCCAGGACGGTCGGGAGGTAGTACGCGCCGTCCTGGTACCGCTCACCCTGGGGCGCCGAGCCGCCGCACAGCACGCGCGCCCCTTCGGAGCGGGCGAGGTCGACGTAGGCGGCGACGGAACCGCGGTGGCGGTGGTGCACCAGGGGGCCGACCTGGGTGGCCGGATCGGTGCCGGGGCCGACGCGCAGCTTGCGGACCCGCTCGACGAGCTCGCCGACGAAGGTGTCGTAGATCTCGCGTGCCACGAAGAGCCGCGAGCCGGCGATGCAGGACTGGCCGCTGGACGAGAAGATCCCGAACAGCACTCCGGCCAGGGCCTGCTCGATGTCGGCGTCGGCGCGCACGATGGTCGGCGACTTGCCGCCCAGCTCCAGCGAGGCGGGGACGAGCTTCTCACCGGCGATCGCGGCGATGGACCGGCCGGTCTCGGTGCCTCCGGTGAATCCGATCCGGGCGACGAGGGGGTGGCGTACGAGGGCGTCGCCGACGATCCTCCCGCTGCCGGGCAGCACCGACAGGAGGGCGGTGGGCAGGCCGAACTCGTCGAGTGCCCGGGTGATCAGCCGCCCGAGGGCGAGGGAGACCAGCGGGGTCCAGGCGGCGGGCTTGAGGAGGACGGCGTTGCCGGCGGCGAGCGCGGGGGCGATCTTCTGCGCGTCGCTGGCGACCGGGGAGTTCCACGGGTTGATCGCGCCGACCACGCCGATCGGTTCGTAGACGCTCATGGTGACGTACGGGCCGCGGGACGGCGTGACCGCGTCCTCGGCCGTCTCCAGGGCGGCGGCCATGTACCGGAACGTGCCCGCCGCACTGAGCGCCAGGGCCCGGGTCTCGGTGAGTGTCTTGCCGGTGTCGGCGGTCTGCACGGCGGCGAGCTCGGGCGCCGCCTCTTCGGTCAGCTCGGCGATCCGGTGCAGCAGCCGGGCGCGCTCGTGGGCGAGCATGTCCCGCCAGGCGGGGTCCGCCACCGCTTGCGCCGCGGCTTCGGCCGCCTCGGCGACCTCGGCGGCGGAGGCGGAGTGCACGGTGGCGAGCACGCGTCCGGTCGCCGGATCGACGGTGTCGAGGGGCTCGCCCGCACCGCGTCGCCACTGGCCCGCGATCAGGATGTCGGTGGGAAGGAGCGGCACGGGTGGACCTCCGGGCGGGCGGCGGAAGGGGAGTTGGCTCCGGGCACGGACGGAGTCCGGCGCGATCCCGTGTCCGGAATCGCCGAAGCACTAGAAATCTAAGCGCTTAACTATTTCTCGGCAAGCCCCCGAGTCGAGATCGTTGCCGAATCGGCCTTGAGCACGGCCTTCACTGCGCCGATGATGGCTACCGGGCCTGCGAGACAGAGATCTTTAGGCGCTTAACCATTGACCGCTTAGATATGTACCCCTACTGTCTCGGCAACTCCCCTGCCCGCGGAAGGACCCCCTCCATGACGACTGTGGCCGGCAAGCAGGCCATCGGCTCGATAGCCGCGCGACTTGAACGACTTCCGCACTCCCGGTGGCACGTCAAGGTCCGGTTCCTGATCGGCGCCGTCACCTTCTTCGAGGCGTTCGACCAGCTGCTGGCCGCGTCCGCGCTGCCGGTCCTGATGAAGGAGTGGCACCTGTCCACCGGGCAGGCCACCCTCGCCGTGACCTCCGCCTCCATCGGGATGCTGCTCGGCGCCCTGGCGGCCGGCTGGCTGGGCGACCGGATCGGCCGTGTCCGCACCGTCGCCCTGGGCGTCGGTGTCACCGGCCTCGCCAGCCTCGCCGTCGCGTTCTCCGGCAGCATCGAGACGTTCTCGCTCTTCCGGTTCGTCCAGGGACTCGGCATCGGCGGAGTCGTGCCCGTCGCCGCGACCTACATCAACGAGATCGCCCGCTCCGACAAGCGGGGCCGGTTCGTCCTGCTGTACGAGATGATCTTCCCCGCCGGACTCGCGGCGGCCACGCTGGTGGCCGTATGGGTCGTCCCCCACTTCGGCTGGCGCGCGATGTTCCTCATCGGCACCGTCCCGGTGCTGCTCGCCGCCGCACTGCCCCGCCAGGTCGCCGAGTCCCCGCGCTGGCTGATGGCCCGCGGACGCACCCAGGAGGCGGAGGAGGTCATCGCGCGCATCGAGGCGGAGGTGGCCCGTTCCACCGCCGAGGCGCTACCCGCTCCCGCCGCGAACTTGTCCGACGAGACGTCCCACGGCCGGCTGAGCGACCTGTTCCGGGGACGCTACCTCCGACGGACGGTGGTCCTCTCGGGTCTGTGGTTCGTCGCCTACTACGTCAACCACGGCATCTCCACCTGGCTGCCCTCGCTCTACACGAAGACGTTCGGCCTGGACCTGACCACCGCGCTCGTCTACACCCTGCTCAGCAACGTGACCGGTCTGCTCGGCACGCTCGTCGTCGCCCTCCTGATCGACCGCATCGGCCGCAGGCCCGCCCTGGTGGGCGCGCTCGTCGGTACCGTGCTCTCACTGGGTGTGCTCGCCCTGGCCGGCGCGACATCGGGCGGCCAGGTGGCGGTCTTCGCCTCCTGCACGACCTTCTTCCTCTACGCGATCAACGCCGGGCTCTACCTGTACTCGCCCGAGCTGTACCCCACCTCGAACCGGGCCAGGGGCGCCGCGTTCGGTGGCGTGTGGAACCGGCTGGGCGTCATCCTCGGCCCCGTGACCGTCGGCGCGATCATCGGGGCGGGCGGCAGCCTGACCCTCGTCTTCCTGCAGCTCGCGGTGGTGGCCGCGGTGGGCGCGGCGATCGCCTGTTTCGCCGTCGAGACCAAGGGCCGGACGCTGGAGGAGCTCAACGCCTGAGGCGACCGGTGTGGAGCGGACGGCCGGGCGCCTTCACCTCAGGGCTAAGATTCTCAGCGCTGCGAGAAGTCGGGGGACGACGCCGGACGAGGGGAAGAGCATGGCTGTATCGAGGCCGTCGGACCGTGACGCCGTCGCGCGGGTGATCGAGGACTGGGCGCGGGAGAGGCCGGAGCTGGACACCAGCCCGCTGGAGGTCCTCGCCCGCCTCCACCGCTCCTTCCTGCGCTACAGCACCCGGCTCACGGCGTCGATCGAGCGCCACGGCCTGTCCGTGGCCGGCTTCGACGTCCTCACCGCACTGCGGCGGGCGGGGCACCCTCACCGGCTGACCGCGGGGCAGCTCGCCGACTCCGGTCTGGTGTCCTCGGCCGGCGTGACCCTGCGCATCGACCGCCTGGAGAAGGACGGCCTGATCGTCCGCGAACGGGACGCCGACGACCGCCGGGTCGTCTACTCCCGCCTCACCGACAAGGGCCTCGCCACGGTGGACACCGTGTTCGCCGAGCATCTCGACAACGAGCGCCGGATGCTCGGCGGACTGTCACCCTCGGAACGCCGCCAGCTCGCACGACTGCTGCGCAAGCTGGAGGAGTCGATCATCCGCTCCGACGAGGAGCCGACGGACACCACGGCGTGAGGGACTCATTCATCCGCTCGACGCGGCCTTCGAACTGGTCGTCCGTACGCTGCCCGACGACTGCGGGCCGGCCGTCGACGGAACCCCGGACGATCTGTAAAGGACACCGGTCGCGACACCCTCACATGCCGGGCGGTCACTCAGGTGCTGGGACCGTCCAGCCTCGTGTCCTCAAGGTGAGGAGAGGGACGACGAGCACAAGCGCGGCAAGGGCGGCGAAGCCGTAGGTGAGGGTGGTGGCCGTGGCGACCGCGGCGACCAGGAGCGGGCCTCCGGCATCGCCGAGTTCGCGGCCGAGTTCGGCCGATCCCATCGTCTGGCCCATGCGCTCCTCGGGCGTGCTCGTGGCGAGCGCCGTGAAGCCGAGCGGGGTGATCAGCCCCGTGCCCGCGCCGATGAGGACCGCCGCGGCGAGGACGCCCGTCAGGCCGGGCAGCATCGCGCAGAGGAGACCGGCGGCCGTGAGACCGAGGCCGGTGGCGAGCCCTGCTCGTACGGTGATGCGTCCGGCGTCCAGGGCGCGTCCCGCGTAGGGCTGGACGACGGCGGCGGACGCGGCCAGGACGGAGACGGCCGCTCCGGTCGCGACGGTGCCGAGCCCGGCTGCTGCTCCGGAGACGGGCAGGAACCCGACGCCGACCGAGAGGGCGGCGGTGGCCGCGGCCAGGGCCGCGGTGGGGGCGAGGAAGGAGCGGTCGGCCAGTCGGCGTGCCAGGTCGGCGAGGGTCTGACGCTGCTTCGGCAACGGCGGCACGGCGGGTACGGCGACCGCGGCCCACAGGGCGACGGCGAGGCCGAGCGCGGCGAGGACGGTGAACAGCAGGCGCAGCCCGCCGGCCCAGACCAGGAGGCCGCCCAGGAGGGGCCCGAGCGTGTAGCCGATGGACTTGTAGAAGCCGTAACTGCCGAAGGCGCGGCCACGCTTGGCGGCCGGATTGAGGCGTGCGACGAGCGCGGAGGCCGAGGGGGAGAACGCGGAGGCGGCGGCGCCCTGGCCGAGCCGGGCGGCCCACAGCCACCCGGGGCTGTCGGCGATCGCGTACAGCGCGGAGGCGGCGGCGAACGCGATGAGGCCGCCGAGCAGTACGGGCTTGGCGCCGATACGGTCGGCCAGCGAGCCGAAGACGGGCTTCAGGACGACCTCGGCACCGTCGTACAGGGCGAGCAGACCGCCGAGGACGAGCAGCGAGGTGACGGCGTCGTCGGAGAAGCCGCCGAGGTTGGCGGCGATGCCGTGGGCGCCGAACGCGGTGGTGAACCCGGCCGCGTACAGGGGCCACATGGACCGCTTCGACGCGGGGGCCCGACCGGTGGCCCGAGGTGCGGCGCTCATGCCTGATCCTCCTGGGTGCGGTGCAGGGCGGCGAAGACGCGCTCGGCGTAGTCCTCGCAGACCGCCACGCACTGCTTGAGGCGCTCGGCGGCCCGGGGGGCCTCGGGGGCGCCGAAGACGTCGCGGGCCGTCAGGTCCCGGTGCCAACGGCGCAGCCGCTCCAGGCTCTGCTCTTCCTCCTCCAGCTCGGCAAGGGTGAACTTGGCGATCCGGATCTCCTTGGCGATCTCCTCCTCGAACTTGCCGCAGTCGGCGAGGAATTCGGCCCAGTCGGCGCTACGGGCCGCCGTGAACATCGCCTCGAAACCGGACGAGTCCTCGTGCGAGCGCCCGGAGGCCTGCAGGGTCACGGCCTGGCCGCCGGCCGTGTTCGTCAGATCGACGGCGCGCCGCACACCGTCGGCGAAGGCCGGCACGTCCGGTACGGCCCAGACGCCCTGCCCCAGGGAGAGAGCACCGGCCTTGCGCAGCTCGCGCCAGACCGCCACGCGGTGCCGGGACGGCTCGGCGGGCAGCTTGAGGACCAGGACCAGCCACGCTATGTGCGGATCGTCGACAGTCACGCCGAAGAATGTAGCAGGCGTTACATCCATTGATGTGCGGACTGCGGGCTTCCCGTGCAGCCGCAAGGATGAGCGCCGCCCGGTCCTCGGCTCCGCCTGCGGCTGCGGCGACGGCGGTCGGCGGACAGTGATCGCACCATTCGTCGATCACTCCGAACAGGGAGCCAGATGGGCACTGACCTGGTCCTTCGATGCCGCCGGGCGCTGGCCGCACTCGCGCTGGCGACGACCGGCGCGCTATTGGTGCCGGCCCCGACCTCCTCCGTGGCTGCCGATCACACGTCCACCGGCTCCTCGGCCTCGGCGCGCCCGGCATCCGCGAGCGCGCCCGCGCCCGCCCCCGTCGGCGCCCCCGACCCCGCGCACGCCCTCGCCGGCGCCCCCGCCTTCGACCCGGCGCCCGCCCGGGCGAGCCTGGAGCGCCTGTTGTCCTCCCGAGCCGCGCAGTTCACCTTGCTGGCGGTCGAGCGGCCCGCCTCCGGCGACTTCTTCTCGGTGTCCGGGACGCCCGGAGCGATCCGTGTGCAGGGCACCTCGCCGGCCACGCTGCTCACCGGAGTGGGCTGGTATCTGGAGCGGATCGCCGGGGTCGACATCGGGTGGCCGGGCGACAGCCTGGGCCGACTGCCCGCCACGCTCCCCGCGGTCCCCGGCACCGTCACCCGCTCGGCGAGCGTGCCCCACCGCTACGCCCTGAACGACACCGACGAGGGCTACTCCGGCGCCTACCGCGACTTCGCCTCGTACCGGCACCAGATCGACCTGATGGCGCTGCACGGCGTGAACGAGGTCTTCGTCCCGACGGGCGCCGAGTACCCCTACTACCGGGCGCTCCAGCAGTTCGGTTACAGCGCGGCGGAGTTGCGCGAGTGGATCCCGGGCCCGGCCCATCAGGCCTGGTGGCTGCTGCAGAACGTGTCGGGCTTCGCGGGCCCGGTCTCCGAGCAGCTCATCGAGGCCCGCGCGGCGCTGGGACGCCGGATCGCGGGCCATCTGCGCTCGCTGGGGATGACGCCGGTGCTGCCGGGCTTCTTCGGCACGGTGCCACCGGACTTCGCCGCCCGGAACCCGGGCGCGGTCACCGTCCCGCAGGGCAGGTGGGTGGGAACCGACCGCCCCGACTGGCTGGACCCGACCGGACCGGTCTTCGACCGGCTGGCCGCCGCCTACTACCGCGTCCAGCAGCGACAGTTCGGCGACAGCGACATGTTCAAGATGGATCTGCTGCACGAGGGCGGCACGCCGGGGCCGGTCGACGTCCCGAGCGCGGCCGGCGCCGTCCAACGGGCCCTGGAGGCCGCCCATCCCGGCGCCACGTGGGTCATGCTCGGCTGGCAGGCGAACCCGACCGTGACCCTCCTGAGCGGTGTGGACCGCGGCCGGGTGCTGATCGTCGACGGACTCTCCGACCGCTACGACGGCCTCGACCGGGAGAAGCAGTGGGGCGGTACGCCGTACGCCTTCGGTTCGATCCCCAACTTCGGAGGCCACACCAGCCTCGGCGCCAACTCCGGCGCGTGGGTGAGCCGTTTCCACGCGTGGCTGGCCAAGCCGGGCAGCGCGCTCCGCGGCATCGCCTACCTCCCGGAGGGCACCGGCGGGAACCCCGCCGCCTTCGACCTGTTCACCGAACTGGCCTGGCACTCGGACCCGATCGACCAGCAGGCATGGTTCGCCGCATACGCGGCCCGGCGCTACGGCGGTGCCGACCCGCATGCGGCCGCCGCGTGGGAGCAGCTGCGTCTCGGCCCGTACAGCGCACGTACCGGTACGTGGAGCGAGCCGCAGGACAGTCTGTTCGCCGCGCGTCCGAGTCTGACGACGACCAGGGCGGCCCGATGGAGCCCGAGCGCCATGCGATACGGCGCGGCCACGGTGGAGCGGGCGCTCGCGGAGCTGCTCCAGGTGGCTCCCGAGCTGCGGACCACGGACGCGTTCCGCTTCGACCTCGTGGACGTGGCGCGGCAGGCGCTCACCAACCGCGGCCGCGTCCTGCTGCCGCGTATCAAGGTTGCGTACGAAGCCAAGGATCTGGATGGCTTCCGGGCGCTGGTGCGCGAGTGGAACGCCGACGAGGAGCTGCTCGGGCGGCTGGTCGGCTCCGATCGTCGGTTCCTGCTCGGTCCATGGCTCACCGACGCCCGCTCCTGGGGCGCCGACCCCGCCGAGCGCGATCGGCTGGAGTACGACGCCCGCTCGATCCTCACCACGTGGGGCGACCGGGTGCCGAGCGAGACGGGCGGTCTGCACGACTATGCCAACCGTGAGTGGGCGGGGCTGGTCCAGGACGTCTACGCACCGCGCTGGGCGGCGTACTTCGCGAGCCTCGACACCGCGCTGGTGAACGGCACCGATCCGGTCGCGATCGACTGGTTCGCGAGCGACGACGCCTGGGCGCGCGGACACGGGGCTTATCCGACGGCTCCGGCCGGTGACCCCGTCGCTCTGGCGGGCGAGGTACAGGCCGCACTGGCAATGTCATCCAACGCTGAACGTTTCGGGGCGCCCGCTCGTACTGACTCCTGACAGGGTGATCGCCTCGATGTGATCGAAAGGCAAGGGGAGCACATGAGTGGAGTGGCACGCCGGACGGTGGTCTCGGCAGCGGGCGGCGCGGGCCTGGTGGCCGTACTCACCGCCTGCGGCGCGGACGGCTCATCGGGCGGCGGTGGCGCGGCGGGCGCCGCCAAGGAGCCGGGCGCGCCCTTGGCGAAGACCGCGGACATCCCGGTGGGCGGCGGCAAGGTGCTGGACGGCCAGGGGGTGGTGATCACCCAGCCGACGGCCGGTGAGTTCAAGGCGTTCTCGTCCAAGTGCACCCATCAGGGCTGTGCGGTCAGCAAGGTCGCCGACGGGGTCATCACCTGCCCGTGCCACCAGAGCCTGTTCGACGCCTCGGACGGCAGCGTGAAGGGCGGTCCCGCGACGTCCCCGCTGCCGCCGACGCCGATCAAGGTCGACGGGGACTCGATCACGCTCGCGTGACGCGCCGGGGGCTCTTCCAGCAGCCCAGCACCTCCTCGGTGGTGGCGATGGTGGAGACGAGCGCGAGCGTGTGACGGATCATCGCGGGGGTGTAGTCGGCCGGCACCCCCGCGATGGCGTCTGCGGGTACGACCACGGTGTAGCCGAGATTGACCGCGTCGAAGACGGCGTTGGGGATGGCCACGTTGGCGGAGACGCCGGTGACGACGAGCGTGCGGCAGCCGAGGTTGCGCAGCAGCGCGTCGACGTCGGTCCCGGCGAGGGGCGAGAGGCCGTGCAGCCGTCGTACGACCAGGTCCTGGTCTGCGACCTCGATCGGCTCGGCGATCCGTACCGCCGTGCTGCCGCTGTGCTGCTGTACGGGGAGTCGGGCGGCGGCCCGGAACAGCCGTGCGTTGCTGTTGGCGCCGCGGCCGTCCGGCCGGCGCTCGGCGACCGCGTGCAGCACCTGCACATCGGCCTCGTGAGCGGCGGCGACCAGTCGGGCGACGTTCTGGAGCACGCCCGACGCGCGTGCGGCGGCGGCGAGTTCGGGCAGCGCGCTGTTCCGGCCCACGACGCCCTCCTGGCACTCGACGGTGAGCAGCACCGTGCCTGCCGGGTCGAGCTGCTCCTGGAGCTGTGCCCACTGATGTGTGCTGGTCATGGTCCCCCCTGCGTCGCACTCCGGGCGGGCGAGGTTAGCCACCCTTGCCCCAGGAGGGAAGAGCCCCCATGATTTCTGACACTCCATCAGAATTCTAGAAGGGGGCGGACGATGACCGTCGCGCAGCGCCGAGGACGCCGGATCATGATGACCCCGGCCGAGCTGGACACCTTCCTGACCGAGAAGCGCACCTGTCGCGTGGCGACCGTCTCGGCCGACGGCCGCCCGCACGTCGGCGCGCTCTGGTTCGCCTGGGACGGGACCTCGCTCTGGCTCTACTCGATCACGCGGAGCCGCCGCTGGGCGGAGCTGCGCGCCGACCCCCGGATCGCGGTGGTGGTGGACGACGGCGAGGAGTACGGAGAGCTGCGGGGCGCCGAGCTGTCGGGCACGGTGGTCTTCGTCGGCGAAGCCCCGCGCACCGGCGAACCATGCCCCGAACTCGACGTCCCCGAACGGCTCTTCGCCGCGAAGAACTTCGGCCTGGACACGATGCCGCACGACGGCCGGCACGCATGGCTGAAGCTGACGCCGGACGCGGTCGCGTCCTGGGACTTCCGGAAACTGGCGACGCTCTGAGGGCTGGGCGGGCGGAAGGGGCCGACGATCTCGGCGCGCTCGGGCCCGCGCTCGCCCCGGGCACCACGCCGCTCGGCCCGCGCGCACCCCGGGCACCACGCCGCTTGACGCTCGCTGGTCCGGCGCCCCGCCACTCTCGGCGTCGTCAGCTGCTCAGGGGCTCCCCCGCGCCCCGGAGCGCCTCGACCGCCGCCCTGATCGAGGGCCGCCGGTCGGCGTCGGTGCGCCAGGTCGCGTAGATGTGCCGGCGCATCTTCTGCCGTACGGGGACGAACGCGATCCCCTCCGGAGTCGGGCCCCGCCCGAGCCGCGGCGTGACGCACACCCCGAACCCCGCGGCGACCAGCGCGAGCTGGGTGTGATGCTCCGCTGCGAAGTGGGCGATGCGCGGCTCCATGCCCTGCGAGCGCAGGGTGAACAGCAGCCAGTCGTGGCAGAACTCGCCCTCCGGCCAGGAGACCCACTCCTCGTCACCGAAGTCCACGAGGTCCACCTCGTCGCGCGCGGCGAGCGGGTGGTGGGCCGGCATGGCGACGTCCGCGGCGTCGTCGAGGAGATGGGCACGCTCCAGCCCGCCGGGCACGGGCGCCCGCTTGTTGCTCCAGTCGAGGACGATGGCGAGGTCGGCATCGCCCCGCAGCACCTCGCGGATGCTCTGCTCCGGCTCCAGCTCGGCGGTCCTCACCCGCAGCTCGGGATGGGCGGTGCGCAGCGCGACGAGGGCGCCGGGCAGCAGTCCGCGCGCGGCCGTGGGGAAGGCCGCGATCCGGACCTCGCCCACGACCTGTCCGCGCTGCGCCTCGATGTCGGCCTGCGCGACCTCGACCTGGGAGAGGATGCGCGCGGCGTGCTCGGCGAGGAGCAGCCCGGCGTCGGTGAGCCGCACGCCTCGGCCGTTCTTGGCGAGCAGCTGCTGGCCGACCTCCCGCTCCAGCTTGGACAGCTGCTGCGAGACGGCGGAAGTGGTGACGTGCAGTCCGTCGGCGGCTCCACTGACGGAGCCGTGCCGTGCGACGGCGTCCAGGGTCCGCAAGCGCTCCAGGTTCAACATATAAGCAATGCTAAGGGAACGGATTCAATTAATCTCGCTTGTTCTACGAGATGCCAGCCCTCACTCTGGATCCCATGATGGTCGATTGGCGGATTCGCTTCGGTGTGCTGGCCCTGATCTGGGGCTTCAGCTTCCTGCTCATCAAGGTCGGTACGGAGGGCTTCGCACCGTTCCAGGTGACCTTCGGCCGTCTCCTGTTCGGTACGGCGGTGCTGGCCGTCGCCATGCTGCTCAAGCGCGAACGGCTGCCGCGCGGTCGCCGGACGTGGCTGCATCTGACGGTCGCCGCATTCCTGCTGAACGCCCTGCCGTTCTCGCTGTTCTCGTACGCGGAGCTGACGATCCCGTCGACACTGGCGGGCATCTGCAACGCCACGACACCACTGTGGGGCATGCTCCTGTCCCTCGTGGCGCTGTCGGAGGACCGCCCGACGCGGGTTCGTGCGGCGGGTCTGGGCATCGGCTTCATCGGTGTACTGACGGTGCTCGGCGCCTGGCAGGGCTTCTCCGGACTGGACGTCACGGGCACGATGCTCGCCCTGCTCGCCTCGTTCAGCTACGCGGTGGGCTGGATCTACGTCCGCCGCACCCTGACCGGCACGGGCGCGTCGAACCTCTCCCTCGCCGGGTCCCAGGTGGGCCTGGCGACGCTGCAACTGGCGGTGGTGACACCCCTGTTCACCTCGCTGCCGTCGTCGATCGAGGTCGTTCCACTGCTCGCGGTGATCGCCCTCGGGGCGCTGGGCACGGGGTACGCGATGCTGCTGCAGTACGGCGTGGTCGCGGAGGTCGGCCCGACGACGGCGGCCATGGTCACGTACTTCATCCCGGTCATCGCCACGGCGGCGGGCGTGGCCCTGCTGGACGAGCAGCTCAGCTGGAACACCCCGGTGGGCGCCGTCATCGTCCTGGCAGGCGCGGCCCTGACCCAGACCCGCCCCCGCACCCCCGCGCCCAGCCCCATCCACGCCTCCGCCACCCCACCCGAGCCCACCGCGCCCACGCCCGCGCCCGCGCCGACAGCCACGGCGACCCTCCACTCGTAGGGCACCGAACGCGGACCGAACCGACGGAGTTCGGCCCCCGACCCCGCCCCCGTCAGCCGTAACTCCGCGCCGGCGCCGGCCCCGCCGCCCCCGCGACCGCGTCGGCCAGGGCCTCGACGTCGGCGGGGGTCAGGCCGGAGACGGTCAGCCGCACGGCCGGGCCCGTGGCCAGACGGAAGCGGGCGCCCGGGGCCACCGCCCAGCCCGCGCCGAGCAGTCGCGTCACGGCGCCCGTCTCGTCCGAGACCGGCACCCATACGTTCATCCCGCTCCGCCCGTGCGCCTCGACGCCCCGCCGCCGCAACGCGCGAACGAGCCCGTCACGCCGCTCCGCGTAGGAGCCCGCGACGGCCGCCGGGTCCACCGCCCCCGTCGCCCACAGGTGCGCGACGGCGCGCTGGAGCAGCCTGCTGACCCAGCCGGGGCCGAGCCGCTGGCGCCCGAGGACCCGGTCGACGGTCTCCGCGTCGCCGGTGAACGCGGCGACCCGCAGATCCGGCCCGTACGCCTTGGCCACCGAGCGCACGAACGCCCAGTGGCGAGTCACCCCCGCCAGCGGATGCAGCGGCAGGTCGACGATCCCGTGACCGTGGTCGTCCTCGACGAGCAGCGCGTCCGGATGGTCGGCGAGGATCCGGCGCAAGGCGGCGGCACGGGCCGCGCCGATGGCCGCACCGGTCGGGTTCTGCGCGCGGTCGGTGACGATCACCGCCCGTACGCCCTCCCGCAGCGCACCCTCCACCGCCGCCGGCAGCGGCCCCTCGTCGTCGACCGCGATCGGCACCGCCCGCAGGCCGAGCGCCGGCACGAGGTCGAGCAGGCTCCCCCACCCCGGGTCCTCGACGGCGACCGCGTCCCCCGCCCTGAGGTGGACGGCCAGCACCCGTTCGATGGCGTCGAGCGACCCGGAGGCGACCGCGACCGGCCCGTCGGGGACCCCGTCGGCGTCCAGCGCGGCCCGCGCGAGACGGGCGAACCCCTCGTCGACAGGGGCCTCGGCGTACATCCCGGGCCGCTCGGCCTCACGCCGCGCCGCCTCGACGAGCGCCTCACTCAGCGACGGCAGCAGGGCCGGATCCGGATTGCCCTTGCCCACGTCCCGCACACCGGCTGGGGCCTCCACCCGGATCGACCCACGGGCCGTCGTCGCGGGCCTGGGTCGCACCCGGCTGCCGCGCCGCCCGTCCGTCTCGATGACCCCCCGCTCCCGCAGGGTCCGGTACGCGGCCGCGACCGTGTTCGGGTTCACACCGAGCGTGAGCGCCAACTCCCGCATAGGCGGCAGTAGTTGGCCAGGTCCCAGTACACCGTCCGCCACCCCGCGTTCGACGCTGGCGGCGATCTCCGATGCGCGACGGCCTTCGATCCGATACTCTCCTAGCACAAAAGAGATTATGCACTAGTGCAATGGAGGGCGCAATGACGGATTCCTACGAGCCGACCGGGCGGACCATCCCCACCCGCTCCCGCCACCGCGCCTCGTACGACCGTGCGGCGGTGCACTCGATACTCGACGAGGCGTACGTCTGCCACCTCGGCTTCGTCCGCGACGGCGCCCCCGTCGTACTGCCGACGCTCTACGGCCGGATCGGCGACCGCCTCTACGTCCACGGCTCCACCGGCTCACGCCCGCTCCGCATGGCAGGCGCCGGTGGCGCCACGGCCTCCGCCGGCGAAGAGGCCCCCGGCCTGCCCGTCTGCCTGACGGTGACCCACGTCGACGGTCTCGTCCTGGCCCGGTCCGCCTTCCACCACTCGATCAACTACCGCTCGGTCGTGGTCCACGGCACCGCCCACCAGGTCACCGACCCCGAGGAGCTGCGCACCGCCCTCGACGCCCTGGTCGACCACGTCGTGCCGGGCCGCTCCTACGACTCCCGCCCCGCCAACGCCAAGGAGCTCGCGGCCACCGCCGTCCTGCGCCTCGACCTCGACGAGGTATCCGCCAAGGTCCGCACCGGCGGCCCCAACGACGAGCCGGAGGACGCGACCCTCCCGCACTGGAGCGGTGTGATCCCCGTACGGAAGTCCTACGGCACGCCGATCCCGGCCGACGACCACGACCCGGCCATCGCCCTGCCCGACTACCTCTCCGTCCTCTGAGGGGCGCGCCATGCTCATCCACCCCTGGGACGCCGCCCACGAGGACGGAGAGTGGCGGGACTGGCTGGCCCGCCACGACTTCGGTCAGCTCGCCGTGAACGGACTGCCCGGCGAACCGCCGTGGGTGCAGCCGATGCACTTCCGGTACGACTCCGAGCCCGGCCCCCACGGGCAGGTCCTGGCCCACCTGGCCCGCCCCAACCCGCTCTGGCGGGCCCTGGAGCAGAACCCGACGGTCCTGCTCAGCGTGGTCGACGACTACGCCTTCGTGCCCGGCCCGTGGGCGGCCCCGGAGGGCGCCCCGGCCGAGCACGGCACCCCCACGTCCTTCTACGCCGCGGTCCAGCTGCGCTGCACTGCGCACGTGGTCGACGACCCGGCGGAGAAGGCGGAGTTGCTGAACCGCCAGGTCGCCCACTTCCAGCCCGAGGGCGGTACCGCCCCGGTCACGGCGGCCGAGGCGCCCTTCGGCCGGCTCCTGTCGGGGCTGCGGGTGCTGCGCCTCGACGTGACGGAGGTCCGGGCGAAGTTCAAGTACGCGAACCACAAGCCGGAGCCGGTCCAGGACCGCATCGTCGAGGGCCTGACGGCGAGGGCGGGGCAAGGGGACGCCGAGGCAGCGGCTCACCAGGTGCGCCGACGCGCGTAAGGCTTGGGGGACGGGCCCCGAGGGGCACCTCTGCCGGGCCCGCCCCCACCCTCGCCGGGCTACGCCGCCGCAGCCTCCGCCCGCCGCACCACGGCGTCCCGCGCCTCCGCGAAGGCGAGCCCTGTCACCGCCGCGAGCAGCAACAGCGTGCCCACGACGGTGGCGGCGGTCAGCTCCTCCCCCAGTACCGTCACCGCGATCGCCGCCGCGCTCACCGGCTCGAGCAGCATGATCACGGACACGGTCGCCGCACGGACCACCGCCGCCCCGGCGAAGTAGAGCGCGTAGGCGAGCGCGGTCGGCACTGCCGCCACGTACACCAGCAGTCCGAGCACCTGCACGGGCTGGTCGGTGTGCGGGAACAGGCCCTCGACAGCCGCCATCGGCAACAGTCCCACCGCGCCGATGGCGAAGGCCCAGGTGGTCGTCGACAGAGCGTCCGAGCCGCCGCCGTCGCGGCCGAGCCATCGGGTCAGCAGGGTGATGGCCGCGTACCCGGCAGCCGAGAGCACCGCGAGGCCCACGCCGAGCGGCCTGACCTCGCCGGTCTCGCCGCCCAGCACGAGGACGGCCAGTCCCGCGAGCGCCCCGCCGACGGCGGCCGCGCCGCCGCCACCGAGCCGTTCGCCCATGGTGAGCCTGGCGCCGAGCGCGATGAGCACGGGCCCCGCCCCCAGCGTGACGACCGTTCCGACGGCCAGCCCGGTCGCCTCGACGGCGGCGAAGTAGGCGCTCTGGAAGACGGTCAGCCCGATCCCCGTACCGAGAATGCGGATCAGCCGTCGCCTGCGCGGTTCCGCCCCCTCGGTGGCGGGTCGTCCGGGCCGCAGGGCCAGCGCCCCGAGCAGCAGGACCAGGCCGCCGACGCAGCGCCAGAAGGACAGCGCCAGCGGGCCCATGTCGCTGACCCGGAACATCAACGAGGCCGCGGCCCCGGCGGTGCCCCAGGCGACGCCGGCGACGATCAGATAGAGGAGGCTCCGCCCGATGGCAGGCATGGCTGCCGCGGGTGTGGAGGAGGAGTTCGACACGTGCTTCTCCGTGTGAAGACGGGTGGTGTGGTCGCTCGAATCCGCACGCGGGCAGCGACGAACCGCTCGGGGACTGCCCGAGCCCGGTCTTCGTCAGGGAGAGTGCCGCCCGCGCCTAAGCGGCAGGGGGCGGAAGTACGGTCGAATGCATGATCGTCACCTTACGGGGCGGTCCGACCGGCGGACAACTCGGCTTCAAGGCTGCTCGCCCCGGACCCGGACCCGGCGTCGGAGTCAGCCTCGGACCCGGCCACCGGCTCCGCCGAGGCCGGCTTCGGCGTCGACGACTGGGCGATGAACGCGCCGACGAGGACGACCGCGCCGCCGATGATCTGCGGCGCCGCCAGGTGCTCACCGAGCAGCACCCAGGCCAGTACGGTCGCGATCACGGCCTCCAGGCAGGCGACGACACCGGCCACCTGCGGCGAGAGCCTGCGCACCGAGACGATGCCGGTGACGTAGGCGAGGACCGTGGCGATCAGCACGATCCACCCGAGAAGCAGCCAGGCGGCCACTCCCGTGCCGTTCATGTCGGCGTCGCCGCCGAGCAGGGACCAGTCCATCCCCCACGGCCGGGCGACGACGGTGAGCACGAGCGCGCCGATGAGGAGTCCGTACGCGATGACACCCAGCGGGTCGACGGGGTCGGACTCGTCGCCGCCGTGGTCGGAGAGGACGAAGTAGCCGACCTGGCAGCAGGCGGCTCCGAGCGCGAGCAGCAGTCCGAGCAGGTCGAAGCTGAGCCCCGACCAGACCTGCACCACACATGCCAGACCGCCGACGGCGAGGACGACGCCGAGCGCGGCGGCGCGGGTGACCGGCCGGCGCTGGACGAAGCGGACCCAGCCGAGGACGAGGGCGGGGGCGAGGTACTCGATGAGCAGCGCGACCCCGACAGGGATCCGGGAGATCGAGGCGAAGTAGAAGGCCTGGACGCCCGCGACGGCGAGGAGTCCGAAGCCGACGAGGAGCACGGGCCTGCGACGGAGCAGGTCGCGGTGGCGCCAGGCGACCGGCAGCATGACGAGGGCGGCGCCGGCCACCCGGAGCCACACCACGTGGAGCGGATCGAGGCCTGCCTCGATCAGCGGCTTCGCCGCCACACCTGAACCACCGAATGCGAAGGCCGAGGCCAGGGCGAGTCCCAGGCCGGCGCTTCTCCCCTGAGACGCGTGCATCGGGCCATCATGACAGGACGGCGTCAGGGGCGTAACCCCCGTTACACCTGTTGAGACAGCTCCCCGATCCGGTCGGCGAGCGCGAGCGGATCGACCCCCGCCCGGCCGAGCACCTCGACCGCCCGGCTGTCGGGATCCGCGGCGATCACGGCCAGGAGATCGAGGCCACGCGCGCGTGGTTCGCCGCGCAGTGCGGCCCGCTCTCCGGCGCGGTCCATCGCGGCGGCCGCGGCGGGCGACCAGCCGTCCGCCGCCGGATCGGCGTCGCGTACGACGCCCAGGGTGCCGGAGTCCTCGACGGAACCCTGCCAGCGCAGGCCGTAGCCGATGGAGCGCTGGACGAGATAGCCGAGGACGCGCGCGAGCTGCGGACCGCCCGCGAAGGCGGCGCCGACCTCGGGATCGGACTCGATGAGGGAGTGGAGCAGATGGGCGGTGTCGATCTGCCGGTCCCCGTCACGCAGGGCTCTGCGGCGCGCGCTCGCCACGACCGTCGCGAGTTCGGCGGTCAGGCGGCCGAGCTGGATTTCCGGGCGGCGGGCCACGGGCTGCCGGGGCACGCGAGGGACAGGACTATGCACCCTCCCACCTCATCAGCCCCGGGCGGCCGGAACATCCCCGCGGAGGAGCATGTCCGCATCCCACCGGAGTTGGGCACGGGCAAGCGGCCCCTCATCCCTACGGAGGAGATTTCGGGTGTTCTCCCCCTGGGGGCGCGCGCCGCCTTGCCCTGCGCCCCGAATGCAACCACGGCGCTCTCCCGTTTCGTCCTGTGAGTATGTTCTGGATGGTCGCCCTGCTCGCACTCGACGGGCGGCAGTACGTCTACCGCGTGCACGCACCGCGGGAAGCACTGCCGGCCGATCTCTTCTGGGCCGCGTTCCACTGCCATGACGAGGGCGATGGACCACGGGCCTCGGACTGGTTCGACTCCGCGCAGATGTGTTGGATCGGCGAGGTCGAAGAACTGACGGTTCATCAGTATTGAATGTTGAGGACCACGCGGCTACGTTCCGTCGACACCGAAGACCGACGAGAACACGCGAACCCGTGAAGGGGTGGTCGTATGGCCGAAGTGAGCGCGGAGGCACGGATCGATGCTCCGGCCGAGAAGGTCTGGGCGCAGCTGACGGACTTCACCTCGTACGGCGATTGGAACGCCACCCACACCAGCTTCCCGAACGGCGGTCCGGTCACGCTCGAGCAGGGCGCCACCTTCGCGGAGAACATGAAGCTGATGGGCTTCCCCGCCGAGGTGACCTGGACGGTCGAGGAGCTGGAGACCACCCGGGTGCTGGCCATCCGGGGCAAGGGTCCGATGGGGGTCAACGTCGGCACGCGCTACTCGCTCGCGGCGGACGGGGACGCCACCACGGTCCGGATCGACGGCGAGTTCACAGGGGCTGCCGTCTCCCTGATGGCGGGCAAGCTGAAGGACTCGGCCACCGCGGCGCTCAACGAGTCCCTGCGGAAGCTGGCAGGCCTGGTGGCCTGAGCAAGCCTCCCGCCACCCGACACACGGGAGGGCCCCACGGCGCTGCGCCGTGGGGCCCTCCCGCTGTCCGGTCGACTCAGTGCTCGTCGGCCAGGATCAGGTACAGCCTCTTACGGGCTTCGTTGATGACCGTGATGGCCTTCTGCCGCTGCTCGGTGCTGCCGGTCTTCCAGACCTGACCGAACGCCTCCATCAGACCGAAGCCGGCCTGCCGGACCTCGTTCATGGCCTCCCAGTCGACACCGCGCCCGGCCTCCTCCCAGGGGGCCTCCGGCCCCGACTCGGCCTCGGCGCGGCCGGCCTCGGTGAGCGTGAACAGCTTCTTGCCGCCCTCGCTCTCGCTGACGATCAGACCCTCGTCCTCGAGGAGCTGCAGGGTCGGGTAGACCGAGCCGGGGCTGGGCCTCCACGCCCCGCCGCTGCGCTCACCGATCTCCTGGATCATCTCGTAGCCGTGCATCGGCCGATCCTTCAGCAGCGTGAGGATCGAGGCGCGCACATCGCCGCGCCGCGCCCGTCCCCGGCCGCCTCCGCGACCCCTGCCGCCTCCGAAGGGGCCTCCGCCCCACGGTCCGCCGCCGAATCCCGGCCCGAACTGCCCGAAGGCGGCACGCCGCCCCTCGAAGTCACCGCGAGAGCCTCCCCGACCACGAGGGCCGGGTCCGCAGTCTCCATGTCCGTGTTCGTGTCCATGTGAACGCATCGCAACGCTCCTTCCATCGGGTACATCGTTGAACTGTCGCGATGCGTCAACGATATATCGGAACACTTCGTTTTCCAACACCCGACCGGTCCAGTCGTCCCCGATTGGCCTTGGCCTGCGGCTTTACGGCCCCGGTACGTTCCGTGCCATGCGGATCCGAATCGTCGACGCGTTCACCGACCGCCCCTTCTCCGGCAATCCGGCAGGGGTCCTCCTCCTCGACTCCTTCCCCGACGACCACTGGCTCCAGAAGGTGGCCGCCGAGGTCAACCTCTCCGAGACGGCCTTCGCGCACCCGCTGCCGCCCGGCGGCGAGGCCGACTGGGCCCTGCGCTGGTTCACCCCCGCCACCGAGGTCGACATGTGCGGCCACGCCACCCTCGCCACCGCCCACGTCCTGCACACGACCGGCGCCGCGACCGGGACCGTCCGCTTCGCCGCCCGCTGCGGCATCCTGAGCGCCACCGCCGCGGAGGACGGCACCATCACGTTGGACTTCCCGACCTCCACGCTGACCCCGGTGCCGGCCCCGGACGGCCTGGAGAAGGCGCTGGGCGCGGAGGCCGTCTCCGTCCACGACACCGCGGCTCACATCGGGGACCTCGTCGTCGAGCTGCGCGACGAGGCGACCGTCCGGTCCCTGACGCCGGACTTCGCGGCTCTGGCGCACCTCTCCGACCGGGGTGTCATCGCGACCGCCGCGGCCGAACAGCCCGAGCGTGGCTACGACTTCGTCTCGCGCGGCTTCTTCCCGGGCGTCGGCATCGACGAGGACCCGGTCACCGGCAGCGCCCACACCGCGCTCGCCCCGTTCTGGTCCGCCCGCTTCGGCCGCGACGACCTGACCGGGTTCCAGGGCGGTGCCCGCACCGGCATCGTCCACACCCGGCTGCGGGGCGACCGCACCCTGCTCACCGGCCAGGCGGTCACCGTCATCGACGGCGAACTGCACGCCTGAGCCGCCGCCCCGGACGCCGGGGCCCGGGTACACAGAAGGGGCGCACGGCCCTGGCCGTACGCCCCTTCTGCCATTCCCCGCCTACATGGTGGGCAGCCAGCCCACCCTCCCCGCCAGCAGCCCGTAACCGACGAAGGCCACGATGTCGAGCAGCGCGTGCGCCACCACCAGCGGGCCCACCCGCCCCCAGCGGCGGTAGAGCAGCACGAAGACGACGCCCATCACGACATTGCCGACGAAGCCGCCGACCCCCTGGTACAGGTGGTACGAACCGCGCAGCACCGAGCTCGCCACCAGCGCGGCCATCGGCGTCCACCCCAACTGCCCAAGTCGGCGCAGCAGATAGCCGACGACGATGACCTCTTCCAGTACGGAGTTCTGGATCGCCGAAAGGATCAGGACGGGGTACTTCCACCACACGTCCGGCAGCGACTCCGGCACCACGGTCAGATTGAAGCCGGTCGCCCGAGCCCCCAGGTAGAACGCGAGGCCGGCGCTCCCGATGACGGCGGCCACCAGCGCGCCCCGCCCGAGGTCCGGCCAGGGCCGGGTCCGGTCGAAGCCGATCGCCCGCAGCCCGGATCCCTCCCGCAGCAGCAGATGTGCGACGAGCAGGACCGGCATCAGCGCGGTGGCGATGCCGAAGAGCTGCCAGGCCAGATCGAGCCACGGCCGCCCGGGGGCGAACGAGCCGTTGAGCGTCGCCGCCTGTTCCTTCAGCCCGCCGGGCTTGGTCAGCGAGCCGACGAAGCTGATGAAGGACGACACCGCGCTCGCACCGAGCGAGAGCGCCAGGACGATCAGGGTCTCGGACCGCAGGATCCGGCGCGGCAGGCCGTCGGGGGGAAGAGAATCGGCGACCACTCGTTGCTCCGACACCACACCTGTCTCCACTTCCCCATCGCGTTCCGGGTACGGAGATCATGCGTGAAGGGCCCGGCCTGGCGCCATTCCGGGGGTCGGGGGACTTCTGCACGGTCCCGGGCGGGGCGCCGTTCCGGGATCAGGGGTACCTCTCCTCGATCCCGGGCCGAGCGCCACCCCAGGGGCCCGGCGGATCTCTACTCGAAACCCACCGGCCACCGGTGCACCGGTTCGCCGCCGTGCATCAGCTCGGCGTACCGGCGGGTCGTGGCCGCCAGGGCCGCCTCGCGGTCGAGGCCGGACTCCCGTGCCCGCCGGAAGGTCTCGGCCTGCCAGGATGCACCATTGACCCGGCCACGACAGCGCTCCTCGATCACGCCCAGATAGAAGTCGCGGTCGGCCGGCTCGATGTGCCAGGCGTCGAGCCCCGACGCGGCAAGCGGCAGCAGCTCGTCGAGGACGAGACGTACCGCGGACACCGTCGAGACCCCGCCCGAGCGCCCGGGCCGGGGCCAGCGCAGCTCCGCCTCGATCCCGTGGCGACAGGCGGCGTCGAAGTTCGCGGCGGCGTCCTCGAACGCCAGCCTCTTCCACACCGGCCGGGGCTCCTCGGCCAGCGCCCGCACCAGCCCGTAGTAGAAGGCCGCATTGGCGACGACGTCGGTGACCGTCGGTCCGGCCGGCAACACCCGGTTCTCCACACGCAGATGCGGGACCCCGTCCACCCAGCCGTACACCGGCCGGTTCCAGCGGTAGACCGTCCCGTTGTGCAGGACGAGCTCCTGCAGGCGCGGCACCCCGCCCTGGTCGAGGACCAGGAGCGGGTCCTCCTCGTCGCATATCGGCAGCAGTGGCGGGAAGTACCGCAGGTTCTCCTCGAAGAGGTCGTACGCCGAATCCACCCACCGCTCCCCGAACCAGGTGCGCGGCCGCACCCCCTGCGCCTGGAGCTCCGGTGGCCGGGTGTCCGTGGCCTGCTGGAACAGCGGCGGACGGGACTCGCGCCAGAGCTCCCGGCCGAAGAGGAAGGGCGAGTTGGCGCCGACGGCGATCTGGACCGCCGCCACGGCCTGGGCCGCGTTCCACACCGCGGCGAAGCGGGCCGGGGTGACCTGGAGGTGCAACTGCACGGAGGTGCAGGCGGCCTCGGGCACGATCGACGTGGACGTGCAGGTGAGCCGCTCCACCCCCTGGATGTCGAGTCTGAAGTCCTCGCCCCGGGCGGCGACGATCTGGTCGTTGAGCAGGGTGTACCGGTCGACGGCCGAAAGGTTCTCGAAGACGAGATCGTGCTGCGACAGCGTCGGAAGAATTCCGATCATGATGACGCCGGCGTCGACCTCACGGGCCTTGCGGTCGGCATATCCCAGACCGGTCCTCAACTCCTCCGCGAGCCGGTCGAATACGCGGCCGCCTAGACGGTGCGGAGCGATGTTCACTTCGAGGTTGAACATTCCGAGTTCCGTCTGGAAATCCGGGCTCGCGATGCGCTCGAGGACCTCGCCATTCACCATCCGGGGCATCCCGTCCACGCCCGCGAGATTGAGTTCGATCTCCAGGCCCATCAGATTCTGCGGACGGTCGAACCTCTTCTCCGCCAGGAGTCTCGCGAGCCCCGCCAGGCACTGCTGGAGCTTCCTGCGGTATCTCTGCCGATCGGACAGGTCGAACCCGTCTGCCACGACCTTCTCCCCCATCGAAGCGTCCCTCCCCGATTGGGCGGCCACGGCGACGGCCGCGCGCGTCACGGACGATGATGCCCAGCGGACTGATCCATAACGCCTGCGGAGCCACCCCGCCGCAAGGTAGGCTGGATTGAGCAATCACCCGGCACGTCCCGCGGTCACTCGGCAATGGACATATTCCACCGACATAAGCGCGGAAAGCATGGGGTCGATATTCGGCCGTCCGCAGCGGCGGTGAACCCGCAGGCAGGCGAAGCGCTCTCACCGCAAATGCTGCGAATCACCCCTGGAACAAGGCCGGATGACGTCTTGCTCGCAATATCGGCGACCGCTAGCGGAAACAACGTGTGAACACGTCTCGTATAAACTCCGCGAACGAGGCAGAGTGTTGGCGCCCGGCCATGACTTCATGGCCCCTCTCCGGCAGCCCACAGCGCCGTCGTACCTGCCCACGCATCACCGTGTCTCCTGAGCGAGAGGCGACCCATCATGCTCCGACCCTCCCCGGCCCCCGCGCCGGCCCTGCGCAGCGTCCTCGCGGCCCTCGGTTCCCCCACCGCCGTCCGCGAGGCTCGAACTCCCGCCCTCCGGGCCGCCCAGGGGCCGCTGAGCCCCGAGCTGCCCCTGCCCGTCCATGTCCTCGACGTACGGGACCAGGTCGTCCCGTCCGGGCAGGCGCCGCGCACGCGGCTCGTCGGCTGGCGCTTCCTGATCCGGGGCACCACCGACCGGGCCGTCGCCGCCGCCGACACCATGCTCACGCCCGACGGCTGGTCCTTCTCGCACTTCTTCGAGGGTCCGTACGTCACCGCCACCGAACGCGCCCTGCTCCAGGCCGAGACGCTGCCCACGTCGTACCAGCCGCGCCTGCTCTCCGTACCGGGCCTGTACATGCTGACGCTGTGGCTCCACGGAGACACGGAGGCCGACGGGGCGTCCGCCTCGCCCGCGCCCGCCGACCTCCTCGTCCCGCTCGCCCCGGCGCCGCCCGGTATCGCCTCCCACCGTCCGCACCGGGTCGCCGACCTGCTGCCCGTCCTGACCCTGCGCCTCGCGCCGCCACCGCTGTTCGGCACTCCGGCGCCGGCCTGAACCACCGCACCCGAAGCTCATCCGAAGCGTGCACGCCCCGCGGGCCGACCGGGCCGCGGGGCGCCGCGCTGCCCGAACGCCGCTGTCGAACACCCCGCCTCTTACGGACTAGCCCGCCAGGACTACCCCGAACCATCCGAAGAGACCTCCCAGTTGAGTTGAACCGCCCGCGCGGGTGATACGTCTTCATGCAGTAGGAAGAGCTGCCGTGAAATACCTGCGGATCGACGTCCGTAGGGGAACACTGGACCAACCGAACCGACAACGGGGGGCGGCCATGAGCACCGCATCGAGCCGCAGGACGACAGACACCACGACGCAGCGAAAGAACCCATCCATGTGCCAGCACCAGCCTGCCTGTCCCACCGCCCACTCCGCCGACCGGGAGGCGGCACGACTGACGGCGCACCACCCGGAGCAGGGCTGGAGCCTGCTGTGCAACGGGGTCCTGCTCTTCGAGGACACCGGTGAACTGCTGCCGGACGGACAGATCATCGCCCCGCACCGCCCGCTGACGGCGGGCCGGGTGACGACCGCCGCCTGACGACAGGGCACGTCGGGCACCGCACCGTACGAGGGAACACGCAAAGGGCCGGCCCGGAGAACTCTCCGAACCGGCCCTGACTCATGCCCGGTTGCCGATGGCGCTCAGCCCATGCTCGCGCTCGCGCCCGTGCTCAGTTGTCGTACTCGTCCAGCGGCGGGCAGGAGCAGACCAGGTTGCGGTCACCGAACGCACCGTCGATACGGCGGACCGGCGGCCAGTACTTGTCCGCGGCCGAGACACCGGCCGGGAAGACCGCCTCGTCACGGGTGTAGGCGTGCTTCCACTCGCCGCCCAGCGCCGCCGCGGTGTGCGGAGCGTTGCGCAGCGGGTTGTCGTCCGCCGGCCACTCGCCCGACGCGACCTTCTCGATCTCGTTCCGGATCGCGATCATCGTGTCGCAGAAGCGGTCGAGCTCGGTCAGGTCCTCGGACTCGGTCGGCTCGATCATCAGCGTGCCGGCCACCGGGAACGACATCGTCGGCGCGTGGAAGCCGTAGTCGATCAGGCGCTTGGCGATGTCGTCGACGCTGACACCGGTCGACTTGGACAGCGGGCGCAGGTCGACGATGCACTCGTGGGCGACCAGACCGGCCGGACCGGTGTAGAGCACCGGGTAGTGGGGCTCCAGGCGCTTGGCGATGTAGTTCGCCGCGAGGACGGCCACCTGCGTGGCCCGCTTGAGTCCCTCGCCACCCATCAGACGCACGTACGACCACGAGATCGGCAGGATGCCGGCCGAGCCCCACGGGGCGGCCGAGATCGGGCCGACGCCCGTCTCCGGACCGGCGGTGGGCTGCAGCGGGTGGTTCGGCAGGTACGGCGCGAGGTGCGCGCGCACACCGACCGGACCGACGCCCGGGCCGCCGCCGCCGTGCGGGATGCAGAAGGTCTTGTGCAGGTTCAGGTGCGAGACGTCGCCGCCGAACTTGCCCGGCTTGGCCAGACCGACCAGCGCGTTGAGGTTGGCACCGTCGACGTACACCTGGCCGCCGGCGTCGTGCACCTCGGCACAGATGTCGGCGACGTGCTCCTCGAACACACCGTGCGTGGACGGGTAGGTGATCATCAGCACGGACAGCTCGTCGCGGTACTGCTCGATCTTCGCACGCAGGTCCGCGACGTCGACCTCACCGTCGTCGGCGGTCTTGACGACGACGACCTTCATGCCGGCCATGACCGCGGAGGCGGCGTTCGTGCCGTGCGCGGAGGACGGGATGAGGCAGACGGTGCGCTGCTCGTCGCCGTTGGCGCGGTGGTAGGCGCGGACGGCCAGCAGGCCGGCCAGCTCCCCCTGCGAACCGGCGTTGGGCTGGAGCGACACCTTGTCGTAGCCGGTGACCTCGGCGAGACGCTCTTCCAGCTCGGTGATGAGCGTGAGGTAGCCCTGCGCCTGCTCGATCGGGGCGAAGGGGTGCATCTGGCCGAACTCCGGCCAGGTCACCGACTCCATCTCGGTGGTCGCGTTCAGCTTCATGGTGCAGGAGCCGAGCGGGATCATGCCGCGGTCGAGCGCGTAGTCGCGGTCGGCGAGCTTGCGCAGGTAGCGCAGCATCGACGTCTCGGAGCGGTGCGCGTGGAAGACCGGGTGGGTCAGGTACGCGTCCGAGCGCAGCAGCTCGGCGGGCAGCGCGTCCTCGGTGGCGGCGTCCAGGGCCTCGATGTCGGCGTCGACACCGAAGGCGGCCCACACGGCGGCGAGCTGGGCGCGCCCGGTGGTCTCGTCGCAGGAGATCGACACGTGGTCGGCGTCGACGAGGTGCAGGTTGACGCCGGTCTCGCGGGCGGCGGCGGCGGCCTCGGCGGCCTTGCCGGGCACGCGGACGGTGAGGGTGTCGAAGAAGTCGCCGTGGACGACCTCGACACCGCCGGCCTTCAGACCCTGGGCGAGGATCGCCGCGTACCGGTGGGTGCGCTGCGCGATGCCCTTGAGGCCGTCGGGGCCGTGGTAGACGGCGTACATGCCGGCCATGACGGCGAGCAGCACCTGCGCGGTGCAGATGTTGCTGGTGGCCTTCTCACGGCGGATGTGCTGCTCGCGGGTCTGCAGCGCCAGGCGGTACGCCCGGTTGCCGTCGGCGTCGACGGAGACGCCGACGAGGCGGCCGGGGAGGGAACGGGCGTGCTTGTCCTGGACGGCCATGTAGCCGGCGTGCGGTCCGCCGAAGCCCATCGGGACGCCGAAGCGCTGGGTGGTGCCGACGGCGATGTCGGCTCCGAGCGCGCCGGGCGAGGTGAGCAAGGTCAGCGCGAGCAGGTCGGCGGCGACGGTGACGATGGCGCCGAGCTCGTGGGCGGCGTCGATCAGCGGCTTGATGTCGCGGACGGCACCGGAGGCACCCGGGTACTGGATGAGCACACCGAAGACACCGCGCTCGGCGATCTCGGCGGGGATGCCGTCGGACAGGTCCGCGACGACGACCTCGACACCGGTCGGCTCGGCGCGGGTCTCGATGACGGCGATGGTCTGCGGGAGGGCGTCGGCGTCGATGAGGAAGACACCGTTCTTGACCTTGCCGACGCGGCGGGAGAGCGCCATGGCCTCGGCGGCCGCGGTGCCCTCGTCGAGGAGGGAGGCACCGGAGGTGGGCAGACCGGTGAGGTCGGCGACCATGGTCTGGAAGTTGAGCAGCGCTTCCAGACGGCCCTGCGAGATCTCCGGCTGGTAGGGCGTGTACGCCGTGTACCAGGCCGGGTTCTCCATGACGTTGCGGAGGATCACCGGCGGGGTGAAGGTGCCGTAGTAACCCAGGCCGATCATGGGGGCGAGGACCTGATTGCGGTCGGCGAGCTCACGCAGCTCGGCGAGGACCTCGGCCTCGGTACGGGCGGAGGGCAGACCGAGCGCCTCGGCGTTCTTGATCACGTCCGGCACGGCGGCGGCCGTGAGCTCGTCGAGGGAGCCGTAGCCGACCTGCGCGAGCATCTTGGCCCGTGCTTCGGCGTCGGGCCCGATGTGCCGCTGCTCGAACGGGATGCCCTGTTCGAGTTCGGAGAGCGGAATGCGGTTGGCGGTCATGTACGGAGGCCTCCTGGTCGTCACGACCTGCGAGGGGCACCAACGGCGCGGGTGCCCGGACGGCCTCCCCCTCTGTCATCTCAACCTGAGAGTTTCACCGGCACGCCGAAGAGGCTCGCCGGCTTTCACCGTCGGTGAGGGCGGATGTCGTCGGACGTCCGCCCTGCTTTCCAGAGTGACCTCGTCCGTGCGGTACAGGGGCCTGAGAGATTCCGGGGAGGAGTTGCTCCTTCGGCGCCTCCGAAAGGTTTCTCCGGAGGACTCTCCCGCACAGGGTCGACAGCCACAGCCAGCCTACCAGCGAGGTTCCCGAAGACATCGCTCAAGTGGCCGACATCCCAGATGTGCACTTTCGTAGTCTTAGAGCAGTTGCGACCAGTTGGAGGGACCGTGCAGACCGACATCGATCCGCGCAGCCTGATCGGCCGCAAGGCGTACGACCGCGATGGACACAAGATCGGCACCGTGGACGAGGTGTACCTGGACGACGCGACCGGTGTCCCGGAGTGGGCCGCGGTGCGCACGGGCCTCTTCAGCCGGGACGCGTTCGTCCCCCTGGAGCCGAGCGAGCTGGCCAAGGACGGCCTCCACATCCCGTACGACCGGTCCCTGATCAAGGACGCCCCGGACTTCGGCGTGGGCCGCCATCTCTCCCCCGAGCAGGAGATCCAGCTCTACCGCCACTACAACATCACCCTCCCCCCACCACCCCCGGACCGCGACTTCGGCCGCCTGGCGGGCCAGGAGGAGAACTGACGGCTCCCGTCCGACGGACCAGGAGAAGGCGCGCCCGACGACCTCGCCGCGACCGCCCGCCCGCGCGCCGCCGACGGCGAGGCGCGACCACGAGCGATCAATCCCACCCGCCTGCCAAGGGCTACCGCACGTTCTCCCGCAGTCGCCGACGGTGCGGCACCACGGAACAACCCGCACGCCTGCCACCAGCCTCCGCGCGTTCCTCCCGACGCCCGCCGACGGCGCGGCAGCACCGACGGGATGACCCGCAGCTCCGTCACCCCGTCTGCACAGGCAAGCGAAGCGCGATGGGGGTACCCCCTGGCGAAGCTCAGGGGGAGGGTGGGAGCGACAAGCCCGGCCGAAGGCCGGGTGCACCCCCCACCAGCGGCAGCGGCTCCCCCGCCTCCAGCTCCGGGTCGTCCACGAGAAACGTCCGCACCCGCCCCGGCGCCGACCCGGGCTCCTCGAAGCGCACGGTGACCCGCCCCACCCCGCTGCCCTGCACCCACCCGGGGCCGTACATCGCATGCCGTACGTCGTGCCCGGGCGACCACCGCCGCTCGGCGGGCGCCGCCGGCTCACCGGCCACCTCGACGGGCGCGACCTCCTCGGACCGCTCCACCGGCCCCGGCCCTGCCGCCTCCGCCGCCTGGGCGAACAGATCCTCCTGCGTGTAGTCCGCGAGGCCGCTCACCCCCACCCCCAGCAGCCGGACCCCGCCCGTCGTGTCCACCCCCTCGAGCAGCCGCCCTGCGGCCTCCCGCACCACGACCGGGTCGTCCGTGGGCCCCCGCAGCGTCTCGGAACGCGTCAGCGTCGAGAAGTCGAACCGCCGCACCTTCAGCACGATCGTCCGCCCCGAGTGGCCCGAGGCCCGCAGCCTCCCCACGCACCGCTCGGCGAGCCGCTCCACCTCGATCCGGATTCGTACCCGGTCGTGCAGGTCCACGTCGAAGGTGTCCTCCACCGACACCGACTTCGTGTCCCTCTCGGCCACCACGGGCCGATCGTCGTACCCCTGGGCCATCAGGTACAGGGAGGCACCGTGCGCCCGCCCAAGGAGCCGTACAAGCTCGTCCTCGCCCGCTTCCGCGAGGTCCGACACCGTCGTCATCCCGGCCCGCCGCAGATGCTCCCCGGTGGCCGGCCCCACGCCCGGCAGGATCCGCACCGACTTCGGCCCCAGCAACTCCCGCTCGGTCCCCGGCTCGATCAGCACCAGACCATCAGGCTTGGCCTCCTCCGAGGCGATCTTCGCCAGCATCTTGGACCCGGCGAGCCCCACCGACCCCGTCAGCCCCGTGGTGGCGAGAATGTCCTTGCGCAGCCGCTCACCGGCCTCCCGCGCGCTCCCCCTGTCGTCGGCCACACCCCCGGCCTCCAGGTCGACGAAGGCCTCGTCCAGGCTCAGGGGCTCCACGAGCGGCGACAGCCGCCCGAGCAGCTCCATGACCTGCTCGCTGATCCCCCGGTAGAAGCTGAAGCGCGGCACGAGATAGGCGGCATTGGGCGCCCGCCGCCGAGCCTGCGCCATCGGCATCGCGGAGTGCACCCCGAAGCGCCGCGCCTCGTACGAGGCGGTGGCGACGACCCCGCGCGGGCCCAGCCCTCCGACCACCACCGGCTTTCCGCGCAGACTCGGCTTCGCCGCCTGCTCGGCGGCGGCGAAGAAGGCATCCATGTCCAGATGCAGAATCGTCGGCGCGGCTCTCACATCTCCGATGCTGCCCTACGCCACTGACATTCGACCCGCACGCACGTACGGGCACGCCACAGACCGCGTGAGGCTCAGACCGCCCGGTCCCGCCGCCGCCGCGCGAGCTCGTCACTCGGGTTGTGGCCGATCAGCGTCTCACCGGTGTCGACGCGCTCCCCGTGCAGCTGCGAGAGTGCCGCCTCCACATCGCGCCAGACCACGCCCACCGCGATCCCGAAAACGCCCTGCCCACCCTGGAGCAGGTCGACGACCTCGTCCGGCGATGAGCACTCGTAGACCGTGGCTCCGTCGCTCATCAGCGTCATGCGCTCCAGGTCGCGGAAGCCTCGTGCGCGCAGATGCTGCACCGCGGCCCGGATGTTCTGCAGCGCGACCCCGGTGTCCAGGAACCGTTTGACGATCTTGAGAACGACGACGTCCCGAAAGCTGTACAGCCGCTGTGTCCCGGATCCGTACGCGGGCCGCACGCTCGGCTCGACGAGGCCGGTGCGCGCCCAGTAGTCCAGCTGGCGATAGGTGATCCCGGCCGCCGCACACGCCGTCGGGCCGCGGTAACCCACCACGTCCGTCCCGGATGCCGCAGCCGCGCCCGCACTCACGTCCGTACCGAAGTCGCCCACACTGCCGTGAAGCGGATACGGACCGTTCTCCCCGGGCGCACGCCCGAGAGAGCCCCCTGCCGTACCGTCGCCGCTGCTCATCACGCCGACCCTCCGTCCTTGACCTGCCCACACGAAGGTAGGCAGTCACTCGGGGTGCGTCAACGATCGCCACACTCGGCACGCCGAGTGATAATCACCCTGAGAGTGGTTTCCCGTATCTCTCTCCGGGGAAAGGCTACTCGAATGCCCTGACCGCACCCGGCGCACGACGGCCGGTGGCCGACCCACGGCCGGCCCGTCTCAGTGGCTGCTGGACCTCACTGGCTGCTGGACCCGAAGTCCTCGGGGGAGATCTGGTCGAGGAACTCGCGGAACTTCTCCACCTCGTCCTCCTGCTCGTCCGGAATCGCGATACCGGCGTCGTCGAGCACACCGTCACTGCCGTAGATCGGCGTCCCGGTGCGCAGCGCGAGCGCTATCGCGTCGGAGGGCCTGGCGCTCACCTCGACGCCGCTGGCGAAGACCAGCTCCGCGTAGAAGACGCCTTCACGGAGGTCCGTGATGCGGACCTCGGTGAGCTCCTGGCCCACGGCTTCAAGGACATCCTTGAAGAGGTCGTGCGTCAGCGGCCGGGCAGGGGCCATGCCCTGCTGGGCGAAGGCGATCGCGGTCGCCTCACCCGGTCCGATCCAGATGGGGAGGTACCGATCGCCTCCCACTTCACGCAGGAGCACGATCGGCTGGTTGGAGGGCATTTCCACCCGGACACCCACAACGTCGAGCTCGTTCACACAGCAACCCTAGGACGTGCCCGACCGGTTTGGGTAGTCGGGCCCCTACAAGATCACTGGAGCCGGAGCCCCAGAGCGGTCTGGACCAGTGCCGCGTGCAGCCGGATGGAGAGCCCGGCGAGCTCCTTCGCGGTGGCCTCCGCATGTGCTCTGGTCTGCGGGTTACGGTGCCGGCGCAGCGGCGCGACCACCTGTTCGACCAGACCCGCCTCGCGGTCGGCGGCCGCTTTGACCGCCCTGAGGTGTCTCGGTTCCAGACCGAATCTCCCCAGATCCGCGACAAGTCTGGCGACCGTGACGGTCTCGGCGTCGTAGCCGCCCTCGCCCCCCGCGGCGATGAGCCCGTACGACTCCCACTCCGCGAGCTCGTCCTCGCTCACCTCGGCGGCGGCGAGGAGCTCGGCCCGTCCCACCCGCGTGGCTGTGGGACGGTCGCCCTCCGGTTCCCAGGGCCCGTCGAGCAGATCCCGCTGCGGGCTGGGGGACGGGAGCTTGATCTGCTCACCCCGGGCGAGGGCGTCGAGATGCTCCCGGATGACCTTCAGCGGAAGATAGTGGTCCCGCTGCATCCGCAGGATCCGGGCGAGCCGCTCCACGTCCTGCGGGCTGAACTTCCGGTAGCCGGAGGCCGTCCGCCGGGGCTCGACGAGCCCCTCGGCCTCCAGGAACCGGATCTTGGAAATGGTCACTTCGGGAAATTCGTCACGCAGTTGGTTCAGCACCGTCCCGATGCTGACCAGCCGGTCGCCCGCGGTGGCGGTGCCGAGTCCGGCACCGCCCGTCGGTGTTCGCAGCATGGACCTTCCCTGAAGTCTTCCCGGAGGCGTCACACGCCCCGCTGGCTCGAGTAGAAGACCAGCCGGTACTTGCCGATCTGCACCTCGTCGCCGTTGGACAGAACGACCGACTCGATCGGCTCACGGTTGACGTAGGTGCCGTTGAGGCTGCCGACGTCGGCGACGGTGAAGCTGCCGTCCTGCGCCCGCCGGAACTCGACATGGCGCCGCGACACGGTGAAGTCGTCGAGGAAGATGTCGCTCTGCGGGTGACGGCCGGCCGTGGTCAGCTCGCTGTCCAGCAGGAACCGGCTACCCGAGTTCGGGCCGCGCCGCACGACGAGCAGGGCCGAACCGGACGGAAGGGCCTCGACGGCCGCCAGGGCCTCGGGCGACAGGGACGGCATGGCGGTCTGACCCGTGACCTCGGCGTCGTACGCCTCAAGGCCCGAGATCGAGATCGTCGACGTCGTCTCGGACGCGCGCTCCACGGGCGCCCCGCCCCGCAGCGGCGTGCCGCAGTGGGAGCAGAAACGGCTGTCCGCGGTGTTGCGGTGACCGCACCTCGTACACACCGGCATGGACGCATCCTCCTGCCGCGGCTGACCCGCGGAGGTCTGGGTCGCATACGGATCGGGGGTGAACCCTCCACCCGTACTTGAGGTCGATGGTTCCCCGAAACCTATGCGGCCGGCACCGGCAGGGTCAACAGACGACGCGCCGTGCGCGCCCGCGACATCTCCGCCCTCGCCGCCGACCTCATCACGGAACAGCGGACGCTCGCCGCCCTGTTCCTCGCTCTGGGCATGGCGCGGCGCGCGGTGCTTGGCGTTGCCGCCGTCCTCGCGTGCGCTCTTGCCGAACAACTTCGCAAAAAAACTCACGGGCGATTCCCCTTGACCGAAACAGACCCGCCCGTGGGGCAGGACGAACCCTGAATGAACACACCTGCCGACCCGGACACCTTCACAACGTCCGTATCCTCCGGACAGTTTCCACCACGCACCACGCTTGTGATGCGGCGACCCCCCGCAACGTCTTCCCCTTGTCGCGCGACCGCCATGCACCCCCGCCTCACTGCGAGGACGACTGAGCGTAGTCAGGCCGCTTCGCAGGTCGCAAGGCATCCACAACGATCTTCTCGGACTTGGCCACGGTCGCCGTGGCCTGCTCCTTCTCCAGTGTCTGAATGACTCCACCGGGGATGTTGAGCGCCGGCTCGAGATCCTCGGGCTTGCCGATGACCTTGAAGACGTACGGAGCGGTCACCTTCGTTCCATCGATCTCTATGTCACTGCCCGCACCGGAGAAGTAACTGTCCGCGACCACCCGTACGTCGTTGATCTGGATCGCCTCGGCGCCCGCGGCACGCAGCTCCTGGATCGCGTCGAGGAGCATGTCCGACTCGACGGCCGCCGCCGCGCCCGCGACGGTCAGTGTGATGCCCGGCCCCTCGGCGGCGACCGTGCCGGCCAGGATGCCGAGCTGCTGCTCCTTCTCCTGGGTCTGCTTGCGCGCCTCTTCGGCCTGGTCCGAGCTGGACTCCAGCTCGGAGCGCTGGTTCTCCAGACGCGCCTTCTCGTCCTCCAGGCGCTGTGTACGGTCGTCGAGCTCGTCGAGGATACGGACCAGATCCTCCTGACGGGCGCCGCGCAGCGCACTGTTGTCGCTGGTGGATCGGACCTGAATGGCAAGACCCAGGCCGAGGACGAACAACAGCAGGGCGACGATGAGTTGGGCCCGGCTCACGCGCGGCGGCCACAGACCCGCGGCCAGCCGCTGCCGCCCGGTCTGCTGCTTCTCGGGGGCGGCGGGGGTCGACGGGGTCGCCTTGTCGTCGTCCGGGTTCTCCGGCGTCTCGGGGTGCACGTCGTTGCTCATCGCTTCACGCCCGGAACACGTGCCGCCGGATGGCGGCGGCGTTGGAGAAGATGCGGATGCCGAGCACGACGACGACACCGGTCGACAGCTGCGCGCCGACGCCCAGCTTGTCGCCGAGGAAGACGATCAGCGCGGCCACCACCACGTTCGACAGGAAGGAGACCACGAAGACCTTGTCGACGAAGATTCCGTCGAGCATGGCACGCAGGCCGCCGAAGACCGCGTCGAGGGCGGCGACCACGGCGATCGGAAGATAGGGCTCGACCACCGCCGGAACCTCGGGCCGGACCAACAGTCCGACCACCACTCCCACGATCAGGCCCAGTACGGCGATCAAGATGTGCCCTTCCCTGTGTCGGCCGTGGCCTGCCCGGTGGGCTTGGCGGCCCCGGCTCCCCTCGGCTCTGCTGTACGTACGATCAGGCTCGGCGCGGCCGGCAGACGCACGTCCGTCTCGGCCGAGATGCTGGTGCGGATCCCGAAGTTCTCCTGCAGCGCGTGCAGGTACTGGCCGTCGGCGCTGTCCTGGAACGCGGTGCTGAGCCGCTGCCCGTCCCCCACCGCAAGCACCGTGTACGGCGGCACGAGCGGCTTGTTGTCGACCAGTATGGCGTCGCCCGCGGCCCGGATCGCGGACAGCGACGTCAGCCGCTGACCATTGATCGAGACGGCCTCGGCGCCCGACTCCCACAGCCCGTTGACGACCCGCTGCATGTCACGGTCACGGACCCGGCCCGTGTCGGAGAACCCGCTGCTCTCCCGGGGACCCCCGCCACCCTGCTCGGTGTCCTTGGCGTCGTCGACCACGAGCTTCACACCCGGACCGTGCACCGGGGTCGCCCCCGACAGCAGCGCCACCAGCTCGGCCTGGTCACCGCCGTGCTGCTCCAGCGCCTTGCGCTGCCGCTCGCCGACCTCGGCGCGGATCTTCTCGACGTCCTGCTCCAGCTTGTCGGCCGCGGCGGTCTCCGCGTCGATCCGGCCGATGAGCTCCTGCCGCTCCTTGGCGACGACCGGCGCGGAGATCCGCGCCTCCGCGGCGCCCACGGTCACCACCGCCGCCGCGAGCACGAGCCCGGCCGCCAGGCCGAGCTTGGCCCGCAGCGTCCGCGGCAGCCCGCCGCCCTCCGCCGCACGCCGGGCCGAGGCCTCCGCGTAACCGTCGTCGAGCGCGTGGTCGATCACGTTGTTCAGCAGCGACATGGACGCGTCCGGACGCGGCGGCGGTGATCCGGTGCTCCGAACGGGGTGCTGCTGCGACATGCCGCACATCGTCGCACGTCGGGGGTGCTACCGCCGAATGGCCCCACCGAAGTGCCGGGAGGTGTCCGCAGGACACCTCCCGGCACTTCCGCCCCAACCGTCAGTGACCTGCACTCTCGACCACGTTCGACCACTCGTCGAGCAGGGCCTGGGCGGAGGAGTCGTCCGGCCCCTCGGCCCACAGATGGGTGACGGCCTCGGCCGGGTCGGGCAGAACCATCACCCAGCGACCGTCCGCCTCCACGACCCGTACCCCGTCGGTGGTGTCCACCGAACGGTCCCCGGCAGCCTCCACCACCCGGCGCATCACGAGCCCCTTCACGGCCCACGGCGTCGCGACGTCCCGCCGCAGGACATGCGCCCGCGGGATGCGTGCGTCGATCTGGCTCAGCGTGAGCTGCGTACGCGCCACCAGACCGATGAGCCGTACGAACGCGGCGGCACCGTCGAAGACGCTGCTGAACTCCGGAATGATGAACCCGCCGCGACCGTCGCCGCCGAAGATCGTGGACTCCTCGCGGCCGACCCTCGTCAGATCGTCGGGCGAGGTCGTCGTCCACTCCACCTGCGTGCCGTGGTACGCCGCGACCTGCTCGGCGATCCTCGTGGTCGTCACCGGCAGAGCCACCCGCCCCGAGCGCCGCTCGGCGGCCACCAGGTCGAGCATCACCAGGAGCGAGCGGTCGTCCTCGATGATCCGGCCACGCTCGTCGACGAGCGACAGCCGCTCACCCACCGGGTCGAAGCGCACCCCGAACGCGGCCCGTGCCGACGCCACGATCTCCCCGAGCCGTACAAGCCCGGCCCGCCTGGTCTCCGACGACTCCGTGGGCCTCGACTCGTCGAGCCCCGGGTTGATCACCAGCGAGTCCACCTGGAGCCGGCCGAGGAGGCTCGGAAGAACGAGCCCCGCACTGCCGTTGGAGGCGTCCACGACCACCTTCAGGCCGGCCTCGGCGACCCCGGAGGTGTCGACGTTCCGCAGCAGCGAGCCGGTGTACGAGTCGAAGACGCTCGCCGGGAAGGAGAGGTCACCGATCTCGCCCGGGAACGCCCGCCGGTACTCCTGACGTGCGAAGACCCGGTCCAGCTTGCGCTGCCCGGCCTGCGACAGATCCGCACCGCGCTCGTCGAAGAACATGATGTCCACGGAGTCCGGCACACCGGGCGTGGTCCGCAGCATGATCCCGCCCGCGCTTCCCCGGGCAGTCTGCTGCCGTGCCACCGGCAGAGGTACGTTCTCCAGGTCGCGCACGTCGATGGCGCTGGCCTGGAGCGCCGAGATCACCGCACGTTTCAGGGCGCGGGCACCCCTGGAGTGGTCACGCGCGGTGGTGACGGTCGCGCCCTTCTTCAGCGTCGTGGCGTACGCCCCCGCGAGCCGTACGGCCAGCTCGGGCGTGATCTCCACGTTCAGGATCCCGGAGACCCCGCGCGCCCCGAAGAGATGGGCCTGGCCGCGGGACTCCCAGATGACCGAGGTGTTGACGAAGGCGCCGGCCTCGATGGTCTTGAAGGGGTAGACGCGGACGTTCCCCTGAACGATCGATTCCTCACCGACGAGGCACTCGTCGCCGATGACGGCACCGTCCTCGATCCGGGCGGCCCGCATGATGTCGGTGTTCTTCCCGATCACGCAGCCACGCAGATTGCTCTGCTGCCCGATGTAGACGTTGTCGTGGATGACTGCCTTGTGAAGGAAGGCGCCGCTCTTCACCACCACGTTCGAACCGATGACGGTGTGCTCGCGGATCTCGGCTCCCGCTTCGACCTTCGCGTAGTCGCCGATGTACAGCGGCCCCCGAAGGATGGCGTCAGGAGAGACCTCCGCTCCTTCCGCCACCCACACACCGGGCGAGATCTCGAAGCCGTCGAGCTCGACCTGGACTTTTCCTTCGAGCACGTCGGCCTGCGCCTTGCCGTAGCTCTCGTGGGTCCCGACGTCCTCCCAGTAGCCCTCGGCGACATAGCCGTAGATCGGCTTGCCTTCCTTCATGAGCTGCGGGAAGACATCACCCGACCAGTCGACAGATGTGTCGGCCTCCACGTAGTCGAAGACCTCGGGCTCCATGACGTAGATGCCCGTGTTCACGGTGTCCGAGAAGACCTGTCCCCAGGTCGGCTTCTCGAGAAAACGCTCGACCTGTCCTTCCTCGTCCACGATCGTGATGCCGAATTCCAGCGGATTCGGGACACGCGTCAGACAGACGGTGACGAGAGCGCCTTTCTCTTTGTGGAAGGCGATCAGATCGGTGAGGTCGAAATCGGTGAGTGCGTCTCCCGAGATGACGAGGAAGGCATCGTCCTTCAACGCCTCCTCGGCGTTCTTCACACTCCCCGCGGTGCCGAGAGGTTTCTCCTCGTTGGCGTACGTGAGCTCCATTCCGAGCTCCTCGCCGTCACCGAAGTAGTTCCTGACGAGCGAGGCGAGAAACTGCACGGTGACGACGGTCTCGGTGAGACCGTGCCTCTTGAGCAGTCGCAGGACGTGCTCCATGATCGGCCGGTTGGCCACCGGCAGGAGAGGCTTGGGCATGCTTGAGGTCATCGGGCGAAGTCGCGTACCTTCGCCACCGGCCATCACGACGGCCTTCATGTCGGAAGCGTCCTCCTTGAAGAGACGACGGTCCTGCCGACTTCACCTGTCCGTTCAGTGGCCCTCGGGCGTCCTCGTGCATGCCGGCGACGTTGCACGGCACAGGACAGACGGGCTCAATCGGCCGCGGTATCCGCCTTGACGAGTCGACGGACCTGGACCACGTAGAGGATCCCTGCCCACCAATACAGAGTTGTACCCCATCCGGCGAAGGCCCACCCGAAAACTTCAGCGAGTGACGAAAGCCAGCCCGTTCCGTCACTGAGCAGGAGCAAGGGGAACGCGTACATCAAGTTGAATGTCGCAGCTTTCCCGAGGAAGTTCACCTGCGGCGGGGGATAGCCATGCCGGCGGAGGATACCCACCATCACCAGCAGCATCAGCTCACGGGCGAAAAGCGCGAGGATCAGCCAGAGTGGCAGGATCTCCCGCCAGGTGAGGCCCACGAGCGTGGAGACGATGTAGAGCCGGTCGGCAGCCGGGTCGAGGAGCCGGCCAAGGCTGCTGACCTGGTTCCAGCGCCGAGCGAGCTTACCGTCGAGATAGTCGCTGACGCCGCTGAGCATCAACACCAGCAAGGCCCAGCCATCGCTGTTCGGACCGCCGAACACAGGTCGCAGAATCAGCCACAGGAAGAGCGGCACGCCGACGAGGCGAGCCATGCTCAGGATGTTGGGGATGGTGAGGACCCGGTTCGTCTGAACGCGAGTCTCCTGGACCTCCACCCGGGGGCCTCCTGTGGGAACGAGCCAATGATGCCCCCTGACCTTACCCTCAGCCACGACGGGCCTGCGCACAGGGGTCCGTTGTCCCCTGAACGCAAAAATGCCTCAACCCCCGGACAAGGTCCGGGGGTTGAGGCTAAAAATTGTTCGGCGGCGTCCTACTCTCCCACAGGGTCCCCCCTGCAGTACCATCGGCGCTGAAAGGCTTAGCTTCCGGGTTCGGAATGTAACCGGGCGTTTCCCTAACGCTATGACCACCGAAACACTATGAAGTTGACCAACCGGATGACAACACGGTCGTTACTTCAGAACTAACACAGTGGACGCGAGCAACTGAGGACAAGCCCTCGGCCTATTAGTACCGGTCAGCTCCACCCATTACTGGGCTTCCACATCCGGCCTATCAACCCAGTCGTCTACTGGGAGCCTTACCCTCTCAAGGAGGTGGGAATACTCATCTCGAAGCAGGCTTCCCGCTTAGATGCTTTCAGCGGTTATCCCTCCCGAACGTAGCCAACCAGCCATGCCCTTGGCAGGACAACTGGCACACCAGAGGTTCGTCCGTCCCGGTCCTCTCGTACTAGGGACAGCCCTTCTCAATATTCCTACGCGCGCAGCGGATAGGGACCGAACTGTCTCACGACGTTCTAAACCCAGCTCGCGTACCGCTTTAATGGGCGAACAGCCCAACCCTTGGGACCGACTCCAGCCCCAGGATGCGACGAGCCGACATCGAGGTGCCAAACCATCCCGTCGATATGGACTCTTGGGGAAGATCAGCCTGTTATCCCCGGGGTACCTTTTATCCGTTGAGCGACGGCGCTTCCACAAGCCACCGCCGGATCACTAGTCCCGACTTTCGTCCCTGCTCGACCCGTCGGTCTCACAGTCAAGCTCCCTTGTGCACTTACACTCAACACCTGATTGCCAACCAGGCTGAGGGAACCTTTGGGCGCCTCCGTTACTCTTTGGGAGGCAACCGCCCCAGTTAAACTACCCATCAGACACTGTCCCTGATCCGGATCACGGACCGAGGTTAGACATCCAGCACGACCAGAGTGGTATTTCAACGGCGACTCCACCATGACTGGCGTCACGGCTTCAAAGTCTCCCACCTATCCTACACAAGCCGAACCGAACACCAATATCAAACTGTAGTAAAGGTCCCGGGGTCTTTCCGTCCTGCTGCGCGAAACGAGCATCTTTACTCGTAGTGCAATTTCACCGGGCCTATGGTTGAGACAGTCGAGAAGTCGTTACGCCATTCGTGCAGGTCGGAACTTACCCGACAAGGAATTTCGCTACCTTAGGATGGTTATAGTTACCACCGCCGTTTACTGGCGCTTAAGTTCTCAGCTTCGCAA